>PLHP01000187.1 GCA_003138955.1 Acidobacteriaceae bacterium | reverse complement strand
ATCTTGTATTGGATAAGACTGAGGTTTGAGGAAGGATCGGTCTTGCGCTACGATGAAGCCAGCCTGAGGCGATGGATTCATGTTTAGATCGATGAGCATCAATAACTGTCTTTTTGACAAAAGCCGCTTCTGGCAAGGCTTTCCAAGCGAAAATCGATTGAAATCCCATAGGGAATCCCGCATCCGCCGCCATCGCTAGCGGCTTCCTGCAAACGGCTGTATCGAATGCGCCCTAGTTCGGAGCTCGGAAGCTATCTGCATGAGTGCGGGGCGCATCCGATACAGCACTAACGTTTTAATCGGCGCCGCCGTCGCGCACAGTGTTTGTGCGCAAGCACCCGAGTCCCAGCAGCAACCGACTCCCGGTGCGCCTCCGGCGTTCGGTACCGGACCGCTGGTGGGCCCGGAGATCTCGCCCACAACGGTAAGTGAGGCGGAAAAGCTGGTGCAAATCAAGATGACGGACAGCGAAGTCGCGGTCGCGGCGTCGAGTTGGCGACCAAACATGGCCGCGCTGTATGAGCGCCGGACCGGGCCGCGCAAGGTGGAGTTGGAGGCGACGCTTGCTCCAGCGACGAAGTGGAATCCGGCGCTGGCGGACGTGAAGGCGGCGGTGGTGCGCGACCGCTTCGTCCGCAGCACTGCCAACCCGGGACCGCTGCCCACGACCGACGAAGACATTGCTTATGCGCCGGTGACCGAGCTCTCGCGCTGGATCGAGCAGCGCCGGCTCACTTCGACACGGCTCACGCAGATTTACCTCAAACGCTTGCAGCTGTTCGATCCCAAGCTGCGCTGCGTGATCACGCTGACTACCGATCATGCGATGGCGCAGGCGAAGCAGGCGGACGCGGAGATCGCAGCGGGGAAATATCGCGGGCCGCTGCACGGCATTCCATGGGGCGGCAAGGACCTGCTCGATACTGCCGGCATTCCGACGACCTACGGCGCCGAGCCGTATCGCAATCGCGTGCCCAAAGAAGACGCAGTGGTGGTCAAGCGACTCAACGATGCTGGCGCTGTGCTCGTCGCAAAGCTCAGCCTGGGCGCGCTGGCCCTGAACGACATCTGGTTCGGCGGGCAGACGATGAATCCGTGGTTGCTCGAAGAAGGTTCCTCGGGGTCTAGCGCCGGACCCGGAGCGGCTACTGCTGCGGGGCTCGTCGGATTCTCGATCGGCAGCGAAACCGGAGGCAGCATCGTGAGTCCGTCGATGCGCTGCGGGGTGACGGGGCTGCGACCGACCTACGGGCGCGTGCCGCGCAGCGGAGCGATGACGCTCTGCTGGTCGTTGGACAAGCTGGGTCCGATGACGCGCTCGGTCGAAGATACGCTGCTGGTACTACATGCCATTTCCGGTCCCGATGCGGGCGACCTGGCCAGCGTGCCCAGCCATCTCGACTTCGACGCCAACGCGAGCGTCAAGGGTCTGTGCGTCGGCTACTTCCCGAAGTGGATGCAGAAAGCTCCCGCCACCGAGGTCGATCGCGCGGCACTCAAGGCAGTGGAGCAGGCCGGGATGAAGCCGGTGGAGGTCTCCATACCGGATTGGCCGTACGATTCGCTCAACCTTATTCTTTTCGCGGAATCGGCGGCGGCCTTCGAAGATTTGACGCTCAGCGGAGGCGTAAACGAACTCAAAGCGCAGGTCCCCGATGCGTGGCCGAACATTTTTCGCCAGTCGCGCTTCTTATCGGCAGTCGATTTCGTGCAGGCAGATCGCTTCCGCCGCAAGGTCGCCGAAGAGATGGCGCGTGTTTTTTCGCGTGTCGATCTGCTCCTGGTACCGTCACTGCGCGACGAAATGCTCGTTATCACCAACTTCACCGGGCACCCGTCGTTGACCTTGCGCGCCGGCTTTGTGGAAGTATCGAAGGCGCGGAGCGACTGGGCGCCGGACCCGCAGCATCCGTTACCCAAGTTATCACCGCCGCAACGGGTGCCGCACGGGGTGACGCTGATCGGGCGGCTGTTCGATGAGGGGACGCTGGGAAGCGCGGGGTTGGCGCTGGAGAAAATCTTCGGCGTTCGAGAGCAGAGGCCGGCGGGGTTTTGAGGGGGAGTTCGCCCGAATCCTGACTCCCGCGAAGTCAGCTTCGGGGAGATCACCAGTGATCTCCTCCAAGCTCGTTTCTGGTACCGCGCGGGACGAAACGCTGAAGGACGCTCGGATTACTTCTGCATCGCCGACGACTCGGGAGTGGCGCTGTTCTTCTGCCGCCGCCCCCGAGAGCGATTCGCGACGGCTTGATCTCGTCGTGATCGACCGAGGACAGAGAGAGGACAGAGATATGTTCCACTGCGCCGCTGGACCCGGGCCGCCTGTTTCAGGCGGCCCAGGTTACGTCTTTAGCTTTTTGTCAACTATGGCTTGAAGACGATGGATGCAAAGGTGCCGGCCAATTCGGCGGTGCCAATTCCCTGACCCACGGTGACGAAGAGCTCGTTTGTTGCTCCATTGGTCTTGTTCCCACCTCCGAAGGCGATTCCCCATAAGTTATTGAGGATGATCGGCTTTCCGTTCTGGTCCTTGATCGTACCCACGAATTTCCCGGTAATCGGGTCAAACGCGTTGATGGTGCCGTTAACGGAGTTGTTTGAAACCAGCAGAGTGTTGCTCAGCGGTCCAAAATTGGGGGGAGCCGCGGCGATGCCCCAGGCCTGGTTGAGTGGCCATCCTTGGATCAGTGTCTTCACGAAGGTGCCGTCCTCCGTGAAGAGGTCGATGAAACCGTCGGCTCCGACATTCGGTTTAGCGTACGCGACGTAAACCACGCCATTAATGTCCTGGATGCCGAACACTGAGAAGTTTGACGGAATCGCCGGATCACCAAACGATTTCACGAGGTTGAAGTTGCCGTCGAACATATCTATGTGATTGTTCGTGTTATCCGCCGCGTAGAGGAAATTCCCCGAGGCATTGCTGGTGATGGCCAAGCCCGTGTACATCGCTTTGTTCGCCGAGTTATCCACCGCGAGTGTCGACTGGTTGGCGTTTACTCCCGGCGCCCATGCGCTGATTGTGCCATCCAGCGTCGCGAAAAGGAAAACTGACGGCTTGCCCTGAACCTGGAAATCCGTCGACGATCCGTTGAAAACGATTCCCGTCGGTGTGCCCGGGCCGTTTAGGCCTGTCGGCGAAGCCGGTCCGTTTCCGGCGGTGGGAATCAAAACCCGGAGTGGCACTTGTTTTCCGGTTGCATCGTAGATCGTCGACCAGCCAGTGTCGTTATCACTGATCCACCAAGGACCTGTGGCGCCCCGAGCTAATCCCCAGGCGTTGGCCAGCAGTGGATCGATGGTCGGGGCTTGGTGGACTTGATTCGAAACTAAGTTTGTGATGCGATATTGTGCATGAGCCTGGGCCGAAACCATGAGAAGAACCAGGCCGAGGCAAGCGGCGATTGCGGTCCTGCAAATCTGCATAGTAGTCTCTCCTTAGCGAAGTCAGGAGCAGAAGGAGGTCGAACCACCGCCGGGAGTGACGGGGTACGGAACCTTCTGTGACCTGCTTAGCTTGTGATCGTAGGCCGAGTCGCGACGCGGAATTGTCATACGTCTGTCACCAGTTTGTAAATCTTTCTCGTCCAAATGGCATCAGCACATACATCCATACAGATTCCGCATGAAATGCAGTCCTTCGAATTGAGTCTAAGCCACTCTTGTCCAAATTAGGTT
>PLHP01000411.1:5643-7016 GCA_003138955.1 Acidobacteriaceae bacterium | reverse complement strand
TCGGGGTCGGCATCTTTCCAGAGCGAGAGAAAATCTTTGTATGCAGCAAGGGCGCGAACACGGGCGGCGTCAGCATCCGCACCGTGCGATGTCCTGGCCTGTAACGCGTTCGCGCGCCCCACACCCAAGCGCGCCAACGCTCCGGTCCAGCAATTCCGGACAATGCCGTTGTGGTCAACAATTTTTTGAAATTCATTGGCCGATGCGCTCGCCTGGCCTGCGTCGAGGTAGGCCTCACCGCGAATATAAATGTCGTACAGGCAAGACATGTTGTTAACGAAAGTGAATTGCCCCAAGTCAATGCCGGAGGCGGCTTGCAGAGCTTCGACGGCAGCCTGCGGTTTGTCTGATCGCAGATCCAATTCGGCCCGGACTGCGGGCAGCCACAGGGATTGTACTTGAGTGTCCAAAGGATGCTGCGAATTCATTTCCTTCGCCAAGGCTTCAGCCTGCGCGTTTTCCGCCGCCATAGCGAACGCTAGCGCGGCCTCGCTGTTCACGCCCTGGCTTCCGGGCGCAAGTCCGAGTCCCTCGGCGGCCTTTTGACGTGCTTCCTCGCGATTGCCGATACTGGCTTCATACAGAGCCATATTTTCCAGCCACACCCCGGCATTCTCCTTGCTATCGGCGCGAACAGCGGACTCAACCGCTCGTTTTACCAGTTCCCGCGCGGAACCCAGGCGCCCATGGTAGGCCTCGGTATCGGCGGCGAGCGCCAAGCCGTAGTTCTCTTCGGGCTTGCCGTTGAACCATTGCAGTTGTTCCGCCATGCCAGCAGAGTCCGAGGAGTAGAACGCGAGGATATACTCAGCCATGCGGGTGATGTAGTCTTCTAACTTTTTTGCCCGGGCCTCGCGAATCATTTTGCGAGCATCATCGAATCGCTGCAATGCGATGAAGCTGTCGGCGAGGTTGTCATACGGGGCCACGTTGTCGGAATTCAACTGAAGTTCGTCTTGCGACATCTCGACTGACTTTTCATATTGCCCCTGCTCGGCATACACGACTCCGAGATTAAGATGAGCACCCTGGCCTCTGGGATAGCTCTCGATCTCCTCCCGATAGGCCTGCCCGGCCTTGCCGAGTTCTCCGGTGTTCAGATAGTAGGTGGCAGTGATCGCCAACTTCTCCCGTTCGCTGGCGTGATCGCGCAACTCGAAAGCTCTGGCGAGGTATTCGCTCGCGCGTCCAGTCTGGGAGAGGCTGTAATATTCGCTGCCCACCGCCATGAAGCCCATGGCGAAGTTGGGATCGAGCTGAATTGCGCGCTGATGATACGGCAGAGCCGCGGCCGGACCTTGCTCGCGGTCGGCTCGCTGCCCGAGGCTGTACGCTTTCAGAGCTTCGAGCGACGACGTCGTCGCATGCTCCAG
>PLHP01000411.1:0-5573 GCA_003138955.1 Acidobacteriaceae bacterium | reverse complement strand
TCAGTCTTGTTCCGGGGGCACGGGTCATTTGCTGCAGTGTTTCCGCCACCGTGTTCTCAGAGAGCACATTCAGGAATGGCGACTGGTTCAGGGCCACGCTGAGTCCGGTCTTCAGTGTGTCGTCGAAAACCGGATCGCTCGTGCTGTTGGAAAAATCGGCGAGTACGATGGTGTCCTTGCCATTGAGGCGCGCATTACGGTGAGCACGATAGTAAATCCCGCCAACTAGCAAGAGAGCCAACAACAAACCCGCCGCGACATAAGAAAGGAGTTTTCTCGGCCTTCGATAAGCGAGGGTTTGCTCTGGCTGATCGGTCGCAGCGACCGCGGCCGTCACGTGCGACCCGGTGTCGCGCCTTAGCCGTTGCAGGTCGGCACGCATCTCGGCCGCGCTCTGGTAACGCAGGTTGCGGTCCTTCTCCAGCGCCTTGCTGACGATCCTTTCCAAATCCGCGGGCACCTCCGGATTCAGCCGCACGGGCGTAATCGGCGTCGCATCGAGAATCGCTTTGAAGATTACAGCCGAGCTTTCCCCGCGAAACGGGAGCTTGCCAGTCGCCATCTCATAGAGCACGGCGCCGAAGGAGAACAAGTCGCTGCGGGTATCGAGATCCTTTGCCCGCGCCTGTTCCGGAGACATGTACGCCACAGTTCCCATCGTCGACCCGGGGCTGGTGAGATGGGATTCCTCCAGCGTGAAGCCTCGGGTGATTGCGGCGGTGATTCCGCTCGACGAATCTGCTGCTGGCTTCACCTTCGCCAGGCCAAAATCGAGAATCTTGGCGTGCCCGCGCTTGGTGAGGAAGATATTGGCGGGCTTGATGTCGCGGTGAATAATGCCCTGAGAGTGCGCCGCGTCGAGAGCATCGGCGATTTCGATCGCCAGATCCAGTAATTGTTCTGTGTCGAGCGGACGTCCGGCGATGCGGTACTTCAGCGTCAGTCCATCCAGAAACTCCATGGCGATGAACGCCGGGCCATGCTGGTCGTCAATTTCGTAAATTGTGCAGATATTCGGATGATTCAGTGCAGACGCTGCCTTGGCTTCACGCTGAAAGCGGCTAAGCGCCTGCAGGTCTTTGGCTACGTCATCGGGAAGGAACTTGAGAGCGACAAAGCGACCGAGCTTTACATCCTCAGCTTTGTAGACAACACCCATGCCTCCGCCGCCCAGCTTCTCGATGATGCGGTAGTGCGAGATGGTTTGGCCGATCATTGGGATGAAATCTTAGGACTGGGAGTGCGGCAAGTCAATGAAGGTGAGGAGGTTGGGAATGGTTCAAGGCGATTGTTGTTGGAAAATCGCGCTTGCACGCATTGAGCGTGGCTGAAACCGCGTCCCTTTAAAACAAAGTCACAGAACCCGGCACTTAGGGCGTGCTGCGCCACCCAGAATCAGCGTCGCATGACGGCGACTACTTCTGCCGGTGCAAGTCTTGGAGCAGAGTGATAGGCTGTCCCGGATTCAGGGAGGAATCGTGTAATGAACGTAAAGCGGTGGTTGTTGGCTCTGTGCGTGCTGTGCTTGATACTGGTTGCGGTTGGACAGAAGTCTTCGCCAAAAGCTGAAGCAGCGGCATTATCGCGCTATCAGTTGGTTCCGGCTCAGGTGGATTCGCTGAGCGGAGAAACAGTTCAGCACACGGTTTTCTTGCTGGATACGCAGACCGGAAAAGTCTGGAAATACGTTGCGTCCGGTCAACCTAAAACGCTCCAGGAAAAAGATCAGACCAGGGACTTATCAGGGGGTAGCACGGTAATCGGTATGACTCCGGGTACTTTCGTTCCGGTGGATCGGATCGAGTTTGCACCAAAGGCGGGCAGCGATAAATAAGGGCTTCTGGCAGTAACGGAATATTTTAGAACGGGATTAAGGCGCCGATCAGGTCGAGTGGAAACCCGACCGACCTGGCGCGTCCTTGCTCCCGAATCAGAGCAGCCGGTTCAGACCGTCCACGTAGGCTTTGGCGCTGGCCTCGATGATGTCGGTGGAGGCGCCGCGACCCATGACGCGACGGTTGCCGATCTCCAGGTGTACGGTGACCTCTCCCATGGCTTCGGTGCCTTCGGTTACGGCGCGAATGTCATAGCGCAAGAGTTTCGCATGGGTGGCGGTGAGTTTTGCAATCGCCTTGTAGACGGCATCGACTGGTCCGTCGCCAATCGACGCTCCTTCCTTCGTCTTCCCGTTCACCAGCAGACGCACGGTCGCGGTCGGAATCGCTGTCGTACCGCTGTAACTGTGCAGGTACTCCAGCTTCAGGTTCTGCTCGACCGGAGGCAATTCATCGTGAACCAGAGCGGCCAGGTCTTCGTCGAGCACTTCCTGTTTCTTATCGGCCACGGCAAGGAAGCGTTGGTACATGGTGTCAAGCTCCTGCTTGGAGAGTTCGTAGCCGAGTTTCTCCAGCCTTGAGCGCAGCCCGGCGCGGCCCGTGCGCGCCGTCAGGACGACCCGACTCCCGGTAAATCCCACATCTGCGGGACGCATGATTTCGTAGGTCCGCCGGTCTTTCAGGAAGCCGTCCACGTGGATGCCTGAACTATGCGCAAACGCATTCGAGCCGACGACGGCTTTGTTGGCTGGGACCGGCATTCCGAGCATGTCGGCGACCATGCGGCTGGTGCGGAAGAACTCGCGCGGCTCGACTCCGGTGCTCAATCCGTAGTAGTCGGCGCGGGTGCGAATGCCCATGACGATCTCTTCCAGCGCGGCGTTGCCGGCTCTTTCGCCGATTCCGTTGATCGTCCCCTCCACCTGGCGCGCACCGTTGCGAATGCCGGCCAGGGAGTTGGCCACCGCCAGACCAAGGTCGTCGTGGCAGTGGACGCTGATGGTTGCGCGCGCAATGTTGGGAACGTTGTCGCGAATGCCGCGAATCAGTTCACCGTACTGCTCGGGAACGGTGTAGCCAGTGGTGTCGGGAATGTTGACGACGGTTGCGCCCGCATCGATAACGGCCTCCAACATCTCGAAGAGGTACAAGGGTGCGGCGCGGCCGGCATCTTCGGCGTAGAACTGAACGTCGCCCACGCAATTGCGCGCACGCTTTACGGCATCCACGGCCAGGGCCATGAGCTTTGCCTTCTTGCCTTCGAGCGTCTTGCCATAGCGCTCGTCGCGGAACTTGCCCATGATGTGAATGTCGGAAACGCCAATGCCGGTGTGAATGCGGGGACGCGCGGCCTTGGCGAGCGCCTTGCCGCAGGACTCGATGTCGGCGGCAACCGCCCGCGACAGTGCGCAGATGGTAGGCCCCTCGATCTCCTGCGCGATCTTCCGGACGGCATCAAAGTCTTCCGGAGACGACGCCGGGAAGCCGGCCTCGATAATATCCACCTTCAACCGGGCGAGCTGGCGCGCGAGCGTTATCTTGTCACGACTTCCCAGGCGGGTTCCCGCTGCCTGTTCGCCATCTCTTAGAGTGGTATCAAACACCGCGATTTTTGATGTAGCCTTCATTCCCGCATCCTCGATGCATGTCTTGGATCTGTTATCGGAGCAGAACAGCTGAGTCCATTTAGCATACCGCAGGGGGCTTTCGGAAATAAACACAACCCGGGGAATGCTGTGACATTTCCAGAACCCCACGTCGGGTTGTGTGGGAGTTCGCCAACTGCTCTCAAAGAACGTGCGCTCCGTCACTTGACCGGTGGCGTTACCTTGCAGACAACTTATGCGATTCAGGTGCGGCGGCGGTCAGAGAGAGTAACTTTAATGTGCAGCGCTGCAGGATTGAGGCCTCCAGCCGTCGCGACAGCCAAGTCTGCATTGGGGGAAAAGGCGCCCATGTAGCTCGCCACTAGCCCTTCTCGGCGAGAATTCCCTGCAAACAGGGAAAAATACAGGGAATTTCCTCTATTGTGGGCGCCTAAATTGCCGCGCCATCCTTCATATGGCACTGATTCCGCTGGATTTGTTGGCGTGACGACCTTGAACAAACAGGGAATTTTCAGCAGATATCAGGGAATATGATTCCCGATATTTCGGAACCCGTCAGGCTTCTTTAATTGGTTCATTGAAAACAGAGCACTTCTTGGCTTCGTTTCGTAATCTGGCCCGCGGCGATCAGGTTTTGTGTTGCGGGTCCCGCCGCGGGCTTTTTCTGGGGCTTTGGCCCACCTAGACCACTCAACGGTTGCACTACTTGCCCTTTTCTTTTGGCCGCTCTAAAGAGCGATGGAGGTATCTCGATCCTTCTCTCTCGTACTCGTGAATTCCACCCCTGAGAAGCAGTTCGCAAACCTGGGCCAAGCTTCGGCCTTCCTTCTTAGCAATCTGCAATAGGGCAACCTTGATCTCGCTGGAGACTCTGAATCCAATCCGTTCGTCTTTAGCTGTCATAAGCTGCGTGGATTCTAGAACTTTCATCTACACCTCGCAAATCATTTCTCCACTTGACACAGTGCCAAGAATGGTAGACAATGTTCACCATTGATCAACAACGGAGAACGCTTATGAGGTTCCGGTGCTCGAAAAGTCAGCAAATGTTAATCGCCGAAAACTTACGTTTTGTGAAACGATTTGTATCCCAGAATTTGCCGCCTGTTCAACTCGAACAATTGCGAGAGCTGACCCGCAATTTTTCGCTCTCGTTAAAATGTGGAGACCTCCTTCTTCTCAGTGGTGGTTGGTACGTGACCCACGCTGGACTGATCCGCTTGGCCAAGCGTTGCCACTGCTCAGGAATGCAGGTGCAGCCAGTTCGTCAGCTGTCCGATCAGACAATGAGTCGCTACGCCTTCCGAGCCACTGTCTACAAGTCTCGAACCTGTCGAGGCTTTGTCGGTTACGGCGACGCCGATCCTTCGAATGTTTCCTCGCTCGTCCGTGGCGCCGAGATGCGCGTGGCCGAGACACGAGCCGTCAATCGAGCCCTCCGCAAGGCATACGGAATTGGCATCTGCTCGGTCGAGGAGATTGGGACAATTCCGAATCGAGTTGAAAAGCTTCCTCCCCAAAACACGAATGGAAACGGGAATGGCACTGGCCCCAAGGTCCGGGACCGTCTGTGCCAGCTCATCCGCCAGCACAAGCTTGATCCCGAACTGGTAAAGGCCTATGCCGTCGACTTCTGCGGTACGAAGACGCTTCGAGATGCCACCCGCGAACAGGTTCAGAACTTCGTCCAGCAACTGGCCGACTGGGCCGAGAAGGACCGCAACGCCCTACTCTGCCAACTCAATAGCTACACGCGCCCAAAGCAGGAGGTGGTCGCATGAAACGCCAAGTCCCAGGCCTCGCCGAAACTGCCCGCGATTCTCGTCCGGAGATTCCCGACGGCATCTTCCTGGTTCGGGTTGATGGCGCCCAGTTCCGCTGGCACGCCCACAAACCGTTCTACGTCCTCCGACTCTCCGTTCTCGAGCCCCGCACTCTGGCCGGGCAGTCCATAGTGGGTCGGCTGTACTGCACGCAAAAAGCGATGTGGAAGCTGGGCTGGTTCCTGCGGGATTTCCTCTATGACCCGGAACTTCTGGCCCACGAACAGGTCGACGAGAAGGCTTTGCCCGGACTCCGCGGCGTCGTCAAGATCAGCCACACCGTGCTCAACGGCATTTCGCTCATCAAC
>PLHP01000125.1 GCA_003138955.1 Acidobacteriaceae bacterium | reverse complement strand
CATCTTGTATTGGATAAGACTCGTCCTTGACACGTTGCGAGCCGTCCGGCATTCTATTTAACTTAGGGATAAGGTACGTTTCTTTCTGTGCCGTATCGATCGAAACCGGGGCGCGGCATCGCCGGTTCTAGCCTGCAAGCTGTAGGATCCTCCGGCCAAAGAAGAAAAGAATTCCCGAAGCCACGCAGGGGAAGGTTCAGCGGCGAAAGAAGCAAACTTTTGCCGAGTTGTGTTCGACTGGCCCGAAGAGGGCGGGTCGGGCTGGCGCGCGGTTTTAATCAGGTATTTCGTCGCATATTTCGTTACACAGGATCGACTTGGCGGTGGAAATCATTTTATCCGGGATGTCGTCTGGTATGACTGGCGGATTGGCGTTTTGGTTGCAGCTACCCGGGGGCACGAGTCTGCTTGGACTGGCGCCGCTGCTGTTCATCTTTGCGATTTTTTACTTCCTGCTGATTCTGCCGCAGCAGCGGAAGCAGAAAAAGTGGCAGGCCATGCTGGGCGAGTTGAAAAACGGGGACAGGATCGTCACCAGCGGCGGGTTGCGCGGGACGATCATCAGCCTCAAGGACGATGCGCTGGTCTTGCGCGTGCCGCCCGACAATCTGAAGCTCGAAATCAGCCGCGCGTCGGTGGTATCGGTGACCACGGCGGAAGAAGGAAAATAGTCATTGGTCGTTAGTCGTTGGTCGTTAGCCGCTCGCGAAGCGACTCTGGTTTGGACCAACGACTGACGACCAACGACGATCGACTGGTTTTCATGAATAAGAACCTTAGCTGGAAGTTGGTAGTCATTTTCGGGCTCCTGATCTTCTTCCTGTTTGGCGTCCTCGGTATTCCGAAGGATTGGTCGGGCAGGGGGGTGCTGGCATCGATCACCGACCGCATTCATTTGGGCCTCGACCTTAGAGGGGGGACGCACCTGATCCTCCAAGTGCAGGTCAACGACGCGGTCAACGTCGATTCCGACAACGCGATTGCGCGCCTCAAGGAAGACTTGCGGACGCACAAGATCAGTTACGCCGAGATTACCAAGCCCGATCCGGTGAACCATCCCGAAATGATCGTAGTCAAGGGCGTTCCTCCGGATCAGACCAGCGATTTCAAGAACATTATTGCCGACCGGCTGCCGGATTACGGCGCCAGCTCGGGCGCGGAAAATTCCTGGACGGTTTCGATGAAGGGCCAAAACCTCGCCGACTTGAAGAACCGCGCGGTTGCCCAGGCCATCGAGACCATCCGCAATCGAATCGACCAACTCGGCGTGAGCGAGCCGGTGATCCAGGAGCACGGCCTCGGCCAGTACCAGATTCTTGTGCAACTTCCGGGCGTGGACGATCCGGCGCGGGTCAAGGAAATCATGCAGTCCACGGCGATGCTCGAAATCAAGCAATCGCTGGGCGGGCCGTATTCGAGCGAGCAGTCGGCTTTACAGGAGCACGGCGGGGTGCTGCCTCCGGACGCTGTTTTGATGCAAGGCAAGAGCATCGGCTCGCGCAACAGCGAGGGCGGCGAGCAGTGGTACCTGATCTCTCGCGCCTCGGCCGTGACCGGCCGCGATCTTCGGACAGCGGAACCGTCCAACGACGAGAATGGGCAGCCGGCGGTTCGCTTTATCCTTACCAGCGAGGGTGGGCGCAAGTTCTTCTCCTTCACTTCCGCCCATGTCGGCGACTACCTGGCGGTCGTTCTCGACAACAAGGTGCAGGAAGTAGCGGTGATCAAAGAAGCCATTCACGACACCGGCGTCATCAACGGGCGGTTCACGGCGCAAGAGACTCAGGACCTATCGATGACTTTGCGTTCCGGCGCTCTACCGGCCGGCATCAAGTACCTGGAAGAGCGCACGGTGGGGCCGTCGCTGGGCGCCGATTCGATTCGTTCCGGGGTTCGGGCGGCCATGGTGGGCATGCTTGCCGTGCTCATCTTCATGCTGATTTACTACCGCTGGGCGGGCGTGAATGCCGATATTGCGCTGATCCTGAACCTGGTGATTCTGCTCGGGTTCATGGGCTACTTTGGAGCGGTGCTGACGCTGCCGGGCATTGCCGGCGTCATCCTGACGGTGGGCATGGGCGTGGATTCAAACGTGCTGATTTTTGAGCGCATACGGGAAGAGCTGAGGAACGGTAAGACACCGCCCTCGGCGGTGGAGCAGGGATTCAGCCATGCCTGGATCACCATCGTCGATACCCACGTTACGACCATTGTCTCGGCCGCGATTCTGTTCATCTTCGGTACCGGGCCGGTAAAGGGTTTTGCCACGACGCTGGTATTCGGTCTGGCTGCAAACCTGTTTACGGCAGTGTTTGTATCGCGCGTGATTTTTGATTGGGTGCTGAGCCGGAAGCAAAGAGGCGAAGCACTGAGCATTTAGAAGACGCTGTTCGTCGTTCGCTATTCGCTGTTCGCGCAAACGCTTGACAGGCGAAACAGCGAATAGCGAACGACGAATAGCGAATAGCAGATTTTGAAGGGATCGTAGGCAGCGTGGAATTCTTTAGAGACACGAACATCGATTTCCTCGGGAAGAAGTGGTATTTTCTCGTTTTCTCGCTGGTCTTCAGCGTGGCCGGAGTGCTTTCGATGGCGTTCTGGCATGGCATCCCGCTAGGGGTCGACTTCCGCGGCGGCACGCTGGTCTATGTGAAGTATGCGCATACTCCCGATCCATCCGCTATTCACTCGGAGATTGAGCGCGCCGGCTTGAAGAACGCCCGCGTTCAGAGGTATGGCCAGGCCTCCAATAACGAAGTGCTGATCGCCCTCGATATTCAGGAGACCAGCGAACAGGCGCTCGACAAGGGTAAGATCCAGATCCTTCAGGCGCTCGAAAGCCACGCTACCCCGGGCAAGGAGGACCTCAACAACTCCAGTTCCTTGACGGTCGCGAATTATCTTCTGGAGAAGGACCCGCTCCACCTGGGATCGGGCGCCGACGCCAACCCGCGCTACACGGCGATAGGTCAGGCGATTGTCGACTATCGCGACAAGACGAAAAGCGGCGTGCTCGGCTCCATTTCCAATGACGAGTTGAAGAGTGTGGCAGATCCCGCCGTCGTTGCCGCGCTCCAGGACAACTTCTACGTCTCGGACTTTGGTATCCGCAACGTCGAGATCGTCGGCCCGCAAGTGGGACAGCAACTGCGCAAGCAAGCGATCCTGGCCACGCTTTATTCGCTGGGGGGCATGCTGATCTACCTGGGGTTCCGCTTCGAATGGATCTACGGGGTTGCCGCTGTGTTGACGGTTTTCCACGACACTCTGATTACGGTCGGCGCGTTCTCGCTTTTGAACTGGGAAATTTCGCTGACCGTGATCGCCGCCATCCTGACCCTGATCGGATACTCCAATAACGACACCATCGTGGTGTTTGACCGCATACGGGAGAACATCAAGCTGCTGCGGCGGGAAAGGCTGGCGGACATTGTCAACAAAAGCATTAATCAGACCTTAAGCCGAACGATCTTGACAGCGGGCTTGACTTTCCTTACCGTGCTTGCGCTGTTCCTTTTCGGCGGCGAGGTGCTGCATGGTTTCAGCTTCGCCCTGGTCATTGGAATCCTGATCGGGACTTACTCCTCGATTGCGATTGCCGCCCCGATTCTGGTGGCGTACCAGGATTGGCGGGGCGGGCGGGGCAAGAAGCCGATGGCCATGCCGCTGCGGTCGGGTAGCGGGCCGGCGCAGCCGAAGGAAAAAGTTAAGGTCTGAATTTCGGGCTGTTTGGCGTAGAATCTTCACCTGCCCGCAGAGGCAGGAGTTTAGAGAGCTTAAAGCTCGAAACAGCGGGAGCAAAGAGGATGCGGCCGGTGTCTAAACTTTGGTACGGGTCTCGAGCAGGAGAAGCCTATGTTTGAAGACAGCCTCATTGAGTCAGGGAACAGGTTCAGGGCCAAGCGGCGGTTGAGCACCACCATCTTGTCTTTCTTTGGGCAGTTCGCGCTCATCGGGATCCTGATCCTGATCCCCCTGATTTATACCGACGCGTTGCCCAAGACGCAGCTGATGACCTTCCTGGTGGCGCCCCCCCCGCCGCCCCCGCCCCCACCGCCGCCGGCGGCCGTTGCCGTTAAGGTGGTGAAGGTGCAGAGCGAAGTCATCAACGGCCAGTTGCGCACCCCGACCAAGATTCCAGAGAAAATTCAGATGATCAAAGAAGAGGAAGCGCCCCCGGATCTGGGCGCCGGTGGTGTTCCGGGTGGTGTCCCGGGTGGCATTCCTGGAGGCTCGGCGGGCGGCGTGATCGGGGGCATCATCAGTTCGACCGCGGTTGCCGTCCCGAAAATCGCAACTCCGCAGCGCATCCGCGTTTCGTCGGGCGTGTCGACCGGTCTTTTGATCAAGAAGGTTACGCCCAATTATCCGGCCCTGGCAAAACAGGCCCGCATTCAGGGGCATGTGCTGCTACAGGCGGAAATCAGCAAGGACGGCACGATTCAGAACCTGCAGTTGATTAGCGGGCACCCGATGCTGGCGCCGGCAGCGATTGAGGCGGTTAAGCAGTGGCGCTATAAGCCATATCTGCTCAATGGCGAGCCGGTGGCGGTGGAGACCCAGGTGGATGTGGTCTTTAGCTTGTCCGGAAGCTAGATTCTCCGGGCCGGCCGATGGCGGTTTAAGGTTGAGTTTGTGGCGGTTTAGAGCCCTCCCCGTCCCACCTTTTCGCGAGACGGGAAGCCGTGGTGCTGTTGCGGGCCGTTCTGCCGTTGGATTTTCTGCATCAAACGATTGATCATGCTGCGAACCGCTTGTGGGCACCAGTTGTTGGTAACAGGGGCCCGGGATCGCTGTATAGTGGAAGGGCTTGCTGAGAAGAGTTAGAAGCGAGTTCCAAACAGTTCTGAGGAGGAGAAGCAACTCATGGTAGTGAACCTGGCAGCAGTCGCACTCTGTAATTTCCATCTTTTCGCCGCCTGGCTCTTTGACGAGGGCTCGGTCGGTTGGGACCCGATTTCGCTCTGGAAGCAGATGGGCATTCTGGCGAAAGTCGTGGTTATCATTCTGTTCATCATGTCGGGGTGGTCGATCGGCGTGATGATTGACCGCTGGATGGCTTTCAACGCGGCGCGCAATCAGTCCCGGTCGTTCGCTCCCGCGGTTGCCGGAGCGCTGCGCGAAGGCAAGATTGACGAAGCGATCAAGGTCGCGGAGCGCAATAAGAAGAGTCACCTGGCCAAGGTGGTCACCGCGGGCCTGATGGAATTCAAGGCCCACCAGGATAGCCCGGGTGAAATTCC
>PLHP01000158.1 GCA_003138955.1 Acidobacteriaceae bacterium | reverse complement strand
GTCAATTCTTCCGGCAGCGAGGTCTGGCGCAGTTTCACACGCGCCCCCGCCTCGTCGATCAGGTCGATCGCCTTATCCGGCAGGAAACGGTCGGGAATATAGCGACTCGAATGCGACACCGAAAAATTGATGGCCTCGTCGGTGTAGGTGACCGCGTGGAATTTTTCGTAGCGTTCTTTGATTCCGAAAAGAATCTTGACCGCATCAACCTCGTTCGGCGGCGGAACTTTCACCGCCTGGAAGCGGCGTTCGAGCGACCGGTCTTTTTCTATCGACTTGCGGTATTCCGCGGGCGTGGTTGCGCCGATGCACTGAATTTCGCCGCGCGAAAGGGCCGGCTTCAGGATGTTGGCGGCGTCCAGCGAGCCTTCGGCCGATCCCGCGCCCACCAGGGTGTGCAACTCGTCGATGAANNATGATGGTCTTGAGCCGCTCTTCGAACTGTCCGCGATACTTGGTGCCGGCGACGATCAGCGAAAGATCGAGCGCCAGAATGCGTTTGTCGGCCAGGAAGGAAGGAACTTCGCCGTCCGCGATGCGCTGCGCCAGGCCTTCCACGATGGCGGTCTTGCCTACGCCCGGCTCACCGATCAGCACGGGATTATTCTTGGTGCGGCGGCACAGGATCTGCACCACTCTTTCCACTTCGTTGTCGCGGCCTACCAGCGGATCGAGTTGGCTGTCCATGGCCGATTGCGTCAGGTCGCGGGAAAACTCACTCAGCAAAGAAGACTCGCGCTGTCCGCGTTGCGGCGCGGATTTTTCCTGGCTGGTGCGCGCCAGTTCTTCGCGGATGGTTGAAAGCCGCAATCCGCGCTCGTGCAAAATCTCAGCCGCAAAACACTTTTCCTCGCGCAGCAATCCCAGCAGCAGGTGCTCGGTTCCAATATGTTTATGCGAAAGCCGCTCCGCCTCTTCCGAGGCATACGCCAGCACACGCTTGCATTCATTGCTCAGGGGAAGATCGACCGAGGTGGAAACCTTTTCCCGGATGGTGGTGTGACCCTCGATCTGTTTCCGGATCGATTCCACCGAGGCATGTGAGCGCAGGAAACGATTGGTCAGGGCCTTGTCTTCGCGCAGCAGTCCGAGCAGCAGGTGCTCGGTCTCAATGTAAGGAGATCCGAACTGGCTGGCCTCGTACCGCGCAAAGAAGATAACGCGCCTGGCTTTCTCCGTGTAGCGTTCAAACATATACCCATTCCCCCGAGTTCCTGCGGAGCGCCCGCCCTCTGCCCAACCCCTGACTTTACCACCTTTAATTATGCATTTATCGCCTGATCTCCCAAGCGATATTCACTTTGTAGTAACCCCGTCCTTCTGATCTGCCTTTTCGCTACGCCGAAAGCGACTCGGGCGCGACTTCTTCTATTGTGCCCTGATCCAACCGTAAAACCCTATGGCACCGACGTGCGAACGCCAGGTTGTGGGTGGCGATTACCGAGGTCAATTGGTGGTCGCGGTGCAATCGTGCGACCAGTTCAAAAACCAATTCGCCGGTGCGCCCGTCGAGGTCGCCCGTAGGCTCATCGGCCAGCAACACCTGCGGCCGGGTGATGAGCGCCCGTGCCAGCGCCAGCCTTTGTTGCTCGCCGCCGGAAAGCTCGCCCGAACGATGATGCCCGCGCGCTTCCAGTCCCACTTCACGTAACCACCGCGAAGCTTCCTTTTCGGCTGAAGACAGCGCTTGCCCGCGCGTCAGCAGCGGCATGGCGACATTCTCCAAAGCGGTGAATTCAGGCAGCAGGTAGTGGAACTGCCACACATACCCGATTTCGCGGTTACGAAACTCGGCGGCGGCATCCTCGGAAAGCGAATTCACGCAGAAGTTCGCGCAATATACCTCACCCGCGGAAGGACGATCCAGCGCCCCCAGGATGTGCAACAAAGTGCTCTTTCCCGCACCCGATTGCCCCACGATGGCGAGCATCGTTCCCTTCGCGACCTCAAAAGACAGGTTCTCAAAGAGCACAAGCTCGGCTTCGCCTGAGCGAAACACCTTACTTATCCCTTCGACCCTCAACAGAGGATCTTGAGTTGTTAGATGCAAACGTCCCCTCCCAAGTACCAAGGTCGCCGGACGCTTTCCGCTGCAACCCAGCGGAAATGGCTCCCCGCTCCATTAAACCATGAGAAGGAACCACTCGTTCCCGCGATTTCCGAGGCGGAAACGATCCATGCGAAAGACTGTATACCTCTGGAAAACAATTTCAATGTGACGGTGGTCACAGATGGGCGAAACGGGAGAACATTCGCGACGAAGCACAGCGGCAGCGCTCTCGCCGAAGTTTGCTTCGGAGAGTGGCTCCTACTCCAGAGTCACGACTACCAGGGTTGCGTCATCGGCGAAGTTCGCCCCGCAGTAGCCCGATACCTCTTCCATGATTTTGCGCTGCGTGTTCTCCGCGGAGCCGTCCGCCAGGCGGGCCGCGTGTACGAGTCGCGTCTCGCCGAACTCCTCGCCTGCATGGTTCTCGGCCTCGGTGACACCGTCGGTATAGAGCAAAAGCCGGTCCCCACCCGCTAAGGACACGATCGAATCGCGGTAGGTCCAATCGGGCAGAACGCCGAGCACGGCGCCTTCTCCGCGCAGCGATTCGACTGGCCCAGCTTTCTTGAGCAGCAGCGCGGGACAGTGCCCTGCACTCTCGTAAGTGAAGGTGAGCCGCTCTGCGTCCAGAACTCCGTAAAACAGCGTAATGAACTTGCCGGGAGCAAGGTTGCTGCACAGAAATGCATTCAGCTTCGCGCAAACAGCAGAAGGTGAAGCATCCGCCGTGGCCAACGCGCGAAACGACGCCTGCAGATTGGCCATAAGCAGCGCCGCGGAGATTCCCTTGCCAGCTACGTCGCCAATGCATACTCCCAGGCGTTTGCTGTCGAGGCGAATGACGTCGAAGTAATCTCCGCCAACCACCCGGGCCGGCTGCCATGCGCCCGCCAGTTGTAAACCAGGAAGTTGCGGCAGCGTTTTGGGCAAAAGAGCACGCTGAATCTCGCGAGCGCGGTCCAGTTCCTGCTCCTGAACCTGAAGTCGGACATTGCCCTTCTCTACTTGTTTTTCGAGTTGCTCGTTTTTTTCCTGTAGCCGGCGCTGAACCTGGCCGACTGCGAATGTGGCGATGCCGGTGGCCATGACCATCACCATGACTATGGGAAAGCTGGCGCGAAACTCAACCCAGAATGGGGAACCGTCCAGTCGCGTCCAGAACAGTAACGCAGAGGTAGCGAAAGCAAAAGCCACGCCCGCAGCAGCCTGAATCGGCAGGAAAAGGATCCAGTTCCAGGGAAACGGGCGGTCCTCATAAAAACGATGGCAGGCAACCATCATGGGAGACAAGATGTTGCCGATCCCAAGGATTATGCCTATGACCAGGACAAAGGAAGTATGCGCATTGAGGGCCGCGAGCACTGCATAAGTCACTACGGCCACAAAGACGAGTCTTTGTTGGGATTGTAGAAACTTATGCAGCCGGGGCCGCACAGACGCTTTCCATGATGTGCCGATGGTGGCCAAAGCGTTCCTTTCGACTGGGCAAACCTTAACGCAGCCGCCCGAAGAAGTCTACAGACTGGGAGCGGTTCGGGCCCTGCGTTTTGCGGAGAGACGCTCGTGAGACGGAGCGGACTTCTATTCGTACCGCAACGCCTCGGCTGGCAAGATCCGCGCCGCGGACCACGACGGGTAAATCGTGGCCACAAACGAAATCCCGACCGAAACCAGCGCCACGATTATTCCGTCTATCAGACGCGGCGCGAACGGCACATAGTCAATCGAATAGACCTCGGGAGAGAGCGAAATAAAGTGGTAGTGGCCGCCCGCCCACGAAATCGCGTAGCCGACCATCAGCCCGATCGCGGTCCCAATCACGCCGATCAAGACGCCCTGCGCGATGAACACGCGCCGGATCTGCCGCTTCTTCGTCCCCAGGGACATAAGCACGGCAATATCTTTCGTCTTCTCCATGACCATCATGATCAGCGAGATCAAAATATTGAGCGCGGCCACGAACACGATCAGCCCGATCGTAATAAACGTCACCACGCGCTCCAATCGCAGCGCGCGGAACAAAGGCTTGTTCTGTTCCATCCAACTGGTGGCCATGAAGCCGTGGCTTCCTGAAACGCGGCTTCCTGAAATAAGATCGGCGGCCTGTTCGAGCGAGCGCGCCACCTCGCCCGCCTGGTAGATATCGTCGATCTTGAATTGGATGACCGAGATCACGTCGCCCAAGCCAAACAGTTGCTGCGCGTCAGAAAGCCGGATGAACGCCCAGGAAGAGTCGTAGTCGAAAAAGCCGGAATTGAAGATTCCCGCGACATGAAAGCGAATGTACTTCGGCACCATGCCAAACGGAGTGAGCTCGCCCTGCGGCGAAGTCACCAGCACCACCGACCCCACGGTCGCGCCAATCTCGTCGGCCATGTCTTTGCCGAGAATAATCGGAGGCATCGCCGCGACGCGCTGCTGCACGCCGTTCAAATCGTCGGGCGATTCAGCTTGTGCAGTGTCTGTGTGGTGACGCGGCTTCGCCCCGCCCAAGCCGGGTCGAAGCTTGCCCTGAGCGGAGTCGAAGGGACCCCGCACCACACGAGCATCCGGCTCCGCGGCAGGCGTCTCTTCCAACGCCGCCGCTGATCCCAGCGTCACCGATTTCAGCAGATCGCTGACCTTGCGCTCATACTGCGGCAGCATTCCCTTCAACACAGCGCCGCGCGCCCGCGGCCCGCGCGAAATCAGTACCTGCTCGTAAATCGCCGGAGCGGCCGCCACCACGTGCGGCTGCTTCGATAATTTCTCCAGCAGTGGACGCCAATCGCGCATCCCGTCGCTTTCCACCCGCAGCAGACTGATGTGCGCGGTCGAACCCAGAAGCCGCGCCTGCAAATCCTGCCGAAAGCCGTTATTGATGGCCAGCGCAACAATCAGCGAAGCCACTCCCGCCGCCACTCCCAGGATGGAGATCCCCGTGATGACGCCGATAAACGCCTGGCGGCGCTTGGCGCGAAGATACCGAGTTGCTACGAAGAGTTCAAAGCGCATGGGAGCGGCTGTCAGCTGTCAGTTATCAGCTTTCAGTTATAGCGGATTATAGCTGGCCACGTGCGGATCGCCGGGCCGCAAGTCGAACTGGCCACTGACTACTGACCACCGACCACTGCTTCCTGCTATTCTTCTTCCTCATGTCCCCCATCCTGACCAGTGTGCTGCTGGGGCTGACCGCGGCGGGCG
>PLHP01000347.1 GCA_003138955.1 Acidobacteriaceae bacterium | reverse complement strand
TCCTTCGATTGGAAAAGACTACCAGTCTGTTCAATATTGATCACTTTATTGATCACTTGGGAACCGAAATGACGGGTGCTGCCGCTGGGGATGATGGACCCGATATCACGGGAGACGCGCCCGTTTGTCTACGGCGCCAGCGAGACAGTCAACAACCACGCTCTTCTGCGTCCTGCGCCCAAAGGGAACCCCAGCCTAATAGCCTTGAAACAATAGCTCTTCAAGAGCCATCCGTCGAACCTGCCAAAAGTCGCGCTCCTCGTTATTAACATTCAGCCTGCACTCGCCTTCTTCATTAAAGGTCAGGGTGACCTCAAACATCGGATTGCCTTTATCATCTCGCACTAAAATCGCGTGCTCGGCAAGGCTGAAGATTACCGACCTGTGCACATCCTTGGCCTCCAGAAGAACCGTAAAGTCGCCGCCAGCGACCGCCACCGAAAACTTATAAGGGGAGTTATTGGGGCGCAGGGCGTTGCGCACCTTAACGTCCTCTTCAGCTTGTAACCTGAGTTTCTTGAATACATTCGGTAGAGAGCATGAGGAACGCTCAGTTATCCAGTCGAACGTCGACTTATCCCTGTCCACTTTGTCGTTCACGTTTTCGCTCCAAAGTGTCGGCGACTCCGTCAGTCGTCCGAACTTTGCTGGGGGCCATAAAAGCATCCGGCCGGGCGCCTGCGAACCCGGACGTCATGATGAGAGCTGGACGGGAGCATCCATCATCATTGGTTAATCGCTTTCGAGTCGGGATCGTGCTTTTGACCGATTGTGGCGTCTGATCGCAAGCCTCACAGCAGCCGGGAATGCGGCTGCTCCCCAGATCGAGAACAGAAGCAGGTACACATCTTGCAGGGAGATGCCGATCTTCTCAAGGGACCAACGAACCACGAAAGCGCCCGTGAGTCCGAGGAGAATGTCGGCACCGGTTCCGAATCCGTCGTCCCCTGCGATCTTGCCACCGGCCCAACCGGCCAGCGCTGCGGCGAATAACCAAATGGAATAGAACATCACAGCCTCGATAAACCGACCCCGCGCCTGTCCCCAGCGGGACGGGCTTTCCGCCTTTTCAGCGAACGCCGTTAAGAATCTTCCACGCTAGTCTCCCCACCATCGTGTGACTGTTCAAAATTGCTCACTTCCTCAGATTGTTTTGAAAAGCTCGGGGAAGACAGGTTTCTAAAGTTGCAAAGTTTCAAGGCTTCGAAGTCTGCCAGCCAGCCTTGGTTGGTCGGCACCAGCTAAGGTCTACTAGCAGGCTGCGGTGAAACTCTGGCGGCCAAGAACCAGCGCCTAAAGGCGCATTCATAACATGGCACTTGCGGCACGCCTGAAGGCGTGCCCTGATACGAATCAGATTTTTACCACGGACTGCTAGGGCGTGGGAGCCGACATTTTTATGGAGTCAATTTCACTAACAATCCCCAGCTGGTGTTATCGCTACGACTATTGTCACGATGGGCTATCCACGAAATACAAATTGGGCTAACCCATAACGCTGCACGCGAAGTATGGCGGCGATGATCCCATCCCATTCATTCACAGTGTCAACGATCACAAGGCCCACCTCTGGGTCAGGTTAATACTGACGAAGCTTAACTCCGATATAGGTTATCTACCTTTTTCGAGTCCAAAGACGAGCATTGCGGACAACGGTCGTTATTGACCAGTTATCTGTGAGCAAGGGCCTGATACTGGAGATGTAACTTTCGATTCGAAAGCGGGAGTTACGGAGGATAACAAAATGTGGCAAATCAAGAGCGTGGTTCACAAATTCGCAAGGCGCAGTCTGCTTCTGGCCGGCGCAACAGCTTTGCTCGTACCCTTGGCCTTGGCGCCAACGGCCAATGCAGAAGTCGTGATCAGCATAAATCCGCCCGTCTGTTCATACGGCTATTACGACTATGCACCGTACGGCTGCGCACCCATGGGCTTTTATGGGCCAGGCTATTTCTATAATGGGATCTTCCTAGGCGTGGGCCCATGGTCTAACTGGGGCTACGGCCACGGCTGGGGTGATCATCGCTTCAGCGGTGGTGGAGGAGGAAGCTACGTCGCGGGCCGTGGAAACGGCGGTGGACGTGAAGCAGGCAATCGTGGAGGCGGGCCATCGGCAGTAAGCGCCAGGGGCAGTAGCGGGTCCCGTGGTGGTGCCTCCGCACGTGCCTCCCATGCCACAGCAGCACCTGGTGGAACGTCCCATGGTGCCTCCCATGCCACAGCAGCGCGTGGTGGCACGTCCCATGGCGCCTCCCATACCGCAGCGGCGGGTGGTGGCGCGTCCCATGGCGGCGGTGGCGGATCGCATGGTGGCAGCGGACATCGCGGCCGGTAGCTCTGAATCTGGCGGCGCACGCAAACAAGAAGCGGCGGAGCATAACAGCTCCGCCGCATTTGCATTACTCCACACTCAGATTAGGCAGCTTTGCGTGGTTCTTGCGAGTCGCTCTTGCCCTGGTCGGAACTCGCTTCGCGGGTAAAAGAAAGATTTGGGGCGCCCGTCCGTTCCAAACTCTTCCGTTTTCTCCACCTGTTGAGAAAAGGGACCATGGTGCCAATAACGATTACCAGCACGGCAAACGCAATCAAGAACCATAAGGACCAGCCCCTGGAAGTCGCAGTGGGTGTAGTGGCGACTGCAGTAGGTGTGCTGACAGGCTCCGAGGATGTGTTGGCGGTCAAAGCGGGCGTAGTACCGCCTGCATCAGGTGTGATGACCGTCTCCGAGGACGTGCTGGCAGTCGCAGCGGGTGCAATGGTGGCTGCAGCAGGTGTTGCCGACAGTTTCTGAAGTGCTGGCAGTCGCGCGGGATGAGCAGCGGCTGCAACAGGTGTGCTGACAATCTCCGCAGGCGTGCTGATAGTCTCCGAAGGCGTGCTGACAGTGGCAGCGGGTGAAGCAGCGTCCGCAGCGGGTGTGACGGCAGTCTCCACAGGTGGAGTGACGGCTACAGCGGTCGAAGCGGCGTCCGCAGCGGGTGTGACCTCTGTCTCCGCAAGTGTGCTGGTAGTAGCAGCGGGAGCAGCAGCGGCTGCATCAGGTGTGACGGCAGTCTCCGTAGGCGTGGTAACAGTCGCAGTGGGTGCGGCGGCCGCCGCAGCGCAGTGTTCGGAAATCATGTTTAGTTCGGTGACGGCAAAGCTGCTGTTATCAGCAGCGGCGGAACTCGCCCCACTAGCTCCGCGCCCGATGAGGGTTACGTCATGGCCCAGAT
Source organism: Acidobacteriaceae bacterium (assembly GCA_003138955.1). Taxonomy (GTDB): domain Bacteria; phylum Acidobacteriota; class Terriglobia; order Terriglobales; family Acidobacteriaceae; genus Acidiflorens. The sequence continues at coordinate 12,900 of PLHP01000347.1, read as the reverse complement.
GTTGCTTGAAATCGACAGTGTTGGTGGTGATCTTGAAAATGTGGCCCGTGCTGTCTTCCACAACTGTGTAGTTACCGTCCGAGCCCCCCAGGCAACCCTTAATGGTCTGGTCTGTATTGATGCTCGCCGCGGGAGTCTGTGCAAATCCCAACGCGACCAGCAGGGCCGGTACAACGATCAACAGGAATGCTCTCTTCATGGAATCCTCCGTGGATTCTCGCCTTGCGGCGGTCTGAAATTTCGCTTGGGATTTGATACTGCTTCCGATTCTGATGTCGAACCCTCGCGGCTTTCGGGCTCCGGCCTGAGAACGTGGAGCATCCAGGTGAAACCACACAATTTTATTCAGTAAGAACCTGGCCGTCTGTTCCAAACCGCTCACATTTAAGTTCAAAAGAGAGAGGCATTCGCTCTTGTGATGGGTTTGCAGGAGCCTGAGCGGACGCTCACTCTGCTCGCTGCCGATCACGCCGTCGAACAAGCAACTCAAAACCTTCCGAGCATTCAGCGTCGACCACTTAGACTTGGATTTCGACGCTCGCCTGCTACTGCAGCTTCGCGTATTCGGCTTTGGCTTCCCTCAGGATGGGGATGTCGGGGTCGGCGTCTTTCCAGAGGGTGAGGAAGTACGATGCGGTAGTGCGAGATGGTCTGGCCGATCATGCGTTTTGCTGCAATCTTGCTTGCAGAGGTAAGCGGGGCATGGACGCTCGAAATTTCAGCAACAACCCGGTAGTTTGGCGCTATCGCCTGCTTGCATCAACAATCCGGGCGGAAGCGGCGGTGCTTGCCAAATCTCCGGGCTGCCGCGCCAGGAGATGCCGCAGAAGCGCCAGATCGCTTTCAACATCGGCGTGCGCCGTCTTCCGGGCGGCGGCGGGTTTCAATTCCTCGCGCAAGCGTGCCTTCACGAGGTCTGCGGCAAACTCGAAGCCTTCCGGAATGCTCAGAATATTGGCCCGTGCGATGCCCACGGGCGTGACCTCGCCGCCCAGGCGCACCTTTAGCGTGGGTCCTCCGGAAGCATCGAGGGCTGGCTCGGCGGCGGCCTGCACGAACACCCAGTTGGGAGCAACCGCGGCAGCGTTTTCCGCAGACGCTGTCCGAAGCAGTTCCTGCAATTGGTCCTCGGCGTCGCGGCGATCGGTGCGCGTCAGGGGCGCATCCAACTGCTGGCTGGAATCGAGGATCAGCGCGTTCCGGGACGGGTTGAAGCGCCCGTGTCCCACATACCCGACGATCAGGGCGCCCGCGATGTAGGGGTGTATCGCGAACAGCGGCAACATGTATTTCTTTGCCGTCAGCGCGCACTCCGTCACGGTGTGCGCGGGCCTGGAGCGCGGGACCGTGCCGGGAACTTGCGGAATGGCGTAGCCCGATGGCCGCGACGTCCGCAGCTCGGGATGACGCCGGGTGTAGGAGGAAAGCGTTCTGGCCAGCTGTTTAGGCGTGGTGACGCCGAGGTCGGCGACGATGCTGCGATGCACGGCGTGGGGATGGTAGAAATCGATGATGCCGCGCGCGAAGTCAGCGCAGTTGGCCGTAACCAGCGTCCAGCGCTGGCGGTTGGGCCGGTTGTTGAGCTTGCGAATCAGCGCCGCGTCCTGCTCGGGGGTGGTCTCAACCTCAAAGGCGTAGATGGTGCGGATATAGGAGGCCCCGATCAACTCGTACCAGACGCCACCGGGCGTGCCGCCATCGGGAAGGTCGGGAACGAGCGATTCCAGGTGATCGCGCCGGTAGCGGTCGCGCAGAAACGCAAGCAGCTTGGCGTCGACAAAGAGCGGGACGTCTTCCTGTTTTTCTACGGCGTACAGATAAGGGATGAGAGGAATTGCGATCCAGTCGTAGCCCGCGATACTGCGGTAACGGCTGATGACGACTCCGGTTTCGCCCGGCGCACAGAGACGCAGGACGACCGGGGAGGTGGCGCAGACGCCGCTAAGGTAGACGGACGCATGGCCGGTCCCGGCGAGAGCGCCATCGTAACCGTAGGGCTCTCCCAGGAACAGCGTTGCCTCAGCTCGCGCGTGGGGGATCGAGCACAAGCAGAAAAGCAGAATGGCGCTCAGCTTCATCAGTCTCAAAATAGATTCTTCCCCCGCCGTGCGCCCCTTGTTACAGACAGAATAATCCATTTTAATCCAGAGGCCGGCCATCTGGCTCTCCTCATTTCTGATACTCCTTATTGCAAAATTGGTTGCACGATTGGTTGCACAATCGCGTCTCGGCATCGGCCGCGGCACACGACGGGTTCTACGCTCCCCGCGGCAGCCGGCTTTGTTAGTGCTGTTTCGCTGAGGAACTGGCGGCCAGTTCGCGGAAGAGGCCGAGCAAGGCGGATGCGGCTTTCTGATCGGAGAGGTTTTCCAACGCCACGGTGGCGGTGAAATGCGGTGAGGTAGAGTTGAAGCGGACACCGACAAAATCCTTGTCGCGCCAGGAGGCCAGGGCATTCACCACCGGGTTGAGTTCGACGGGCCAGTCTTCCTTGGTGGTCAGAATGACGGGGCCGGGGCGGCTGATGGTCCAGGCGCGAGTGCGGGCCGATTCTTTCGACCCCGAGGCTTTCGACCCCGATTTTTGCGCGCCCGATTTTTGCGTGCCCGAGCGGCCCGACCAGCGATGACGGATGACATCGAGATGGAAGCCCGGGGGAAATCCCATGTCGGCTTCGAAGGTGAGCGTTTCCTGCTGCTGGCGATAGCGGCTCAGGGCCCACTGCACCGGGAGCGGACGCGGCAACAGACGAATGGTGAGGCGGGCATCCTCAAACCAGCGCGAGGATAGATGAAGAGTTGCCTTCAACCGCGAACTGCTGGCCTGCCATCGCAGATCGCCGATGTGGCCTTTTCCGAGGCATGCCGCCTGGACCCACTGCAGCACGTTGCCGGCACGCTTCCGGTTGTAACGGACAAACCAGGCATACCAGAATAAAGAGAGAGCGAGCGCTGCGACTACGTCAATGAGAATGAAACGCCCCACGTTGCCTCGTTGCAGGAAATCGTACTTCTTACGGATGCAACTGCGCAAGGGGTGTGAGGAAAAAAAGAGCGTTCGGTCGTCCGGTGGAGACCTTGTGACGGGGCCTGAGCGGCCGCTCACTTATCCGAACCGCTTATCCGAACCGCTCATCCGAAAAAGCGCGCCGGTCAATTCACCGACAACTTGATCTCCTGCCGGAACAAGACCCGACCTGAACTATTGTTATCGAACCGCACATAGTACAGGTAAGGGTGATCGCCAATAATGGAAAAATTCCGGTCTGGGGCTGCCGGATCGATCAAGGAAAAGTAAGCGTAGGACCAGCTCCCTGTGGGCTCCTGAGCGAGGAACTGATCGAGGGTGGCCACCAAGGTCGGCTTGGTCCAGTTGACCAGATCGGACGAAGTGGAAAGGTAAAAACCTTTCGCTCCATATTCATTGGTCCAGGGATTCCATAGCACGGCGACGACTAAATTCGCCGGTTGAAAAATGTTGATCCCGGTCACGACGTCCATGTACGGAACCGGCGTGTAGACGTGCTCTTGGGGACGTTCCACCGGGCCCGGATAGGGATCGACGAAAGCCACGGAGAAATCGGTGCCGCTCCATCCGCGCCAGGAGGAAGCGTCAAAAACGTCGGTGGTGCGAATGGGCCCGCCGCCAGTCGGCGTCAAGCACCGGTGCGGTCCGGTCTGGCCCGTGCAGTTCGGAGGCCACTGCCAGGATGTGACCATGGCGTAATACCATCCGCCCAGCTCAATAATGTTGCTGTCGACGCTATAGCCTGAGGGGCCTCCATTCTTCACGTACTTGTAGGGAACTCCGGCGAGGAAATTGGCCGGGGCCTTAAACGCACCGAAGTGGTAGCCGCCATCGTTGGATTCGTGATAGGTATCGGAGTCATACTCGCACCCGTTGTAGCCGTTCTTGAAGGTGCACTCGCCCTTGTGCGCCCAGCCGTGATACTCCGTGTGCGTCAGGCCAGCGACAGTTTCGCCGTCAATGGTGTAGAAGGAATCGACCCAGGTTTGATCGTTGAAGTCCGCGGGATTGGCATCGCCCGCGGAGTAGTGCGCTACCTCACAACTGTGCTGGACACTGTCCAGGGTGGGGCCCAGGTTTTGGAACAGCTCGGAGCTCGCAGCGATCAGGTGGACCGTGCCCGTGTTGTCGCGGAAGGCCCGGGCCATCGCGTCTGGAATGTCGTTCTTGTTGCAGGATTGCTGCGGGGTTTCGAAGACGGCTGTGCGGGAGGCATCGAGTACACCTTTGACGGTGGGAGTCTGGCTGGTCAGCTGGCTGCCTGCTTCTGGGGCGCTCTGCGCCACGGCGAATGCAACGAGGACCAAAGCACACAGAATGGGACGTATGGGTCTCATGGTAGGGCCGTCCTGTTCTTAGGGTAAACCCTAAGTTCTGCGGATCCTCTCGGATCCTGAAACTATTTTTCTTGTAGTTGCGGCGTTGCCCGTGACTCTCGCCATAATCCCGCTACAATAGCGGCGTGCCATTGCGAATCCGACAATTCGAGAAAGCCGATTTGGACACATTGTGGCGGATTGACCAAGCTTGCTTCGATCCGCAATTGGCGTACTCGCGAACGGAACTGGCCTTGTATATGCGCCGGCCGGGGTCGTTTACCCTGGTGGCCGAGGGCGAAGGCGGCGGGGTTCCGGGCAACGGCCAAGGGCCAGCATCGATTCTAGGTTTCATCGTGGCGGAGATTCGGCGCAAGAGCGGGCACATCATTACCATCGATGTGGTCGCGGAGGCGCGGCGGGCGGGTGTGGGTTCGGCTTTGCTGGCGGCGGCGGAAGAACAGTTGCTGCGGGCCGGAGCGGTGACGGTGGCGCTGGAGACGCCGGTGAATAATGCCGCCGCGATTCGCTTCTACAAGCAGAAAGGGTATTTCGTCGAGAAGGCAGTCGGCGGATACTATTCGAACCAGATGGATGCGCTGGTTATGACGAAAGAGCTGGCGCGTTCGGTGGTGAGATGACTTGCGGAGAGAGCTGAGTCGTCCCTCCGGGACTTGAATCGCTTTTAGCACTCTCCCCAGCGCTGAAGCGCTGGGCTAAGGTCGGTCGCCCCTCTGGGGCTGGATACTGGTCGCCCGTTCGGGGCGGGATTCTCGTAAAGCTGCGGGTTGCCGTGTCTTCCGCCGCCGGGTGAGACGGGGCTAGCCCCGTCTCTATGGATGGAAAGATTGCGCAGAGGAAATGGCTTGATGAAGATTGCTATCCAGGGAGAGCTTGGCTCTTTCAGCCACGAAGCGGCCGAAGCGATGTTGCCGCGGGCGCAGGTGGTGCCGTGCGCGCGCTCGCTTGAGGTCTTCGACCGCGTCAAGCGTGGATCGGTGGACGGGGCGGTGATTCCGATTGAGAACTCGCTGGCGGGGTCGGTCGCGGAACACCTCGATCTGTTGCTGGGGCGCGAGGTTCACATTGTGCGCGAGTTTCGGTTGCGCATCGTACACAACTTGATCGCGCTGCCGGGCACCAAGCTCGGAGACGTCCGGCGCGTGTTCTCGCATCCCGTGGCGCTCGATCAGTGCCGCGACCTGTTTGCGAAGAATCCGCGGCTGGAGCCGGTGCCGTTCTACGACACGGCGGGAAGCGTGAAGCATGTGGTGACGGAGAGCTTGCGCGATGCCGCGGGCATTGCCAGCCGGCGGGCTGCGGAAGTGTATGGGGGAAAAGTTCTGAAGGCCGGAATTGAGGATGACAAGAAGAACTTTACGCGCTTCTTTCTGATCGAACGAGGAAAGATCGAGCGAGGAAAGATCGAACCAGGAAANNTGGCGTTCAGCGTGAAGAATATTCCGGGGGCGCTGTTCAAGGCGCTCAGCGTGTTCGCGCTGCGCGACATCAGTTTGAGCAAGATCGAGTCGCGGCCGCTGCGCGGGCGTCCGTGGGAATACGTGTTTTTTGTGGATTTGCTGCGCGGCGACGATGAAGACTCGCGCAATGCTTTGCGGCATCTCGGCGAAATCTCGGACCTGGTGAAGGTGCTGGGAATTTATCCGGAAGCGTGAGGCATCGGTAGAGACGCGGCTGACTTTTGTGGACGTGCAGTGATGTGGATCGGCCCTCCGACATTCATCACAACCTGCTGTGAGGGGTCGCATTGCGCATTTGCCCTGGTTCCGCGTAAGGTGAACTCAAACGGAGGCGATGTCCAATGCACTGCCAGGGGGGCCAAAGCCCCCTACGTCCTTGCAAAAGGCTGGAAAAGGTATAGAATTCAACGACCTAACACTAAGGCTTGCATCTTTTTTGCAGTTTAGTTCATCCAAAGTTGAGTGAAAGACACTCAAGTGAAAACCATGGGCGATCCTATTTCTTATTCTTCTTCTTCTTCCGAGCACACTGCTTACGAAACCACCGAGCGGTCGCTGCCGATATTGCCGGTGCGCGACACGGTTCTGTTCCCCCACGCGGTGCTGCCGCTGACGGTGGGGCGAGAAAGTTCTGTGCAGCTGATCAACTCGCTGGGCGACGACAAGACCATCGTAGTGGTGGCGCAGCGCGAGGCGCGCGTGGACTCGCCGCAGCCGACCGATCTGTACGCCATCGGAACGCTGGCGGTGGTGCACAAAGTGGTCAAGATGCCCAACCAGAGTCTGTTTGTTTTTGCGGAAGGCCTGGAGCGGGTGCGACTGGCGGACTTCGCGCAGCTAACGCCGTTCATGCGGGCGCGGGTGACCACGGTTCCGGAGACGATTCCACCCAAGGATTCCGAGATTGAGGCGCTGCAGCGGAACGTGCTGACCTTGTTCCAGCAGATCGTGGCCGGTTCGCCGACGCTCTCGGACGAGCTCTCGACGGTGGCAATGAACATTGAAGAACCGGGACGGCTGGTGGACTTTATCGCCTCGTCGCTGCCCTCGCTTTCGACGGCCGATAAGCAGGAGACGCTGGAGACGAGCGACGTCAGGGCGCGGCTGGGAAAAATCAATCAGCACCTGGCCAAAGAACTGGAAGTGCAGCAACTGCGGAACAAGATCCAGTCGGAAGTGCAGGATCGGGTGCAGCAGACGCAGCGCGAGTACTACTTGCGCGAGCAGATGAAGGCGATCCAAAAAGAACTGGGCGAGCAGGACGAGGGCCAGCGCGACACCGACGANNTTGGGGCGGCTGGCGCGCATGTCGCCGATGGCGGCGGATTATTCGGTGACACGGAACTACATCGAGTGGCTGGCGATCCTGCCCTGGGCGAAGACTTCGGGTGGAGAAATTGAAATTCCGAAGGCGAAAGAGATTCTCGACACCGACCACTACGACTTGCAGAAGGTGAAGGATCGCATCCTGGATTACCTTTCGGTGCGGCGGTTGAAGCCCAATATGAAAGGGCCGATTTTGTGTTTCGTCGGGCCTCCGGGCGTGGGCAAAACTTCGTTGGGCAAATCGATTGCGCGGGCGCTGGGGCGGAAGTTCGTGCGACTGTCGCTCGGCGGAGTGCACGACGAGGCGGAAATTCGGGGCCACCGGCGCACCTACATAGGGGCGTTGCCGGGGCAGATCATTCAGGGGATACGACGGGCGGAGACGAAAGATCCGGTCTTCATGCTCGACGAAATTGACAAGGTGGGGCGGGACTTCCGCGGGGATCCGGCGTCGGCGTTGCTGGAAGCGCTCGATCCGGAGCAGAACGCGACTTTTCGCGACAATTACCTGGACGTGATGTTCGATCTCTCCAAGGTGTTGTTCATTACCACGGCGAACATGCTGGATCCGATCGCCGAGCCGCTGCGCGACCGCATGGAGATTATCGAACTGCAGGGGTACACCGAGGAGGAGAAAGTCCACATCGCGTTCCAATACCTGATTCCGCGGCAGATTGAGGAAAACGGAATCACGAAAGAGCAGATCGAGTTTCCGGAAGAGGCAGTCAGCCACGTGATTCGTCACTACACGCGCGAGGCGGGGGTGCGCAACCTGGAACGCAACATCGGCACCATCTGCCGCAAGCAGGCGCGCCGGATCGCGGAAGGGAAGACCGAGAAGCTGGTCATCACCAAGGAGGTCGTGCAGGAGTTTCTGGGCGGCATCAAGATCCGCAGCGAGGGCGAAATTGCCGAGCGCACCAAGCGCCCGGGCGTGGTGGTGGGATTGGCGTGGACGCCATCGGGCGGCGACGTGCTGTTTGTCGAAGCCAACCAGATGAAGGGCAAAGGCGGCCTGACCATCACCGGGCAGATTCAGGACGTGATGCGCGAGTCGATGCAGGCCGGGCTGAGCTGGGTGCGCTCGAATGCGAAGGAGTTGGGCATTGACGAAGAATTTTTCGCCAACCATGACATCCACATTCACGTGCCGGCGGGAGCGATTCCGAAAGACGGTCCCTCGGCGGGCGTCACCATCGTGACTGCCCTGGTGTCGTTGCTGTCGGGCAAGCAGGTGCGTCCGCTGACAGCGATGACCGGCGAGATCACGCTGAGCGGCAATGTACTGCCGGTGGGCGGCATCAAGGAGAAAGTGCTGGCCGCCAAGCGCGCCGGTGTGCATGACGTGATCCTGCCGGCGGACAACAAAACCAATGTCGAGGAAGATCTGACGCCCGAGCAGTTGACGGGATTAACGACGCACTACGTGAAGACCATCGACGAAGTGCTGGAGTTCGCGCTGCCGTCGTCGCCTCGTGAGGAGCGGCTCGACGCCGAAGAACGCGAGAAGGTGCTGAGCACGTAGAGCAGCTGTCAGCTCTCAGCTGCCGGTTCTCAGTGGCCAGTTTCGAGCGAGGCTGGCAATTGTTTTCCGTACTTTTTTTCTATCTTCTATACAGCAAGTGCAGCCCCGGAGGGTCGCCCGAACTTAGCCCAGCGCTTCAGCGCTGGGAAAGTCGATCCCATGATTCAAGTCCCGGAGGGACGACCGAGTCTCGCACCCACGTCGTCAACCAGCTGCGATAACTGCATTGTTTCGAGTTCGGCTTTGAGCCGCTGAGGTTACCCGCAGCCTGTCAGAAGGAAGTATCCGACCGTCCGTTCTCAGATCAAAGGAGACCTCAAGAATGCTCGTCGGCAACCGGGAACAACACCGCACAGGACGCATCGGCTGGCTACGCGCGGCGGTACTGGGTGCGAACGACGGTATCCTGTCAACGTCGAGTCTGGTGCTCGGTGTCGCAGCGGCGCATGCAACTCATCGGAGCGTGCTGGTCGCAGGGGTCGCCGGCCTGGTGGCTGGCGCTATGTCGATGGCCGCCGGGGAGTACGTGTCTGTCCACTCCCAGGCTGACACGGAACGCGCTGATCTCGCGCTTGAGCGCGCGGAACTCAAAGCAGACGACAAGGGCGAGCACAAGGAACTGATGGCCATCTACGTCGCTCGCGGGCTCAAACCTGCGCTGGCGAAACAGGTCGCGAACGAACTAATGGCCCATGACGCGCTCGGAGCGCATGCCCGCGACGAGCTCGGCATCTCCGAGAATTCCCGGGCGCGTCCGATTCAGGCTGCGTTGGCATCGGCTGGCAGCTTTGCCGTTGGAGCAGCCTTACCTCTATTGGTCACTGCCCTCGCTCCGGCGGCCGGTTTGATCCCTCTTGTCTCTGGAACTTCGCTGCTGTTCCTCGCGCTTCTCGGCGGCTTGGCCGCACGCGCCGGTGGCGCAGGAGTGACCATAGGCGCAATACGCGTCACGTTCTGGGGTGCTTTCGCCATGGCGCTAACCGCAGGCGTCGGATGGATGTTCGGAACAGTCGCGTGATTGCGGCGTACCAGAGGCAGGAGCGGTGATATGCACCTAATTGGATTCACCCACCATTGGTGTTTCAGTAATTGTTCGATGCCAAACATACAGTGTTTTCAGGGCAGCGTACGCTTGAAAATGACAATTTCGCAGGTGCCGGGGGCTGAACCCATCCGATGTCCACAACACGCCTATATGTCGAATGTCCAAACTGCCACACACAATACCTCATAAAAAAAGGCGCACTGGCCTATAGCAGCGGAGCGTACATTGAGAATGTTGCCGGTGCGCCTGAATGGCAAAGGTTGCTTTGTCCCTGCCAACCGGGAAATCCCTATAAGTTCAAATTGAGCGAAACCACGCGGCTACAAGTGTTTTCAAACGATGAAAGTGAGCGCACCCACTTCTTTCGGGAAAAGAACAAGGCTCGCACCTCGAGTTCCAGCAAAGCTAAGGAAGGCAGTGAGCAGAACAAAACTACGAAAGGCGATTACTCGGAGTGACGGTGCCCTTTTTATTTCAGTGGGTGAAGGATGAAGCGTGAACATTTCGTCAAGGTAGTCAAGACAGCCGCAGACTCTTGAGCGAGGCGCGAGCCGCTCCTCGACTGATGTCAGGCACAATGACCAATTCAAGAACCGTGACATCGGACCGTTCAACCTGATACTCTTCGACCTCGCGTATTGAGTCAGGGGGGCTGAAATTCCACTGCTGGCGCACAATTTCTCGAAACGAGCGTCCGCCATCGGGAGACCATCGCAAGACGAACTCCTGGGTTCGCTCTATCTCGGTTTCTTCGAAGACGAGCGCGATGCGTTTGAGTCTTTGCGGCTCGTCGAAGATTAGCCGGATGGTTTGAGTGCCAGAATCGGCGGCACGCCAGCCCCGCGTTTCTCCTGAGACCAGCGCAGACTCCACCGGATAATCCTTGTTCTCCGATGTGACCTCGACTACGGCCTCACGGTCGAGGTCCAGCCATCCTTCGTCGAGAGGCGGGGCGTCCTGCGGAATCGGCGCGATTAAGCTCTTGCGCATAACGCTAGTTTACTCCGGTCTTGCTTTTCGGGACCGCAGATTGCCGGTCGCTCCACGAAACTGGTTTTACTGACGGCTGAGAGCTGATGGCTGCAAGCTGCCTGCCCTAGAAGAATCCGCGCAAAGGGGCGACAATAGTTCCTTCATTGACGGGAGCCACCGTGGGAGCCAGTCCGAGTCCGAAGCCTGCCAATCCACAGTCTGCTGACCCCAGGCCTGCGCGATCCAAGCCGAAACTTGGCCTGCGGGCGTGGATGGAGCGCGTGCTGGTGGAGTGCGATCGGGCGGCTGCGGGTTTCGACGTCGACGCGGTGCACGATCTTCGAGTGGCGATACGGCGCTGCCGTTCTCTGGCCGATGGATTGATGGCGATCGATCCCGATTCTTCATGGAAGGAGATGAAGAAGGCGGGGAAAAAACTCTTTCAGGCGCTCGGTGAGTTGCGCGACATGCAGGTGATGCAGGAATGGATCGAGAAGCTGGGAGTTCCGAGCGACTCGGCAGCGGCGGGAGACCCACCCACCCTTGCGCAAAGAACGCGCAAGGATGGGGCACCCACGGGCGATTCAAATCTCGGCGATCCGGTCGTCGCCAAACTCCTCCATCACGTACACACGCGCGAAGCTGATTGCAAGCAGCACGCCTTCAAGGATCTCCATCAGTTTGACCGCAAGCAATGGCGGCAGTGGTCGCGAACTCTGCCGCAGCGCGCGGCGCGGGTGCGTCCGGGGGGCGTGGTGTATTTGCATCTGGCGCTCGAAAAGTGGACAGCCGCCTACGATCTGCACAAACACGCTCTGCGGACGCGGTCGCAGACTAGCTGGCACGCGCTGCGCATCGGCATCAAACGCTTCCGTTATACGGTGGAAAATTTTCTGCCGCGCCAGCACGCGTTATGGGGCGACGATCTGAAAGAACTTCAGGATCTGCTGGGAGAGGTGCACGATCTGGATGTGCTGTGGGCGACCGCCGTCGAGATTATGGTGTTCCCCGATATGGAAAGCCAGAGCCGCTGGCGCGACAAGTTGAACGTGGAGCGCGCTAAGAGGCTGGAGCGCTATCGCGAGAAGATGGTGGGCCGGCAGTCGCTATGGCGCGTCTGGCGGGCGGAGTTGCCGTCGGGCCCGCAACTGCGCGCCGCGGCGATGAGCCGTCTTCGGGTATGGGCGGGATATCTGGATCCCGATTTTTCGCATTCCCAGCGCGTGGCCCAGCTGGCGCTTCTTTTGTACGACGGGTTGAAGAATGCGGGGCTGCTGACGCCGGATGCGGGGGCGCCGAATCTGGACCAGGATCCGGAATATGACTCGCGAGTGGTGTTGCAGGCGGCGGCGCTCATGCATGATGTCGGCAAAGCCAAGGGCGCGGCCAATCACCAGAAGGATTCGTACCGGATGATCCGCGGGCTGGCGCGGCCTCTCGGCTGGAGTGCGCGAGAACTGGAAATGGCGGCGGTGGTGGCGCGTTATCACCGGGGAGGATTGCCGCGTCCGCGGGGAAAGACCATGCAGGTGCTGGAACTCCCCGATCGGCCGCTCGCCATGGAGTTGGCCGGCGTTTTGCGTCTGGCCAACGCGCTGGATTCGCGCCATGGGCGCGGCGGGAACGAAAATGAGAGCGCTCCGCGGCTCGAGGTTGGCTTGCAGGACGGCTGCGTACTGGTGCGGGCGGCGGGATACTCGGCGCTGGACCGTTCGGCGGAAGGCGTCGCCGCAGCGCGGCATTTGCTGGAGACCGTGCTGCGCCGGCCGGTGCTGGTGCGGGCGTTGCGGAGTTCGGCGCAGCCGCTAAAGGGGCCATCGATAGCAGGCGGTTTTCGGCATCGCTAAAGGGATGCCCTGATACGAAGTCCCGCTGATTTCCCGTAGAGACGCGGCTTGCCGCGTCTCCAGACGGGGCAAACCCCGTCCCCACACGATCGCTTGAAGCTAGTCTGACACTTCTCAGAACTCTGTTCCTCTTCCACACTTTCTTTGTGACCCATGCGAATTTGACCCATGCGAATTTGACCCATGCGAATTTGACCCATGCGAATTTGACCCATGTGAAATTGGTTGCTATGGCGGTGCGCTGGTTGCGGCGCTATCGCTGCGGGGTGGTGCTCAGCGAGCAGGCCTGCGTCAGCGGCGAGATGCCGGACGCTATTGGCTGGAAAAGGGCGTGCCATTCGGTGCTGGTCGAGAGCAAAGT
>PLHP01000358.1:11800-12119 GCA_003138955.1 Acidobacteriaceae bacterium | reverse complement strand
ACTTCCACAGCATGACCGACGAAAAGGAAGCGCTCGAAGCCCTCGAACGCGTCGGCCTGGGGGACCGCGCCGGCCACCTGCCCTCGCAGCTTTCCGGAGGCGAGCAGCAACGCGTCTGCATCGCCCGCGCCCTCATCAACGATCCCAAGATCGTGCTCGCCGACGAGCCCACCGGCAACCTCGACGCCGTCAACGAAGAAATTGTCCTGCGCCTGCTCCGCGAGCTCCACCAGCAGGGACGCACCATCGTCATGGTGACGCACGATCCCGTGGTCGCGCGCCTGGCCGACCGCCGCATCGAATTGCATCACGGCAAAAT
>PLHP01000358.1:0-11770 GCA_003138955.1 Acidobacteriaceae bacterium | reverse complement strand
GTCCACGGCGCTCTGCCCGTATCCATCGCCGTGGAAAAAATGGCCGCCATGGAACTGGTAACCATGCGCCCGCACCCGCTCCAAGCGCACGATCACAAGCCCTTCGTCAATCCCTGCCACGACGCGCTCAAGCCTGCCGGCTTTTCGACCGGCGACGGCTCCGCGATCGTCGAACTCACTCCCCGCGGACACCAGCGCGCCGCCGACATCATCCGCCGCCATCGCCTGGCCGAGCGCCTCTTCACCGATTCGCTCGCCATGGACAGCGAAACCGAAATCGAGCAACAGGCCTGCAAGTTCGAGCACATACTCTCACCCGAAGCCACCGACAAGATCTGCACCTTCCTCAACCACCCGCGCACCTGCCCGCACGGCGCTGTCATTCCGCCCGGCCCCTGCTGCGGACGCCGCGCCGAACCGTCGCGCACGTCGCCAGTGCTTTCTCAAGAGCAGTAACTCGTTCTCAGCAGTAACTAGTTATTAGGATTTCATCTTATGAGGGTTGTCATCTTATGAGGATTGTCATCCTGAGCGAAGTGGGAACTTCACGAAGTGAAGTTCCCACGAAGTCGAAGGACCCCTACGTCCCCCCCGATCAGCGGGGACGACCAGGAATTCTGTCCGGTCAGCGGAGAGCATCGTGAAGATACTTCTGCCCGTCCGAGTGGAGCCTGGGCCGGCCACACTCGATATGCCAAAAACCGCGTTTATTCTGTGCGTTTTCTGCCCGGTCCACGGCCACCTGGGTCGCGAATTGGTCGGATCGGGCGCACCCGCTACTTCTTCCCAAAGAACTTCCCAAACCCCAAGCGTACCTGCACCGTATTCACTCCCGGATTCGGCACGGTCAGCCCGGCGTTCGAAATGTGCATATACCGGACATCTACCGACCACGCATGCTTCCCAAAGAAATACAGCCCCAACACCGCGCCCGACGTGAAGTTTATCGTCGAAGTTCCCGCCGGCACTTCATGCGTCGTAAACAGCGTGCCTCCACTCAACTCGAGATAGGGAGCAACATGTCCGCGCGTGGCGAAAATCCATTTCAACCCCACCGGATTCACTCCTCCCCCGTACGCGGTGTTTGCCGGCTGGAATATGACAAACGCCGGCACCGCATCCACCGCCAACTCGAATCGTCCGTCGAGAAATCCCGGCCCGTGCGGAGCCGTCAAGATCCACCCATAGCTAACTCCCGCGTTCCACACGCTCGTATCCTTAGTCCCGCCCGGAACGGAGCGCCCTCCGCCACTCCAAACCTGGAGCTCACGACCGCCCTCCTCCGGGCGATCTTGCGCGACTGCCAGGGTAACCGTCAGAAACATTGTCAGGAACAGAGTCAGCAGGAGTGTCAGGAAAAGGGAGCCCGCACCCCGAATGGATCGTGTCATAGCTATGGTCAAGGCCGAAAGAGAACGATACCCGAAAACGCAAGATACGCGAAGCGACCCATACGCAAAAACCAACGATGCAAGCTCGTGCCAGGGGGCAAATCCCCTCTTACAGCCCCAACCCGCCATCCACCGCCAGCACCTGCCCGGTAATAAACTGCGGAGCCGCGGCAAAGAAAATCACCGCCTCGGCAATGTCCGCTGCCGTCCCGTTCCGCTGCATCGGAGTCTGTTTCACCATCTTCCGCATGAACGCCGCCGCCGATTTCTCTCCCAAATCAATCATCCCCGGAGCCACCGCATTCACCGCGATCTCCGGCGCCAGCGCCAGCGCCATCACTTTGGTCAGCATGTGCATCGCCGCCTTCGACGAGCAATAGTGGGCATGCGTCGCCCAAGGCCGCAGCCCGCCCAGAGAGCCCATATTGACGATGCGCCCTCGGCGCTTTCTCAAATACGGCAGCGCCTCTCGCGACACCAGAAACGGCCCGCGCGTGTTGGATGCAAAAATCGCATCCCACTGCGCTACCGTAATCTTCTCAAACTCGACGGTCTCGTAATTCGCGGCGTTATTCACCAGCACGTCGATCCCGCCCAGTTCGCTCGCCACTTCCTTCACCATTTCCCGGACGCTCTTCTCATCGGTGACATCGCAGCGCACCGCCAGCGCCTCCACGCCACGCTGCGCCAGCTCTCGCACCACCGCACGCGCCTCGCGCGCCGACTCGTGATAAGTAATCGCCACGTCCGCGCCGTTTTCGGCCGCAGCCAAAGCAATTGCCCGCCCCAGTCGCTTCGCCGCTCCCGTCACCAGGACCGTTTTTCCAGAAAGCGGCTTTCGCTTCGTCGTCGTCATCACGAGCGCCGTCATCTGGGAATTCTACGCCGGTCCCTTGCCTGGCACCCATTGTTGGGCACCCATTGTCTGGCACCCATCTACGCCCCTCCGTGTCTTGGAAACGCTGCACCGAAACTGATAAACTTCCTCAAATGACGAAGCCTGGGGAAGTCGTGGTTTATTCCCGCAAGGGATGTCATCTCTGCGAAATCGTCAAGGAGAGCCTCGACAAGCTGCACAAGCGTGGCGGCTTCACCTGGCGGGAAATCGACGTTGACTCCGACGCCGAAATCCGACGCCGCTATACCGACGAGGTCCCCGTAGTCTTCATCAACGGCCACAAAGAGTTTAAGTATCACATGGACGAGCAGGAGTTCCTGCGCAAATTGAGCGCTTGAGCAATATCCCGCGCCGCCAACTGCCTCATTCCGTTTGGCCCCCTTCAAAGTGCTAAACTCGCTTCGCATGCGGACGGACATCCTGCCCCTTTGCGACCAGCACTACCGCACCATGGAGCCCGCCATCGCTCCCTACAACGCCGACTTTTCCATTGAATTCTTTCGCTGCACCGACAAGTTCTGCCACCGCTGCTTCGGCGAGCGCCTCGGCTACACCACGCCCAAGCGCGGAGCCGCCCCCGCGCTCACTCCCAACCAGCCCACCTGCGACCGCCACGGACGCCCCATGTTCATCGTCAGCCTAGACCGCCAGCGCAATCACGTAACCTACGCCTGCCCCGAATCCGATTGCCCCGAGCGTGTAGTAAGGACCTAGCAGGATGTGGAAAAGTCGGCGTTGCACTTGGTTTTGGGTGGCGCAGCGCCGGGGCCCCCAGCACGCCCGCTTTTGGCGTGATGGGGTGGAGCGGTTTACCGCTGCGATAACTGGCTTATTTTCATCGATGGCTTTAGCCGCCGAGGTCACACTTTTTGCGCGGGGAACGAGTTTTTCCGCAGCCTGCTAGTGTGCTGTCCCGTAAGTTCGTACATCAAACTAAGTTGTCATCCTGAGCGAAGCGAAGGACCTATGTATTTTGTTTGCACCACGAAACTCTTCGCCTAGCCTCGGACCAAGTCCCCGACTTTGTTCGCGCATTTCCGGGACGCCACACTAGGTCATGTGGCGCGGACACTCCTGTCCGCGAAAGCTGGCACTGCAATGCCGCTCACTCCCCCACCAGCCACCCGTACTGCGCCGCCGTCAACGGCACCACGCTCAATCGTCCCTGCCTCACCAGTGGAGACTCCGCAAACCCGGTCCGCGTCTTGATTTCCGCCAGCGTCCTCGGCTTCGCGATCGCCTTCCCAGCCTTGATCTTCACCTGCGGATTCCTTGCATCGCTTGCATCCACCGCCACCACCGACGCTGTCCCTACCGCGCTCCTCTCGTCCCCGGTGTGGTAGATCACCAGTCGCTCCCCCGGCTTCATCCCGCGCAGATGCTTCACCGCCGCCGGATTCGTCACCCCATCCCAAATCGTCGTCTTCTCCCGCTCAAGATCCGCAAAGGAATACACACTCGGTTCAGTTTTCAGAAGGTAGTCCATAGGCAGGTATTGTAAACAAGTCATACGGTGGAGCGACGGGCGAATCGTCCATCCCGCCGGGCGGGGACGCCCGGCTCTCCATTGCCGAACTGGATCGCCAGCCATCTGGTTACCGCTGACACTTCCCTTCCGCGCCGGTTTCGCCAACAATAGAAGCTTCTCGTGACTGACGCCTCCATCAACCCGGGCACGGTTACCCTGCCGACGATCGCCATGAAGACGATCACCATGGCCAAGGCGATCGAGCGCTACTTCAATGTGGCACTTTATCTGCTCGTGCTCACGGGCTTCGCCGCTCTGGCTTCGACCGGCGGCCTGGATCTGCCGGCGGTGGTGGGGGTGGGGCTGGCGCTGGCGCTCCGCGGATACCAACTTCTGACGCGGCGCGAGTTTGCCATCCCGGAACGCTGGACCAATATACTGACGCTGATCTACGTCTTCATTTACCTCGCCGACTATTTCTTTCTTTCGCGCAGCTTTCTGGGAGCCAACGTTCACCTTGTGCTCTTCTTAATCGTCGTCAGGCTATTCTCGTTGCAGCGGACGCGCGACCACTACATGCTCGCGGCGCTTTCGTTTTTGATGGTGCTGGCCGCCGCTGTGCTTACTGTCGGCAGTGTGTTTCTGCTTTCTTTTGCGGGCTTCCTGCTGGTCGCGGTCGTCACTTTTGTGCTGATGGAAATGCGGCACTCGGTCGCCGCCGAACCAACACTCGCACAGGATCCACGCGTTCCCTCTCCCGCGCGACCCATGGCCTATGGGCTGCTGGCGATCGCTCCGGCGCTCATGCTGATGATTCTGGCCGGCAGTTTCCTGATTTTCTTTTTTCTTCCCCGTGTTTCGTCCCGCTATCTGAGCGCCTACACGCCGACCAGCGATGTCTCCACCGGCTTCACCGATCGTGTGCAACTCGGCCGCATCGGCCAGATTCAGCAATCCAGTGCGGTCGTCATGCACATCGAGATTCAGAACGATCTCCAAGGCGCTTACGATTTGAAGTGGCGTGGGGTTGCGCTGAGCGCTTTTGACGGCCGAGTCTGGTCAAACTCGTTTGAGCAAACTCAACTGCGACCGGCGGCCGATGGCAGCTATCGGCTGGCGCCTTTGCCTTTGGTCGACCCGCGTGACACGTCGGCGATCGTGGGTCGCCCCATTCGTTATCGCGTTCTCATGGAGCCGCTGGGAACCAACGTCTTTTTTCTGGCCGAGCGGCCGCAGAGTCTCAAAGGAAATTTCCAGCGGGTGAGTACGGACGCCGGGGGAGCTGTCTACAATCTCGATGCCGATAACCCGATCAATCGGTACGAAGCCGAGTCGCAATTGGCCGAGATCGACAGCGACGAGCTTCGTCTGGCGGCCAACACCGCGCCCGCTGGCATGGGCGACTACCTGAAATTGCCGCCGCTCGATATTCGCATTGCGAAGTTGGCCGAGGAAATCACCGCGGCGGCTCCCAGCAATTATGAAAAGGCAATCGCCTTGGAACACTATCTGGCAACCCACTTCGGCTACACGCTGCAGCTGCCCAGCAGTCTGCCGCGGGACCCGCTGGCCAATTTCCTGTTCGAGAGGAAGCACGGTCACTGCGAGTATTTCGCCAGTTCCATGGCGGTGATGCTGCGCTCTTTGCGCATCCCGTCGCGCATGGTAACCGGGTTCCGCGGAGGTGAATTCAATGACCTCACCGGCCAGTACGTGGTGCGAGCCAGCGACGCCCATTCCTGGGTCGAGGCTTACTTCCCCGGATCTGGCTGGATCAGCTTTGATCCGACT
Organism: Acidobacteriaceae bacterium; assembly: GCA_003138955.1. GTDB lineage: Bacteria > Acidobacteriota > Terriglobia > Terriglobales > Acidobacteriaceae > Acidiflorens. The sequence continues at coordinate 6,222 of PLHP01000358.1, read as the reverse complement.
CCGGCGGGAAGCCTGCCGACGCACACCGGCTGGTCGCGGATGCAGCTCTATGTGGATGCGGCCGCATCTTTTTGGCGCGAATGGATTATCAATTACGATATCGGCCACCAACGCACTTTGGGAAAGGGTGCGGCTACCACCAGCCGGCAGTTCTTTGACGAAGCTCGCCAGTGGATTGAGCGTCAGCATCGTGCCCTGCTGCGGTCGGCACGACGCGCGCACGACCACTTCACCAATTTTTCGGTGCGCTGGTTGGGCGGCAGCATGGCGCTCGCGGCAGTCCTGATCACACTGCTCAATCTCCGGCGAATGGTCAGCGGTTTGCGTAACCGGAGTCTGCGGGCGCATCCGGAGCGTGCCCCACGCGAATCCGCTGCCCTCTGGTATGAGCGGATGGTGGTCCGCATGGCGCGGCTGGGCTGGCGCAAGTCGCCGTCCGAAACACCGCTGGATTTTGTCGCAGCCATTCAGGAAGCGGCACTGCAGAAGAAGGTCGCCCGCTTTACGCGCGCTTACGAATCCGCACGTTTCGGCAAGTCGGCGCACGACGCCCAAAGCTTGCCCGAGCTTTTCCGCGAGATCACTGCCTCTGAGGGGGTGGACTCAAGAAAAACCACGAACCGTGCAGCCGCGGGCTAAACAGGATTCAGAGGCACTGTGGGCACATGTGGGGACGGGGCTCCGCCTAGAAGCGGCGGATAACACCGATACCTACGTAGTAGTTGTGCTGACGGCTTCTCCCGGTATCAACGTTCAGGTCGGGAGTCCCGGAGTAGAAATCGCGCGCTTCGATCCGCCCACCCCAGCTATGCCACGGCCACACATCCAATCCAGCTCCGAACTGGACAACGCCGGTATTAACGCCGCCCCCAGGGTTCGGTCCGCCCCAAACCAGATTGTTGGATCCCAGAAATGCCCGTAGCCGCCGCCCGCGCTAACCCACGGGGTGACTCCCTGGCCGGAAAAATGTTCATGCGCAGGGATGGAGTCAGGAACAGCGCCGAGATGTCATGGGGAATCTTGTTCTCGAAGGTGTTCAGGTCCATGTGATAAAAGATCCCTACCGGCAATTCCGCATACAGTCCGATAATCTTATGGCTCATGAGCAGGCGGGCGTAATTTACATCGAAGCTCACCCGGTTTCCGAAATGAATGTTGGGATTGGGGTTGTCCGGACTCGGATTCTGGATCGTCTGGGTGCTGACGAAAGTTCGCCCCGCCGTGACGGAAAGCTCATTTGCAGGCGTCCCACGGCTGAAGTCTTGCGCCCAAGCGCTGGCAACGAGAACCACAACTGGCACCACTAGAACTGCGAGACCTTTAGCCGCCATCTCTCCTCCAGAGTATTGAGGGATGCTTTTGTGTCCATAAGATTAGCACGTGCCGCCCGATGGCGGAAATACGGTATTCTCCCAGGTGCCCGGGTGCGAACATGGCAAGGTAGGATGCTAGAATTGCTTAGATTCGTTTCCTGCTGATCGTTATCGTCAATCGTCGTCAATCGTCCCAGTGCCCGTGAAGAAAATCATATCCGCGATTTCGGAGCCGACTGCCCCGGCAAAGGTAGGTTTTGTCAGCCTCGGCTGCCCCAAGAACCTCGTCGATAGCGAGGTGATGATGGGCATGCTGGCCCAGGCTGGCGCCGAGCTTACTCCCAATGCTGAGGAAGCCGACGTCATCGTGGTCAATACCTGCTCGTTTATCGGCAGCGCGCAACAGGAATCCATCGACACGATCCTCGAAATGGCCCGCCACAAGACCCGCCACAAAATGAAGACGGGCGGCAAGGCGAAGCGCCTGGTGGTTGCCGGCTGCCTGGTCGAGCGTTTTCGCGATGAGATCCGAAAGAACATTCCGGAAGTGGACGCGGTCGTTGGAACCGGCGAATTGGAGAAAATTCTGGCCGCTGCCGGAGTGGCGGAAACACCGCGCACGCCGAGTCCGTTCAACATTCTAAATTCGCAGACGCTAACTTCGACCACCTTGACTTCGAACATCACGACCTCGCGGCCCGAGGGCGATCATCGCCGCGGACAGGGGCGCTTCGCGCGCGATTCCTGGGACGGCGCCGTCGCCGACCTGCCCAACTACCTTTACGACGACCACACGCCCCGCGTGCTGACCACGCCCGGATATACGGCATATATAAAAATCGCCGAAGGCTGCGATCATCCCTGCAGCTTCTGCATCATTCCCCAACTCCGGGGGCAGTTCCGCTCGCGGCGTTTCGAATCCGTAATCGCCGAAGCCGAGCGCCTGGCGCAATCCGGCGTGCGCGAAATCACTCTCATCGGACAAGACACCACCTGCTACGGCGAGGACCTTGGACTGAAAGACGGCCTCGCCCTGCTGCTGGAAAAGCTCGCGGGCATTGCCGGCCTGCAGTGGATTCGCTTCCTCTACGCGTATCCCAACAAAATCACGGGGCGACTGCTGGCGACGATCGCCGCCCACGGCAACATTTGTTCCTATATTGATGTGCCGCTGCAACACGCTTCGGCGACCGTTCTGAAGCGCATGAAGCGCGGTGGCGGCGCCGACTTGTTTTTGCGCTCGATTGAAAAGATGCGCCGTGTCATTCCCGGCGTCACTTTGCGGACTTCGTTCATTGTCGGCTTCCCGGGCGAAACTGAAAAGGAATTCGAGGAGCTTTGCGGTTTCGTGAAAGACGCGGCCTTCGACTGGATGGGCGCCTTCGGCTACTCGGACCAGGAAGGCGCGAGCGCCTTCGATCGGGACGGGAAGCTCTCCACGCGCGAGATCGAGAGCCGCCGTAAGTCGCTGATGTCGATCCAGAAGAAGATCAGCCGGGCAAAAAAGAAATCGCTGGTCGGGCGCGAATTCGATCTGTTGCTGGAAGGCACCTCGACCGAGTCCGACCTGCTGCTCGAAGGCCGCACCGCGATGCACGCGCCGGAGATTGACGGCAAAGTCTTCGTCAACGATTATCCCGAGGGAAACGAGCCGAAAGCAGGAGAGTTTCACCGCTGCCGCATCACGGCTGCACACGATTATGATTTGGTAGCAGAGATTATTTGAGCTCAGAGGTCAGAGGTGAGATGGCAGGGGTAAGATGGCAGACGTAAAGATCACCCAGAGCAGAAAATGTTCCCACCTCTGCAATCTCACCTCTGACCTCTGACCTCTGACTTCTGCAATCCGCCTATGCCGCGCAAGCGCCCCATCAAGCTCCGTTGCCCGATCTGCAAGAAGCCGGCCAAGGCCACCGACGCGGACTTCCCTTTTTGCAGCGAGCGCTGCCGCCTGATCGATCTCGGCAAGTGGGCCAGCGGCGGGTATGTGATTTCGTCGCCGGTTGCCGACGCCGACGAAGCGATCCGGGAAGACAGCCTCGACGACGAGGATGGAGATTGATGAATCACACGCCCGAAGGCAACCGCGGCACATCTTCGCCGCAGCGGGTTGCTCCCATGTGGGCCACGCTGGTCGCAACTTTCTTCGGCGCGGGACGCCTCAAGCCCGGTCCCGGCACATGGGGATCGTTAGCCACGGTAATTGTGTGGGCGTTGGCCAGTTGGCAGATCCCGCTCGCGAGCCGCACCTCGGCAACCATCGTCGCGGCGGCGGCTGTAACCCTCATCGGAATCCCCGCCGCCACGCTGGTGGCGCGCGCATCGGGCCTAAAAGACCCGCAATTCGTCGTCATCGATGAAGTTGCGGGGCAGTTGGTTACACTCATCGCCGTCCCGCTGGCTTGGAAAACTTTTCTCGCCGGCTTTATACTCTTCCGTGTCTTTGATATTTGGAAACCGTTTCCGATTCGGCGGCTGGAGCGGCTGCCCGACGGCACGGGCATTGTGGTGGACGACCTGGGTGCGGGACTTTATGCGCTCGCCGTCATGCATCTTCTATTGCACTTTGGCCTTCTAACGAAGTAGCGCTGGTTGAGGCGGGATGGCTCCCGCCGGAACAATCTCATGAGCATCTCCGAACGTTTGCTGGGAAAAAAGAACGTCAACGGCAAGCCGCACATCGAAGCGGTCGCGCCGAGTTTCGCTTTGCCCGGAGGCGAGGTTCGTATCATCGGAAAAAGCCTGCGTCCACAAGAATTGCGTCGCCCGAGCGTGCACTTCGGCGAGCTCGAAGGCTCCGTGTTAATCAGTTCCGACGATTTCCTGGTGGCCCGCGTGCCCGACGGAGCGGCCTCGGGGCCGGTCGTAGTGAGGACCAACGGGGCGGGCGCGCACGTCAGCAATCCGCACTCGATTGAGGTTGCCGTCCCGGTGGCCGACAATCTTCATCCCGTGACCAATCCCGCGCTCGACCGCGAAGGCAACCTCTATGTGACTTTCTCCGGATCGCGCGGGCAAAAAGTTCCCGTGTCGATTTTCAAGATCGACACCAACTACAACATGAAACCGTTTCTCAGCGACTTGATGAACGCCACTGCGATTGCCTTCGACCGTGAAGGCCAGATGTACGTTTCTTCGCGGCATGACGAGGCCGTCTACAAGGTCGCGCCGAACGGCACGGTTTCGACCTACGCCGAAGGCATGGGAGTCGCCACCGGGATTGCCTTCGATGCGGCGGAGAATCTCTACGTCGGCGACCGCAGCGGAACCATTTTCAAAATCGCTCGCGACCGCCAGATTTTTGTGTTCGCAACGCTGGAGCCGAGCGTTTCCGCCTATCACATCGCCTTCGGCCTCCACGGCGATATGTTCGTCACCGGCCCCAGCACTTCCAGCTTCGACTGCGTTTATAAAGTCGACCCTCACGGAACCGTGTCCGTGTTCTACCGCGGTCTCGGGCGTCCGCAAGGATTGGCGCTTGATGTCGAGGGCAATATCTATGTCGCCGCTTCTCTCGGCGGAAAACGCGGCATCGTGAAGATCACTCCCCAAGGTAAGGCCAACCTCGAAGTCTCCGGCCAGGGCTTGGTCGGACTGGCCTTCGCTCCGGGCAAGTCAGCCATCCTCGCCACCAACAGCGCCGTCCACCACATTTCCTGGAATATTCAGGGACTGCCGCTGCTGCCGGAGTGACGGGATTTTGTAAATTTGTAATTGGGTAATTTTGTAATTCAAAGCCCCATCTTTGGGGCGCAACCCGAATAGGTTTCCCCATTACCAAATTACCCGATTACAGAATTACAAAATGAGTTCTGACTCTCAGTCGTTGCCCACCTTGGCCCCAGACGCGTACGGATAGGTGAACAGGGTTTCTTCGTGCTGGCGCAGTTCGTCTATCCAGTTCTGAATTCCATGTTGCGCCATCGGAGACAAAGGGTAGAACTCAAATCCAGACCTGGCATCGCTGCTGTGGCGGACAGACGCCAGCATTTCGATGTCGGCGTCTGCTAACGACACGGCGATCACAACCGTTTCGCCTACCCGGGGCGCGCCACAAACCAGCGCCGACATTCCTTGCATGCTGATATCGAGCGTCACTCCGCGTGTGACGATTGGTCCGAAGCGCAAGAAGCGCTGCAGCGAGACCGGGATGCTGGAAACATAGCGCGCTTCCCTCCGGCGGGCGTTGTACGTTTGGGAACGAGCTAGCGCCTCCCGGCTGCCTATATACATATCGCTCTCCTTCCGCCCCCTGGAAAGAGCTATCGGCCCAGCCCCAACGAGCTTGAGGCCCTAACGTGTGTGCGTGAGAACTAGAATTTTGGCGGCACGGTGGAACAAAGCCCCGCGCTCTTAGCCGCGAAGCGGCGTAAGAATGCAGCCCACGGCGTAAGCCGTGGGGAAAAGTGGAAGATCGACAAGCCCCAGCGGGGCGAAAGAGCAGTCCTCGCGCACACTCTAACAGGCTGCGGAAAACTCAGGCTTCTCAATGAAAAGGGAAGGGCACGAGTTCCACTCGTGCCGCTAAGCCGTTAAGAATGTGTCCGCGCTTCAGCGCCTGAGGGACGCTTTCTTCACTTTGAAAGACTTTTTCCGCAGCCTCCTAAAGGCAAAACATAGCGCGCAAAGGAACAGATTCAGGGACTGCCCCTGCTGCCGGAAAAGTCGCTGGCTCTCAGCTCTCAGCCGTCTATCTATACAATCCAAAGTGTCATCCTGAACGGAGCAGGAACTTCACGAAGTGAAGTCCCTGCGGAGTGAAGGACCCCATTCCTTTCCCTGCCGACACAAACGCATCGTTTGACTATCTACCGCCGAGGTGTGCCACCCGCCGAGGGCGCGCAAGTGGGGCCGAGGACCGGGCAGGGCCAGGTAAATTCTCAGTTAGGTGAAGTCGAGGGGTGGCGCG
>PLHP01000133.1 GCA_003138955.1 Acidobacteriaceae bacterium | reverse complement strand
CAGTGCCTTTCACGGCGCACTATAATCGCCGAGTTATGGATGCGAAATTCGCCGCATTAGTCGAGACACTGGCACCAAAGCTCGAACAGTTGCTTGCGATGGCACCGCGGAGATACGGAGAGTTGCCGCGCGACATGCCGGTTTCAGGCGTCTACTTGTTCACGGAGAACGGACGGCACCTGTACGTCGGGCGCTCCAACGTGCTGAGGAAACGTTACGGCCGCCATTGTCGGCCGGGCGCGACGCACCGACAGGCGGCGTTTGCTTTCCACCTCGCTCGGAGGGCGACCGGCCGGACTACAGCGTCGTATAGAGTCGGCGAAGGCAGCCGCGCCGGTTTAATGCTAGACCCGGTTTTCGCGTCCGCGTTCAAAGCGGCTAAAGAGCAGATCAGGGCGATGGAATACCGCTATGTCGAGGAAGCCGACCAAAACCGACAGGCCCTGCTAGAGATCTACTGCGCTGTTGTCCTCTCGACGCCTTACAACGACTTCGGAACGCACTAGCCATCGCCTGCTACAATCAGTTTTTATTTCCCGAGCACAGCCAAGCACATGAAATGCCCCTTCTGCGGGTTTGAAAATGACAAAGTCGTGGATTCGCGCGAGAGCAAGGAAGCGGACTCCATCCGCCGCCGCCGCGAATGCCTCAAGTGCGAAAAGCGCTTTACCACTTATGAGCGCATCGATGAAATTCCCTACATGGTGGTGAAAAAAGACGGGCGCCGCGAGCGGTTTGACCGCCAAAAAGTGCTCAACGGACTGATGCGCGCCTGCGAAAAGCGTCCGGTGCCGATCAGCAGGCTCGAGCAGATCGTCAATGAAGCCGAGACCTTCGTCATTGAGTCGGCCGAGCGCGAGCGCAAAACCAGCGAAATCGGCGAGCTGATCATGAACCGCCTGCGCCGCTATGACAAAGTCGCGTACGTTAGGTTTGCCTCCGTCTATCTGGACTTCAAAGACGTGCAGGAATTCATGACGGAACTGAAAGACCTGCTGAAGACGAAAGACGCGGCGGAGGCGAAAAGCAAAGCTAAATCGGGTGATCGGGTCATCGGGTGATCGGGCGATCGAGAACCTGGTTTCCCGCGGGTTTTTGATGACCCGATGACCCGATCCTTGTCTGACTATCTATGACCCACAAAGTAACGCTTATCCCCGGCGACGGAATCGGCCCCGAAGTTATCCAGGCCACGGTTCGCATGATCGAAGCGACCGGCGTCAAATTCGAATGGGAAAGCTTCGCCGCTGGCGCCGAAGCTTTTGAGAAGTATCACGATTACATTCCCAAAGAACTCAGCGAATCGATCGAGCGCACCCGCGTTGGACTGAAGGGTCCCGTGACCACGCCCATCGGCGGCGGCTTCTCCAGCATCAATGTCGAACTGCGCAAGCGCTTCGAACTCTTCGCTAACTTTCGGCCCATCCGCAACCTGCCGCATATTCCCACTCGCTATCCGGGCGTCGATTTAATCGTGGTGCGCGAAAATACCGAAGGACTTTATTCCGGCATCGAGCACGAAGTTGTTCCCGGAGTGGTCGAGAGCATCAAGGTGATCAGCGAAAAGGCTTCCACTCGCATCTCGCGTTTCGCCTTTGAGCATGCCCGCAAGAACAAACGTAAGAAAATTCATTGCATCCACAAAGCCAACATCATGAAGTTGTCCGATGGATTGTTTCTGCGCTGCGCGCGCAACGTCGCGAAGGAGTATCCCGAGATCACCTACGGCGAGCACATTGTCGACAACACCTGCATGCAACTGGTGATGAACCCCTACCAGTACGACATGCTGCTGCTGGAGAATTTCTACGGCGACATTATTTCCGATCTGTGCGCGGGACTGGTCGGCGGACTTGGCCTCGTGCCCGGCGCCAATTTCGGCCATGAGTGCGCCATCTTTGAAGCAGTCCATGGCTCCGCACCCGACATAGCCGGAAAGAATATTGCCAATCCTACGGCCGTGTTGCGATCCGCGCTGCTCATGCTGCGCCATATCGGCGAGGCCGACGCCGCCTGGAAGATCCGCAACGCCATCGATGAGGTCTATCGCGACCGCAGCAAACTTACACGCGACGTGGGCGGCACCGCAGGCACATCGGAGTTCGCCGACGCCATCATTCAGGCCCTGGAAGCGCAAAGTGCGGCGGCGGAGCATCAAACTCACCCATAGAAACGCAGCTTGCCGCGTCTCGGCGGATTTCCCTGAACTTAACGTATGATTAGCCGATGAGGACTGACATGCACATCAGCAAGGGTTTGGCGCGAGCTCGCAAGAAGGCCAGCGCCCTCGTCCAGACTGTCACTCGGCTAATTGGCAAGTCGCAAAAGCGAACCGGAAGCAATGCGGAGCAGTGGATTGAGGAATTCGAGCGTCTGTCCGGCAGCGGTCATTCGGACGGCTGGCATTTTGATCGGGACGAGATCCATCAGCGCCGGTAGCGGGCTGATCGCATGTGGAGGGTAAAGGATTTGGTTTCCGCAGCGGAGGGCAGAGAGCGGCATGATTTATCTTAAGAGCACGCTTGCGGGATTGTTGGCTGTGCTTGCTGCAGCTACCCTGATCATAATCGTTGTAATCGTCTACATTTCGATTGCATCGGTCGTTGCAGACAGAAGCGACAGGAGCGATAGGATGGGACCCGATTTCCCTTGGAAAACCGTTGACTTGGCTTTTAGTGGTCCTAGGGATTTTTGGGGTCGGATTCTTCTGGGAGTTTTTCCGAATTAGGTCAAAGTAGCCACTACCCAGCGCGGGAGAGCCATCATAGCAGCCGGTCGTTCTGATAAACTAATGCGTTTCGAGAAGCGTACGGTCGACGCTAAATCTCCCGTCCCCCTTGAGGTCTATGCTGAAGGGCATCGAAATCCCGTACCATCGCGGACTGCACCGCTTCGCCATCTTCACCGCCTGCGCCACCCTCGTCCTGATCGTCGCCGGAGCGCTGGTCACCAGCAATGACGCCGGCTTATCCGTCCCCGACTGGCCAACCACCTTCGGCTCCTTCTACAAAATCCCGCGCATGGTTGGCGGCATAATGTACGAACATGGCCACCGCATGGTGGCAGAATTCGTGGGGCTGCTCACCATCATCCTGGCCGTCTGGACCTGGGTAGCGGAAAAGCGCCACTGGCTGCGCCTTCTGGGCCTGGCCGCGCTCGCGACCGTCATCATGCAAGGCATCCTCGGAGGACTGACTGTATTGTTCTTTCTACCCGCATCCATCTCCAGCGCGCACGCCGCCGTGGCGCAGACCTTCTTCTGCATCGCTGTCGCAATCGCCGTCTTCACCGGACGCCGCTGGGTCGAGGAGCAACCGCGCAACGAACTCGACCAGCGCCGGCCCGCTCTTTTCACTCTGACCCTGCTCTCGATTTTTGTGCTCTATGTACAACTGATCCTCGGAGCCATGTTCCGCCACCACGGCCTAAGTTGGTGGCCGCACGTCATCAACGCAGCCGTCGTGGCCATCGTCCTTTCCTGGACTGCCGTTCGCGCCATCTCCGTCTACCAGCAAGTGGACGCCGTCCGGCGTCCGGCAATCGCCATGCTCGGCCTTATGGTCGCGCAGCTCTGCCTGGGATTTCTCGCCTTCATCACCCGCGTCATGTGGGGAAGAGACGCGGCGCAGCCTGAACTGCCCATGGTGATCTCGACCGTAATCCACGTCGCCGTAGGAGCGCTACTTCTCGCCACGACCGTGGTTCTAGCCATCCAAGTTTGGCGCCACGTCCCGGTTGCTTTCGAAGAGCGCGTCCCCGGCCAGGATCAGAAGGCCGTCGCCGCATAGGTTCACACGAGGTCAGAGGTTAAAGGTCAGATTGCGGAGGTAAAACCATCCGTAACCGCTGAGACCTCACATCTGCGATCTAACCTCTGACCTTGCTACTGATCCGATCAGCTCTGGATGATAATCCCCCCGTTCCCGGCGTAGAATAACCTGTGGCCCCGAACTCAACTACCATCGACTTCGCTCCGCCGGCCCGACCTGCCAAGCCCGCCGGTCAGCCCATCATTGCCGTTCGCGACCTCGTCCACCGTTATCAGGACCACAACGCGCTCAATGGCGTCTCATTCGAGGTTCGCCCGGCCGAGCTTTTCGGCCTTCTCGGCCCGAACGGCAGCGGCAAGACCACTCTGTTCCGCATTCTTTCGACACTCATGGTCCCGACTTCAGGCAGCGCCACCATCGCCGGCTTCGACGCGGTTCGCCAGCCCGGAGCGTTGCGCCGGCACATCGGCGTCGTCTTCCAGGCCCCGAGCGTCGACGCCAAGCTCACCGCTTACGAAAACCTCTGGCATCAGGGACACCTCTATGGCCTGCGCGGCCCCGAACTCAAGGCACGAATCAATGAAATCCTCAGCCGCGTCGGATTGCTCGACCGCTCGGCCGATCGTGTAGAAACTTTCTCCGGAGGCATGCAGCGCCGCATCGAACTNNGATCAGGAGCGCGTCTCCGTCATCGTCACCACCCACCTGATGGAAGAAGCCGAACACTGTGACCGGCTCGCCATTCTGAACGAAGGCAACCTGGTAGCGCTCGGCACACCCGAGGCACTCACCCGCGAAATCGGCGGCGACGTAATTCTTTTGGAAGCGCGCGACCCGCAATCTCTGGCCGACCAGATTCGGACCAAGTTTCACGTCGATGCCACGGTCATGGACAAGCAGGTCCGTATCGAAATCGAAAACGGACATCGCTTCGTTCCCGACGTAGTCGAAGCTTTCCCCGGAGAGATCCAGTCGCTGAGCGTGAGCAAGCCCACGCTCGAAGACGTGTTCATCCACCGCACCGGCCACCGCTTCTGGAGCGAGGACGCCGAAGCGGCCCCAGAACCCGGTAAGAAGGGCAAGAAGAAACATTGATGTGAACGCGCACGTTATTGCAAGAATTGAGCTCTACGAAACCGAGCACGGCGGCCGGAATGGGCCAACCCCGTCCAACAAATTCGGATGTTTGTTTGAGGGTGACGGGGAATACTTCGACTGTCGGCTGCTGTTGGAAGGGATCGGCTCTTTGCGCCCAGGCCAGACTGCAACGGTGCCGATTCTGTTCTTGAATCCCGACCTGCTCAGGCCACGACTAAGAACCTCTCAACGATTCCGTTTATGGGATGGCAAAATCATCGCTGATGGTGAAATTGAGGAGATTGTCGCGGCAAACAGCGGGAGATAAAGATTGACTGAACCCACGTCGATTGAGCCACTACGCTGCTAAACTAAAAACAATGTCAACTCAAAGCGCCACCTTTCCCGCAACCGCTCCCGCATCTGCCGGAGTTCTGCTGCCTGCGTTTACGCTGTGGTGGCGCGAAGTCGTACGATTCTATCGTCAGCGCGCGCGTGTGGTGGGCGTAATCCTTTCTCCACTCTTGTTCTGGATCGTGCTCGGATCCGGTTTCGGAACGTCTTTTCGTTCCGGACAGGCTGCCGGTCAGCAGCACTATCTGGATTATTTCTATCCCGGCACACTCGTGATGATCGTCCTGTTCACCGCGATTTTCACTATGATGTCGGTGATCGAAGACCGCAACGAAGGCTTCCTGCTTTCGGTGCTGGTGGCGCCGGTGCCGCGCGCGGCGATTGTTCTGGGAAAAGTCTTGGGCGGCACCACGCTCGCCGCCGCCCAGGGATTGATTTTCCTGGTCTTCGCGCCGCTCGTTGGCATACACATGACGCTGGCTTCGTTCGGGCTGATCGTCCTCACCGTGTTTCTGGTGTCGTTTGCGCTGACCGCGCTCGGTTTCGCCATCGCCTGGCCCATGGATTCCACACAAGCCTTTCACGCCATCATCAATCTATTCCTGATTCCGCTATGGCTGCTTTCGGGAGCGCTCTTCCCTATGTCCAAGGCTTCAGGATGGATTCGCTGGCTCATGTATGCCAACCCGCTAACCTACGGCGTCGAGGCGTTGCGCACGCTGATGTATCCCGAAGCGCCCAGCACATTCCCGCTGACCGAATCCCTTTTGACGTTGGTGCTGTTTGCGCTATTCATGTTCGGGTTGGCCTTCGCGCTGGCGAACCGGCGNNGCGCACGACGAAGCCGGCAGCGTGAGGCAATTTTGTAATCTTGTAATTTGGTAATTTTGTAATTGGAGAACGTCGGTCGGTTCTAGATTACAACATTACCCGATTACCAAACTACAAAATGCCCTTAGACATTCTCGCCCTCGCCGCGCACCGTGACGACGTGGAACAGACCTGCGGCGGAACTCTGCTCAAGATGGCCGAGCGCGGATATCGCACCGGCATCCTCGACCTCACGCAAGGCGAGATGGGGACACGCGGTACCGCTGAAGACCGTGCGCGCGAAGCGGCGGAGGCGGCGCGCATCCTCAAGGCTTCCTGGCGCCACGCGCTCGATATTCCTGACGGGCGCGTCGAAAATACCTGGGAGAATCGTCTGAAGGTCGTCCGCGTGCTTCGCGAACAACGGCCGCGCGTTTTGATCCTTCCCTACTGGGAGGGGCGGCATCCGGATCACTACACGGCGTCGGTGCTTGGGTATGAAGCGGCGTTTATCTCGGGACTCGCCAAGCTTGCCGTCAGCCATCAGCCGTCAGCCAGCAGTGACCCCGGTGCCGATTCGGCTTCGCCTCATCGTCCTTTCAAGATTATTTACGCCAGCCTGTATCGCGACGTGCGGCCTACTTTTGTCGTCGACATCACCGAACAGTTCGAAGCGCGCATGGCATCGCTGATGGCTTACAAGTCTCAGTTCACCGACCAGCAGGCCGGCAGCGGAATCTTTCCTGCGCAAAAAGAAATTCGGGCGCGGATTGAATCCATGGCCCGCTTCTACGGCATGATGGGCGGTGTCACTTATGCGGAGCCGTTTGTGCAGAAGGAAGTTGGGCTGGTTGAGGATGTGATGGCGATTCCGGTGAAGTCGATCTGAACGCCTAAAGCCCGCATAGTTACCCCACCCGCCTTGTTTTTCTGAATTCTGGGATTAGATTTTTGAAATAGCCAATATCTCGACTTTCTCCGGTCGCGGTAGGCGCAGCGTTATAAAGTCACTCTTGGCGCGTTTCACTCGCCAGAACACCACGTATCCATCGGAAAGGGGATATGCATACGCTTGTCGCCACCGTATTCGACGCGTCTCACAAACCGCGAGCAGCCCTAGATCATCCGGGTCGAAGCCGACTAGCTGGTAGAAGGTGTGGAGACACAAAAGCACTCTTGCGGGAAATCCCTTACGGTCCCTCCAATATTGCTTATAAAATGCAAGCGGAACCACGTTGTTAGTGTTCAGACCTCACCGCCTTGTCCGTCACATGTGTGCCTTCTGAGGCCGTCCCCTCTAGCGCAGTCTCCGCTACGCCCTGCATTGTTTCCGCAGCTTCTTCAGGTGGCCTTTTGGATGCAATGATGCCCGCATCCATGCTCTCAGACCTTGATTCTAGGAGCCTAAGCATGTCGCGAGTAAAGAAGGTCGCAGGAACCAGCTTGAGCGGCCTAACGGAAATCACTTCTCCGTTCTCAACTTCGATCTCCAGTTCATCCCCCTCGCGGAGACGAAGGGCTTCTAGCAGTAGCTGGGGAAGGGTGACTTGACGCTTCGAGACTATCTTTAGTCGAAATATGTCGCGCATGATCGGTTTATATCCTCCGTCAGTCAGAAACTCCGACAGTCGGATTTTCTCATTATCCGACAATAATGTCAATAACTGTTTCCGCCTCCTAATCATTAGGATGGTATTTTCAATGGTTTACGAACTCAGCAATTCTGGCTGCCAGGAGAACGGCGAAGCCAACGCCTAGCAGGATGCAGCCAATGGTTGCCTTTCTCGACGTTTGCCGGCGAAAGAAGCGTTCAACTCCGGTGGCATTTTCTACGATCTTCCCACCCAGATTCACCTTTATACCTTTCAATTCCGAGCCAGCCAACCCCTCGGTTATCTCCGTGACCGCAACAAACTCCTTCTCGGCATAAACCGCATCCCAAGCAAGCACCCCGCCCGATAGGAAGGTGAGGAAGTCACCGACAAATCCTAGTATTAGGTGCAGTTCCATGTAAAATCTCCTGTAACAACCTCGTGTGCTTCGGCTTGATTTCATCGAAACACTTTTCACTGAGTCTACCCGTTGGATTTCCGCGGACCGAATATTAATTTTCACCTCGATCTTGACGAAACTCATGTGCACCATTCTCGCCAAAACCGCTCGGAAACTGATCAACTGGCGATTGGTCCTTCTCTATCCCAGTCTTTTCCAATCGAAGGATGAGCCTGAGGGAAGGGGCTGGGCGGTAGCGGAGGAAGCTCCTTTCGGGGTTGGATTTTGACCAAGTGTAGCAGCCGCAGCCGGGGCGGTG
>PLHP01000175.1 GCA_003138955.1 Acidobacteriaceae bacterium | reverse complement strand
CCTCCGCCCCTGCCAGAATTTGGGCCCGAGAGGGAGCAGTCGAGGAAAGCGGGAAGGTATGGCGACAGCAGTAGAACAGAACGCGATTGCAACGACGCTGAGGTCCTGGCCCGAGCGCATTAAGACCTTTTACAACGACGTGCGCACGGAGATGAAGAAAGTCACGTCTCCCACGCGCAAGGAAGTTCAGGCAACAACGACGGTGGTGATCATCACCGTGTTCCTGTTTGCGTTTTTTTTCTGGGTGGTGGACCTGGCGATCAGCAACAGCCTGGAGCGGATGCTGCATTATCTCTCGCGCCGTTAGGCGGCGAGCGAAAGAAAGCGATTGAATGCCGGATACGGATTCGAATAAAGAGAAGAACGAAAGCGCCGCAGTCGCCGGCGGCCAAGACGGCCAGCAACCGCCGCCTCCTCCGCCTGCGGAAGCAGTTCCGGGCGGTGAGCCCGCGCGCAATCCGAATATGAAGTGGTACATCATCCACGCCTATTCGGGATTTGAGCGCAAGGTGAGGGAGTCGCTCGAATCGCGGGTGCAGGCTTTCGGGCTGCAGGGCAGGATCGGCAGGGTGCTGATTCCGACCGAGTCGGTCACCGAAGTCCGCGGCGGCAAGAAGTACACCTCGGAGCGCATGTTCTATCCCGGCTACGTGCTGGTTGAAATGGACATGGACGATCACGTTTGGCACGTCGTGAAGTCGACGCCGCGGGTTACCGGATTTGTGGGCACCGGACAGCAGCCGACTCCGCTGTCGGACGAAGAAGTCAATCACATCGTTTACAAAGTGGCCGACAGCCGGGAAAAGCCGAAGCTTAAGGTCAAATTCGAAAAGGGCGAGACGGTGCGCATCGGCGAGGGTCCGTTCGCAACTTTTACGGGCGTGGTCGACGACGTGAACGAAGATCGCGAGACTTTGAAAGTGATGGTCACGATTTTCGGGCGTTCGACTCCGGTGGAATTGGAATTTGGTCAGGTGGAGAAAGTCGCGTAGCACTTTCTGTATAGACGCGGCTTGCCGCGTCTCGGCGGCAGAAGATAAATTGGGAAAGGCGTCATGGCAAAGAAAGTTACGGGTTCGGTAAAGTTGCAGATTGCGGCGGGCAAGGCCACGCCGGCGCCTCCGGTGGGACCGGCGCTGGGGCAGGCGCAAGTGAACATCATGGAGTTCTGCAAGCAGTTCAATGCCCGCACCGGGCAGAAAGAACTCGAAGGGTTGATT
Organism: Acidobacteriaceae bacterium; assembly: GCA_003138955.1. Taxonomy (GTDB): domain Bacteria; phylum Acidobacteriota; class Terriglobia; order Terriglobales; family Acidobacteriaceae; genus Acidiflorens. The sequence continues at coordinate 4,324 of PLHP01000175.1, read as the reverse complement.
GTTCCGGTCGTAATCACGGTCTACAGCGACCGCTCGTTCACGTTCATTACCAAGACGCCGCCGGCTTCGATATTGCTGAAGCGCGCGGCCGGCATCGCCAAGGGATCGGGCGCTCCGAACAAAGATAAGGTTGGCAAGGTGACGCTGAAGCAGGTCGAGGACATTGCGAAACAGAAGATGCCGGATCTGAATGCTGCGTCGGTCGATGCCGCCATCAGGAGCGTGCGGGGCACAGCGCGCTCTATGGGCATTGATGTGGTTGGGTAGCGCCGGCGTCTCGCCGGCAGAATTCAGCAGTAGAGACGCGGCTTGCCGCGTCCGGTGTCGAAAACACCACGGCTCTTCGGAACATTGAGGCGGCGGTGGGAGACTGAGGTGAAGGATGAAGAAGTCAGGAAAGAATATCGAGAAGTCGCGGAAGGCAGTCGAGCCGCGGCCCTATACGTTGCAGGAAGCGGTTCCACTTCTGCAGAAAGTGAAATACGCAAAATTCGATGAGACGGTGGAAGTGACGTTGCGGCTGGGCGTCGATCCGAAGCATGCCGACCAGATGGTGCGGGGCACGGTGGTGCTTCCCCACGGACTGGGCAAGTCGAAAAAAGTTCTGGTGATCGCGACCGGCGAAAAGGTTCGCGAGGCGGAGGCGGCGGGCGCGGATTTCGTCGGCGGCGAGGACATGGTCGAGAAGATCACGAAAGAGAACTGGACCGACTTCGATGCGCTGATCGCCACGCCCGACATGATGAAATCGGTCGGCCGTCTGGGTAAAATCCTCGGACCGAAGGGACTGATGCCAAATCCGAAAACGGGCACGGTCACCATGGATGTGGCGCGCGCCGTACAGGAAGTGAAAGCCGGCAAAGTCGAGTTCCGCACCGACAAGACCGCGCTCGTGCACGTTCCGGTGGGAAAGATTTCATTCTCGCCAGAGAAGTTGGTCGAAAACGCAACCACGCTGATCTCGAGTGTGATCAAGGCGAAGCCTTCAGTAGCCAAGGGCAAATACATCAAGGCCTGCTACCTGAGCTCAAGCATGGGGCCGGGAATCGCGCTGGACACGACTCCGATCGAGGTTGCGGCCAAGGCATAGGTTTCGACAATGCTGCCGGGCTTTGCCCGGCTGGAAGGGGCACAGCCCCGTCACCACACGAGTTCTGAAAGGGTTTGAACATGGCGGTTACCAGAGCTAAGAAAATTGCGCAGGTTGAAAAGCTTGGTGGCGAACTGAAGAACGCTTCGAGCATGATCGTGGCTACTTACTCCAAGCTGACAGTGACGCAGGACTTCGAATTGCGCAAGGCATTGCGTCCGACCGGGGCGAAGTATCGCGTGGTGAAGAACACTTTGGCCGAGCGCGCCGGCAAGGGCACGAAGGTCGAGGAAGCGTTGAAGAACCTTCAGGGCGTGACCTCGATCGCGTACACCCACGGCGATCCGGTGGCGCTGGCGAAGGCGCTGGCGAAGTATGCCAAAGAGCATCCGGAATTCAGCTTCAAGGCCGGTGTGGTTGAAGGCCGCGTGATTACGGTCAAGGAGATCGAATCGCTGGCGACCATGCCGTCGAAAGAAGAGCTTTATTCGAAGCTGTTGTTCCTGTTGAACGCTCCGGCGCAGCGTCTGGTTACGGCGATGAATGCGGTCGGAAGGAACCTGGCGGTGGTCGTCAGCCAGGGCGTGGAGCAGAAAAAATTCAAGGAGGCATAAGCCTCCGGCATTTTGTAATTGGGAAACTTTGTAATTTTGTAATTTGAAATCTGCCGTGCGGTTGGTCGTCAGCAGATTTTCAAATTACCAAATTACNNCCCGATTACAAAATTACAAAATTTTCTGGGCGGCAATGTTGCTCGAAAAAAGATTTGGTTATCGTGAAGCTCGGGGTGGCGCGGTCTGAAACTTTGGTGTTGTCTGGCGCCGGAGTTGACGACCTGGTCGCACTGGAACCTGGCAAAACGATAGCGAAATCGCAAATCTTACATTAAGAAGCGGAGAGATTCACATGGCGGATCTACAGCAGTTGGAAGAGTCGATAGTCGGCCTGTCGTTGCTGGAAGCGGCCGAACTGGTCAAGAAACTGGAATCGCGTTTAGGCGTTTCCGCTGCGGCAGCGGCCCCTGTAATGGTTGCTGGCGGTGCGGCGGCTGGCGCGGCAGCCCCGGCGGAAGAAAAGACCGAATTCACGGTCGTCCTGAAAGAAGTCGGAGCCAATAAGATCAATGTAATCAAGGCAGTACGTGAGGTCACGAGCCTCGGTCTGAAAGAGGCGAAGGACTTGGTTGATGGCGCTCCCAAGAGCATCAAAGAAGGTGTTTCGAAGGACGAAGCCGAGACCATTAGGAAGAAGTTCACTGAAGCAGGCGCAACTGTCGAAGTCAAATAATCTTGGCGGCGCGGGTATGTGGAAGCGGGGCTTTGCCCGCTTGGACGGGGCCAAGCCCCGTCACCACACGACCCACCCCGCTTGCAATTATTTGACCGAACAGTAGCTGAATCCTCGGGAGTGGTGTTAATATCTAATAAATAACCCGCTTACCCTGGCTTCACTGCGAGGCGACGGCGACCCGCATCCTCCAAATAGACCCAGGAAGCGGAACGGAAAAGGGTCGCTGGAATGAAAGTGAAAGTATGGCAGCCGGTCCCGCGGGCGGCGGGACGGAAACAGGCCTTTTGAACTGGCGCGGAATTTTACAAGTTATTCAAGAGTAAGCGTCGCACACGGCGCCTGCGGACAAGCTTGTCCTTGCGGGTGCCTGTGCCTTTTCTCCGCGTAAACCGCTCGTTAGCAGTCTCGTTTAGCAGTCTTGTGGCGCCGCCTTTTTGCGCCCCTCATTCCGCGCTGTACCGCAGCCTCGGGCTGCCTGAAAGCAGGAGTTCCTGAGCATGACAAAGCACAATATCCACCGCAAGCGTTTCGATTTTTCCAAGATTCCAGCAACCATCCAGATCCCGAACCTGATCGAGGTTCAGAAGCGCTCCTATGACCGCTTCCTGCAGATGGACAAACTGCCCAGCGAGCGCGAAGACGGCGGGCTGCAGGCGGTGTTTCAGTCGGTGTTTCCGATCACCGATTTCCGCAACGTTTCCCAGCTTGAGTTTGTCGACTTCGCGATTGGCAACTGGGAGTGCAAGTGCGGCCACCTGAAAGGGCTGCATCACTTGCGCACGACCTGTAAGAGCTGCGGATCGACGGTGATCACCGACCCGTTTCATCCGGGCGAGGTTCTCTGCCACAAGTGCGGCACCTACAANNTACGACGTGGCGGAATGCGAAGAGCGCGGCATGACCTACTCGGCGCCGCTCAAAGTCACGATGCGGCTCACCATCTGGGACAAGGATGAGGCCGGCAACCGCTCCATCCGCGACATCAAGGAGCAGGAAGTTTTCTTCGGCGACGTCCCGCTGATGACGCAGAACGGCACGTTCATCATCAATGGAACCGAGCGCGTCATCGTCAGCCAGTTGCACCGCTCNNTTCGAGACGGCGGCCAACCGCACTTACTTTTTGGGAAAGATTATTCCCTATCGCGGATCGTGGGTTGAATTCGAATACGACCAGAAGAACGTTTTGTACGTACGTATCGACCGCAAGCGCAAGTTCCTGGGCACGATTTTCCTGCGAGCGCTCGGCCTGCGTTCCGGCGAAGACATTCTGAAAACTTTCTATACGACGGACCGCTTGATCGTCCGCGACAAGAAACTGTTCTGGACGCTGGATCCGGCGAGCGACAAGCCGACCAACTTGCTGGGCATGAAACTGGCGCACAGCGTCAAGGCAAAGTCGGGCGACGAAGTGGCGCACTCCGGCCGCAAAATCACCCCTGCGACGCTGAAGGAGATTCAGAAGGCAAAGATCGGCGAAATCGAAGTGGACACGACCGATCTCGAAGGCGCGTGGGCGGCGAGCGACATTGTCGACACCACGACCGGTGAAGTGCTGCTCGAGGCCAATTCCGAAATCACCGCCGACAAGGTGGCCAAGATTTTGGAATCGGGCGTGATCGAGATGAACGTGTTCTTCCCCGAGCGCGACGACGTGGGCACGGTGATCAGCCAGACCCTGCGCCGCGATTCGGTTGTCAGTCCCTCGGAAGCTTTGATCGAGATTTATCGCAAGCTGCGCCCCGGAGATCCGCCGACGCTGGACACGGCGACGGCGTTGTTCCAGGGCATGTTCTTCGATCCGCGCAAGTATGACTTCTCGCGCGTGGGCCGCTTGAAGTTCAACATCAAGCTGTTCGAAAACCAGGAGGCGACGAGCCTGGAACAGCGCACGCTTGATCCCACGGATTTTTACGCGACCATCAAGTACCTGCTCAAGCTGCGCAA
>PLHP01000308.1 GCA_003138955.1 Acidobacteriaceae bacterium | reverse complement strand
AAAGGTCTGGAGCGGCTGGGCGCGAAGATCACGCAGGAGCACGGCTACGTCGAGGCCGTCGTTGATCCGCTAAAAGGCGACCGCCTTCGCGGCGCTGAGATTGTCTTCGACAGAATTACCGTCACCGGCACCGAGGATCTGCTGATGGCCGCCACGCTTGCCGATGGCGAAACCGTCATGCAAAACTGCGCCCGTGAACCGGAAGTCGCCGACCTCGCCGCGCTGCTCAACGCCATGGGCGCGAAAATCCACGGCGCGGGGACGTCTACGATCCGCGTGAAGGGAGTCGCCAAGCTGCACGGCGCCAGGCACCGCATCATTCCCGACCGCATTGAAGCCGGAACCTTCATCATCGCCGGCGCCCTCACCGGCGGGGACCTCAACGTCGCCGCATGCGAGCCCACGCACCTCACCGCCATTCTGCAAAAACTGGCGGAGACCGGCGTGAAAACTGCGGTGAAAGCCGACTCCGTCCGCGTCATGGGCGATCAGCCGCACCAGGCCGCCGACATGAACACCGAAGAATATCCCGGCTTTCCCACCGACATGCAGGCGCAATACATGGCGCTCACCACGCAGGCCGAAGGTACTTCGATCATCACGGAAAACATTTTCGAGAACCGCTTCATGCACGCGCAGGAACTGGTGCGCATGGGCGCCAACATCAAAATTGAAGGCCGCCGAGCCATCGTTCGCGGTGGAACTCCGCTGAGCGCCGCCGCCGTCCTCGCCTCCGACCTGCGCGCCTCCGCTTCGCTCGTGCTCGCCGCCCTGGTCGCCGACGGCGAGACCATCATCGACCGCGTGTATCACCTGGACCGCGGCTACGAGAACATCGAGGAAAAACTGAAAGCGGTGGGCGCCGAAATCCGCCGCGTCGGCAACATCTTCCCCAAACGAGCCGCAGCCCCCGCGCAATCGTGACGGGTAACGATAGTAACCTGTGGACCTCAGCTTAACGGCTACTTCTTTCGCTTCGCTCCAGATCAGCTCATACTAACCTTCCCTCCCATCCGGCCCATGTTACTCAGGTTACCTACGTGTGCCACTTATTCCCGTATTTCGCACTTCTGTTTATGCGACGATCATCCCATGGGGTCTGTCACAGGAGCCAAACCCGCCAAGGTACCGTCCCCTGTCTTGTGCGTCGATCTCGACGGCACTTTGATCAGGGGCAACGTGCTTTGGGAGTGCATCCTTGTCCTCCTCAAAACCAGTCCCCTCGCGCTGCTGCTGCTTCCCTTCTGGTTGCTTTCGGGACGAGCCTCCCTTAAGCGCAAGCTCGCAGCGCGGATCCACCTCAACCCCGCTTGTCTTCCCTATCGGCAGCAAGTTCTTGATTTTCTACAACAGGAAAAAGCCAACGGCCGCCGCATCGCGCTCACAACCGCCGCCGACCGCGAGCTTGCCGAAACGATTTCCAGTTATCTCGGCCTTTTCGACGAAGTACATGCCAGCGATGGACACCTGAATCTAAAGGGAGCGAATAAAGCTGCGTTTCTAGCTGAGCGCTTCGCCCAGACCGGCTTCGACTATGTGGGCGACTCTGCCGCTGATGTAGAAGTTTGGCGTAAGGCTCGCGCAGCTTACGTGGTGGGCACCGAGGCCCGCGCCGAGCAAGCCGCAGCCGTAACTACCCTCAAAGGCACGATCCTCGAGCCGCGGGCATCGTTCCCCACGTCGTTCCGAACATCGTTCCGCACATCGTTCCGCACATGGATCAACGCTCTACGCGGCCATCACTGGGCGAAAAATCTTCTGCTCTTTCTGCCCCTCGCCCTGTCGCACAACCTCGCGGCCGGCCTCATTGTCCGCACGTTCGTCGGCTTCACACTCTACGGCTTTTGTGCCTCCGGACTCTATATTCTCAACGATCTGCTCGATCTCCATTCCGATCGCGACCATCCATGGAAAAAAGAGCGGCCATTTGCAGTCGGCGCAATCTCAATTCCCGAAGGTTTGCTCGTGTCGTTTATCTTGCTGTCGTCGGCACTTGGCCTGGGATTTTTCCTCGACGTGCAATTCGGCCTCGTCCTGCTCGGATACGCGGCGCTTACCATGTTGTATTCGCTCTATCTCAAGAAGATCGCCCTGCTTGACGTCTTCGTGCTTTCGAGTTTCTACAGTTTCCGCATCCTCGCCGGAGCCCTGATTTCCGCAACGCCACTTTCGCAGTGGTTCCTGGCGTTTTCGATGTTTGTCTTTCTTAGCCTCGCGATGGCAAAGCGTTATTCTGAGTTACTTCACGCCAGCGACTTAGTCAAAGCAGGTAACTCGGGCCGCGGCTATCACATCGGCGATCGCGAATTGCTGCTTTCTCTCGGCGTCGGCAGCAGTTTTTCTGCGGTCGTCATTTTCAGCCTCTACGTTCACAGTCAGGACGTGCGTCTGCTCTACTCCACGCCGGAGTTTCTCTTTCTGCTTTGCCCCATCGTTCTATATTGGCTCAGCCGAACCTGGCTGCTGGCGCATCGCGGAGAATTAAAGGAGGACCCGGTCACGCTCGCTATTCGGGATCCCGTCAGTTACGGGGTGGCCGCGGCCGCGGCGGCCGTTATCGCCGCGAGCATGGTGCACGTGCAATGGTAGGGAATAGCCAACGGCCTAATTGGTTGTCGAAGTTAGTCGACTTGCTCTCGGTATACTAAGTATGTCTGGTCAAACAGCCGCAACCCTGCGCAGGGAATCCGCAGCATCGCCGCTTATCAAGCGAGTTCTTTCGTGGGGCCGTTACCCGAAAACCGCGCATCATCAGGTCCACAAGCCGGCTTGGAACGACCAGTTACCGGACATTCTCAGAGATGCCGCGGCCGGCTCGCTGCTGCCCTATGGCCTCGGCCGCAGCTACGGCGACTCTTGTCTCAACTCCGGACGAGAGCTGATTGACTGTCGCCGACTCAACCGCATCCTCGGTTTCGACGAATCCACTGGCATGGTCCGCTGCGAAGGCGGCGTCAGCCTTTCCGACATCATCGGCGTATTCCTCCGTAAAGGATGGTTCCTTCCCGTCACGCCCGGCACCCGCTTCGTCACCGTCGGCGGAGCCATTGCCAACGACGTTCACGGTAAGAACCATCACTGCGCTGGAACCTTCGGCGCTCACGTCCGCCAAATCGGACTGCATCGCTCGAACGACGGTCTGGTAATCTGCAACNNCGTGGATCGACGCCGAGTCCATCCCCTTTCAGTCTCTAAATGCTTTTCTCGACCTTAGCCGCAATAGCAACGACCGCTTCGAATACACCGTGGCCTGGCTCGACTGCTTCGCCGGGAAGAATCCTCGTGGCATCTTCTTTCGCGGAAGCCATGCCGCCGATCATGGCAAGGAATTCCATCCCAAGCGCGGCCCCAAACTGCCCTTTGCACTGCCGGCCTGGTTGCTCAACCGTTATTCGGTAAGAGCCTTCAACAATGCCTACTACAGGATTCACACGGCCAAGAAGGGCGCGGCCGTCGTGCCTTACGATTCGTTTTTTTATCCGCTCGATTCTATTCGGCAATGGAACCTGCTCTATGGCAGACAGGGCTTTCTGCAATATCAGTGCGTTATCCCGGAGGCGAACCTCGAAGCTTTCGAGGAGTTACTCGATCGTATTGCCCGCTCCGGCATGGGCTCTTTCTTAGGTGTTATGAAGCAATTCGGCTCTGCGCCGCCGGCCGGCATGCTCTCCTTTCCGCGGCCCGGGCTTACCATCGCGCTCGACTTCGCCATGCGAGGCGAGCGCACGCTCAAACTTATGCAGTCACTCGATGAAATTGTCCAACAAAGTGGCGGAGCGCTCTACCCCGCCAAAGACGCCCGCATGAGCCCCGCTCTGTTTGAGGCCTCGTTCCCGCGCTGGCGGGGCTTTGTTCCCTACATCGACCCGAAGATGTCATCCTCATTCTGGCGACGTGTGACGGGGGCGCAATGACAATGACAGTCACCTCGTACCCCACAACTTCGCTGCCAGAAGCCACGCCCGCAACCGCCATGAAGAAGATCATTATCCTTGGCGCCACCTCCGGCATTGCGCTGGAAGTTCAGCGCCAATTGGCTTACCGGGGTTGCGAGTTACTTCTTGTAGCTCGCTCGCCCCAGCGTCTCGCTGATCTACAGGCCGACTTAGCGGTCCGGGGCGCTCAGCAAGTCCTGACTTACTCTGCTGACTTAGCTACTATTCAGCAGCACGCCGCCGTTTTCGAATTTGCCAGCCACAACGTTCCCGACTTTGACACCGTGCTCCTTGCTTACGGCTCGATGCACGACCAGAAGGAATCTGAGGGCTCGGTCGACGTTCTGCTCGAAGAATTGCGAGTCAACTTTGTCAGTGCGGCCGCGATCCTAACCCTGTTCGCCGCTGATTTGGAACGCCGGCACACCGGATGCGTTGCCGCGATCACCTCCGTCGCCGGAGATCGAGGACGCCGCTCCAACTACGTCTACGGCTCCGCCAAAGGCGCGCTTTCCCTTTTCCTCCAGGGACTCCGCAGCCGCCTTCATCCCGCTGGCGTTCGGGTCATCACCATCAAGCCCGGACCGGTGCAGACTCCCATGACCGATCACCTGCCTAACTCCGCGCGCTTTGCCGGTCCTGAACAGGTTGCCCGCGACATCGTGGGCGCGCTCGAACGCGGCTCTCCCGACGTTCTCTACACTCCAAAGGTCTGGCGCTACATCATGACTGCCGTGCAGCAGATTCCGGAAACCATCTTCAAGCGCTTGTCTTTTTGACAATTGAAAGAAAAAGGGCCGCATCGCTGCGGCCCGCTTTTACGATTATCAGTAACTCATCACCGCCCGAAGCTTTTCTGAAGCGCTGGGCTAAGTTAGTGCGCCCCTCCGGGGCTGGATTTGCAATCCTACCTTCTTCCGCGCCCACCACCGCCGCCGGAGTGGCCACCACTGTGACCTCCCTGACCGCCGCCTGGGCCGCGTCCGCGACCGCGCCGCCGGCGATTGCGATCTCGATCGCCGCCACCGCCAGCGCCAGCGGGACGTCCCTCCCGCGCACCTTCCGGACGCGCGGCGCTCGCCTCTACCGACGCAACTACTCCATCCACGCGGTTGAAGTTCGGCTCATCGTCCGCGTCGAACTCGGCGCCGCCTTCGATCACTGCCGTGGGCGCGCCCTGCGGCACTGCGGGCGCCGGACCTGACGAGGAAATATCCGCTGCCGCGTCCGTTTCCGGAGGCGGGGGAGCCCCGCCCATTTTGGCGCGCTGCTCTTTTAGAATCGCCTTCCGCGACAGCTTGATCCGGTTGCCTTCAACGGCCAGAACTTTCACCAGTACCTGGTCGCCTTCTTTCAATTCATCGCGAACATCCTTGATTCTGTGTTCGGCGACTTCGCTGATGTGCAGCAGGCCGTCCAAGCCCGGGAGAATCTCGACGAACGCGCCGAAATCCGCCAACCGGCTGACCCTGCCGAGATACGTCTTCCCCACCTCGGCCGAAGCCGTCAGATCGCGAATAATCTGCAAAGCTTTGTTCGCCGAGACTTCATCGTTCGAAGCCACGTTGACCTTGCCGGAATCTTCCACGTCGATCTTCACGCCCGTCTGCTCGATGATGCTGCGAATCATCTTGCCACCGGGCCCAATCACGTCGCGAATCTTGTCCACCGGAATCTGCAAGGTGTAGATACGAGGCGCGTACGCCGAGACCTTCACGCGCGGCTCGGCCAGTACCTCGTCCATCTTTCCGAGAATGAACAATCGCCCGCGCTGCGCCTGGGCGAGCGCTTCGCGCATGATCTGCGAGGTGATGCCCGCAACCTTGATATCCATCTGCAGCGCGGTGATGCCGTCTTTGGTTCCGGCAACTTTGAAATCCATGTCGCCGTAATGATCTTCCGCGCCGGCAATGTCGGTGAGGATGGCGTACTGCTCACCTTCTTTCACCAATCCCATCGCAACTCCAGCGACCGGAGCCTTCAAGGGCACGCCCGCATCCATCAGCGAGAGCGAGGCGCCGCAAATCGTGGCCATCGACGACGATCCGTTCGACTCCAGAATGTCGGAGACGACGCGCATCGCGTACGGCCAGTTGTCTTCGGTCGGGAGCACCGCGGTAACGGCGCGCTCGGCGAGAGCGCCATGGCCGATCTCGCGGCGTCCGGCGCCGCGCATGAAGCCGACTTCTCCCACGGAGAACGGGGGAAAGTTGTAGTGCAGCATGAAGCGCTTCTTGGCTTCGCCTTCAAAACCCTCGAGACGCTGCATGTCGTCGCTGGTGCCGAGCGTGGTGGTAACCAACGCCTGGGTTTCACCGCGGGTGAAGACTGCGCTGCCGTGCGCGCGCGGCAGAACACCGGCTTCGATCCAGATGTCGCGGATCTGGTCGAACGCGCGTCCGTCGGGACGGCGCTTGTGATCGATCACCTGATTGCGGAAGATGCGCTCGCGCAGAATCTCGTAGTACTTCTTGAGCTTCGCCTTGAGCGCTGCGTCGTCCTCGGGCACCGCGGCCAGCAGTTCCTTCTCCAGCGTGCGCACCAATTCATAGCTTTCGGATTTGGGATGTTTCCCAGTATCAAGCGCGTCAGCCAGTCGCTTGCCGATCTTCGATTCCAGGCTCTTGAAGTAAGCCTCGTCGAATTCCGGCGGCGTCACCTGGCGCTTCGGCTTGCCGACCTTGCTGCGCAGTTCGTTGATGGCGGCACAGATCTTCTTGATTTCGACGTGCGCGAATTCGATCGCGTCCACCACCGTTTCTTCCTTTACTTCTTTTGCGCCCGACTCGATCATGCAAATCGCATCGGCGGTGCCCACGACCATGATGTTGAGCAGGCCCTCACGCATTTCGGTGTAGGTGGGATTGGCGATGAAGCGGCCTTCGACCAGGCCGACACGCACGGCGCCGAGCGGGCCAAGAAACGGAATGTCGGAGAGGGTCAGGGCGGCGGAAGCGGCGTTAATGCCGCAGACATCGGGATCGTTTTCCGTGTCGGCGGAGAGGACCAGGGCGATGATCTGGGTCTCGCACCTGAAGCCTTCGGCGAACATCGGACGGACCGGCCGGTCAATCTGGCGGCAGGTGAGAGTCTCGCGCTCGCTCATGCGCCCTTCGCGCTTGATAAAGCCGCCGGGGATGCGTCCGCCGGCATAGGTGTATTCGCGGTAGTCGACGGTGAGCGGAAAGAAGTCGATGCCCTCGCGGGGTTCGGGATTGGCAGTAGCGGTGGCGAGGACAACGTTTTCGCCGAAGCGCACGACGGCGGCGCCGTGGGCCTGCTTGGCAAGTCTTCCAGTTTCGATAGAGAGTTGCTTTCCGCCTGCGATTTCGACAGAAACTTTTGTTGCTTCAGGCTTCATAGATCATCCTTTGTATGGGCAGAAGGGCATGCGGGGGTCCGGAGTCCGCTTGGACGGGCGTATGCCAGGGCTGCGGTTGGGAACGCACTTTACTGAGGCTCTCGTGATCTGGAAGCCCAATTCTGGGAAAACCAGTCTGGAACCGGCCCCACACGGAGCCGGTCGCGCTGTTACTTGCGGATGCCGAGCTTGGAAATAACGGTTTTGTACCGTTCCGAGTCGTACTTCTTCAGGTAGTCGAGCAGGCCTCGACGCCGGCTCACCATCATGAGAAGTCCGCGGCGCGAGCCGTGGTCTTTCTGGTGCGTTTTGAAGTGTTCCGTCAACTGACCAATGCGCTCGCTCAACAGCGCGATTTGAACTTCCGGACTGCCGGTATCGGTATCATGCGTGCGATACGCGTCAACGACGGATTGCTTTTGCTCTCTGGCTAACACTAACCTGTTGCACTCCTGTCTCTTCTCGTTTTCGTAACGAATTCGAGAATAACACAGCTCAGTGCAAACTTGCCAGTAGGCCGGTTTGGACAAAGTTCCCAGCTCCCGGTTCTCAGTTCTCATTTCTCAGTGAACCATTCTCAGTGCAGCCTGCACAATCCCGGGTTTTTCCGAGAACTGAGAACTCGAATCGCGGTTATACTAGGATTACACTAGCAACAAACGAGGTATGCGGCAGTCTTCATGGTTTATTCCAGGGACAAAGCTGGGCCAACCCTACAGACGCTTCATGTAGCCGGCCATAATAATGAAAATATAAATTACGGGGAGATTGTGTATGCCACGAGGCCGATCGACTTTTTCCAAACGTCAGAAGGAACAAGCGCGCCAACAAAAGCAGCGGGACAAGAACGAGCGCAAGACCCAGCGGAAGCAGGATCAACCGGAAGGCGTTGTGGTGGACGAAGCCGAGGAATTGCGTCAGATGCGTGAGCACGCCGCAGAGCAGGCGGCGCTGTTCGGCATTGGCAGCGACGATGAAACTGATTCTGCCGAACTAATCACACCGCACGGCAAGCAAGCCGATCGCTAAATACCTTGGGACACTGCTGTCCGGTTAAAAGTCG
>PLHP01000189.1 GCA_003138955.1 Acidobacteriaceae bacterium | reverse complement strand
ATTGCCGGACTGGAGATCGGTGCCGAGCTGGTTGAAGGCTTGCGCAACGGAGTTGGAAGTGGAGCTAGTAGAAGCGGAGCCAGTAGTGGTGGCGGGCTGCGAAAAGGCTGCCTGCAAAGTGGCGAAATCGGACTGCGCGACCGACAGATTGCCGGACTGGAGAGCCTGGCCGAGCTGTTGCATTTGCTGTTGGTAAGGATTGCTGGCGGCGCTCATTTGGAATTGATTGGAGCTGCTGTTCAAAATCGCGGAGATGGACATTGATATACCTCGATGTAAAGTTTGCAAGCGTTCGGCAGGGAATTCGCTGGCGGAAGGACGGCGCTCGTAGCCGGCGAATTTCCGAGTGAACCTGGTGGTGTTGGAGCACGCGCGATTCCATTTGGCGCGTGGCAGGCACGGAAGAAATGGTGGAGCGTTTTGCGGCGGTTGCGAAGAATGGCGCTCGGCGAGACGGCGCGGTGCGGGGCGGGTGGGCAAAGCGTGCCGGGCAAGGCGGAGGCAAGAGTTGCCGGGCGGGCAGAGTGTCCTAAGCTCTCCGGGAACCAGCTTAATCAGAGTTTCCCTAAACCCGATTCTTGAAAGCGAATCCAGAAACTCTTGAGGGGTTTGTAATTGAGTAATTTGTAATTTGTAATTTGAAAGAACAAAGTCAAAAGAAAAACTCTGCGTCCTGGCGACCTTGCTGGTGATCTATTTTAGGAACGATCGCGTTTTTGGGAACGATCGCGTTTAGGAACGATCGCGTTCTGAGTTGCGCAGGGTTACGCCGCTATGGAAGCTACGGTTCGTCCTCCCAAATGGAAGACCTTGCTGGCGTTCGGCATCATTTACTTCGTCTGGGGCTCGACCTTCCTGGCGATTCGCGTGGGGGTGCGTGAGGTCCCGCCACTGGTTCTGGCCAGTATGCGGTTTCTTGTTGCTGGAGGCGTGCTTTTCGGGTGGATGCGCCTGTCAGGCACGCCGTCTCCGTCGCGTCGCGAGTGGCTGGCGGCTTCGCTTCTCGCGGTTTGCATCTTTGTGCTCGATTACGGCCTGCTGTTCTGGGCCGAACAACGCGTGCCTTCGGGAATTGCTGCCGTGATGCTCGCGACCATCCCGGTCTTCATGGCGCTTTCGGAGATCCTCATTCTGCGGACGCAGCGACTGACGTTGCGGCTGGCGCTGGCTCTTCTGGTGGGGATAGGCGGTGTCGGGGTTCTGGTCAGCCGGTCGCTCAGCCAAAGTTTCGGCGAAGCTCCTATCGATCGTGCGGGAGCGGTGGCGCTGGTGATTGCGGCGATAAGCTGGTCGATTGCTTCGGCGCTTACCCGCAAGCTGCCACTGCCCGCTTCAAAAGTCATGAGCTCCGGAGCGCAGATGCTGGCCGGAGGAATTCTGCTGGCGCTGACGGCGGCACTCTTCGGCGAGTTCCGCGGATTTAATATTCGGGCGGTCTCGCGCGGCGCCTGGTACGCGCTTGCCTACTTGATAGTGGCCGGCTCCATCGTTGGTTTTACCGCCTATGTCTGGCTCATCCATCATGAATCGCCGACGAAGGTTGGCACGTACGCTTATGTCAACCCGGTAGTGGCCGTGATCGTCGGCTACTTCCTTGGAGGCGAGACCGTCGGTCCTAGAACCTTGCTCGGAACGCTGCTGGTGCTGGTCAGCGTGGTGGTGATCACCACCACCCGTGCCCGGAAGCCCGCTGCCGCGCCCTTGGCGGAACCGCTGCCGGAAGCGGCGGAAACGTAGTTCGCGACCATAGTTCACCACCATCTCAAGCCGGGAGCACTGCCGGGAACACCTGGCTATAAGTGCTCATGGTTCGATACGGTCACTTCGCTGAATTCTTCGCTGGGGTCAGGATGTGCTCGATTTGGCGGATGTGGTTGATATCGTGTCCGGCTACCATGCGGACGATGTGCTCGATGGATTCCTGGCCGCGCTCGGCATGTTGGCCGTAGTGCTTCCACTGATCGGGGGAAAGCGATTTGAGGAGCGCAAGATTTGCTTCGCGCACCGCGCCGTGCAGTTCGATGGCTTTGCGGGGGTCGCGTTTTTCGTAGTGTCCGGCGGTGACCCAGGCGTTCTGATCATAGGCCTGGACCGGGGTTCCGGGGGCTCCGAGGATGGAGCGCATGCGCCAGCCGATTACGATTTCGACGTCAGCGAGGTGAGCGAGGATTTCGGCGACAGACCATTTGTCGGGTGCGGGGCGCTTGCGGAGTTTGGCAGTGGGGACACCCTTGATGAGACGAGCTAGCTTTTTTGTGGTGGCGGATTGGACTTTGAAAGGGTCTTGTCCCTGGGCGTTGGCTAGGATGCGCTGCGTGTATTGCTGAGCGGTTTCGGACATTTGGAATCTCCTTGTTGGCTCAGCCCCTAGAAGGGGCGTCTTATTTCCAAGAGGGTTCGGCATTCGCCAGGGCGATTTCCTGATACGAACCTCGGGTTCTGACTTCTTAACATAACTTCTAATGCAGCGCTGTACCACTGAAAAAGTCGGTGGTGGTCTTGTGCTGAGCCGCGAGCTTGGCGCAGGCCGGTTGCCCGGCAACTCGCAGCTTAATTAATCGGCAACACACCGGGAGTCTCCGGCGGCGGCTGGACATGCGGGCTGACCAATGGTCAAAAGAAAGATAGAACCCGGCCGAAGAAATTAACGAAGCGGCATGGAAAAAGCCGATTGGAAAATGGTTTAGGAGTGCTGTATCTTTTGTTGACCGGGAGTCAAACAATCATGAGGGGAGTTGGGCCATGGAAGGAATTGCGAGCACTCTGGCGAAACCGATGCAGATGAGGCAGGATGAGAAGCCGCGACCGCGTTCGGAAGCGAAGCGGGCGCGGATTGTGGAGGCGGCGATCCGGCATTTTGCCGAGCGCGGGTATAGCGCGGCACGGGTGGAAGATATTGCGGCGCAGTTAGGCATTGCCAAGGGGTCGGTGTTCCAGCACTTCAAGAGCAAGGACGGATTGTTCTTCGAGGCGTACAAGAAGGCAGTGCAGTCGTTTCCGAAATATATGCAGGCTTCGGCAGCGGCGCTGGAACGGGGATTTTTCGAGGTGCTGCGGTACTGGCTGGGGCGCACAGAGAATATGGTGCGGGATAACTGGTCGTCGTACCGAATTTATCTGATCGGTAATTATGGGACGGATCTGGCGTTGCGCAGGGAGATCAACCGGTTTCTGGTGGTGGAGGATCCTTACGGATGGCGCGAGTTTGTGGGTTTTGGAGTCAAGCGGGGAGAGTTGCGGACGGATCTGGATGTGGACATGACCGGATCGATCCTGGAGTGGACGATGGACCGGTTTCAGGATGCGCTGCTGACGGAGGAGTTAGATCCGGGACTGTTTCGGAAGTCGGGAGCGGTTCCGGAGGAGAAAGAAGAGCGCATTGAACAGTTTGTGGAATTGCTGCGGCGGGCGGTTGGGTCGGAGAGAGCACAAGCAACTGGGAAGAAAGCATGAGGCTGATTATCAAGGCTATGCAGGTCACGTCCATGGTCGCCGCGGTCGCACTTATTGCCTGCGGCGATCCCAAATACCAGCCTCCCGCGATTGTGGTTACGTTTAGCCCTTATTTTCCGCCACCCACTTCGCTCAACACGGGCACCACGACAGGCATCGCAGCAGTGGTTACGAACGACCCGAAGAATGCCGGCGTGAACTTCACTTGTGTCCCCGCCGGGGATTGTGGCTCGTTCAATCCAGCCCTGATCGCCAGCAATGTTCCCACCTGTTACCAGGCTCCGGGCACGGTTCCAAACGGCGATACCGTTACCTTGACCGCAACCTCCGTAAGCGATCCCACTAAATCCATCTCGTCGGCCCCGATCACCATTTCGAGAGGAGACCCCGTGTCCGGCTGCACGCCGTGACCGACGCGGACGGTCCTAAAGCAGAGAGCAAGAATGCGTTTTCTCAGAACTGAGAACTGACAATTGGGAACCAGCCGGCATAGTCTTTTCCAATCGAAGGATGAGCCTGAGGGAAGGGGCTGGGCGGTAGCGGAGGAAGCTCCTTTCGGGGTTGGATTTTGACCAAGTGTAGCAGCCGCAGCCGGGGCGGTG
>PLHP01000174.1 GCA_003138955.1 Acidobacteriaceae bacterium | reverse complement strand
TTTAGGGGGAGGGGGGTACCCCCCACAAATTTCTGAATTCTTACCCGCCCATACTCGATCAGGGCCCGCTGCCGCTTGACCTGACTGGAAGGAAAGATCAACCCCTGGATCGCGGCGCAGAAGTGATCCATCAAATGTCAAAACCGTCTTTGCGTTCCGCGAGCCTTACCCGGTTCTAGCTAGTACGAACTGCTTCAATAGAGTAATATTTTTTGATCGCGGCTGTAAGCCCCTGTTTGGGATATGGATACATGTGAGTCCCATCCCGCTGACCTCGAGAAATGCACGGCTCCGCTTCCTGTTTCCAGACCCAATTCTATCGCCGGCAGATTCCTGGCTCATATTTCCCGTGAAACGAGTTCGGGCCGGTTTATCCCCGAGATGGACGGCCTGCGCTTCGCGGCCATCGGCATGGTCATCCTGTTTCACCTGAACGGATACCTTACAGCGAGGTCGCCGTTCTATCGTGCTGCTCCTCCCCCTTCCGACTGGCTTGCCCAAGCGGCTACAGTAGGGTTACACGGCGTCGAGCTTTTCTTCGTGATCAGTGGCTTCATCCTGGGGCTTCCTTTTGCTGCGCATTACCTTGAGGGGGCCGCTCCCGTGAATCTGCGCAAGTACTATCTGCGCCGGCTAACTCGTCTGGAACCCCCTTACATTGTCGCGCTGCTTCTCCTGTTCATTCTGGCTGCGGGCATGGAAGGGTTGCCGCCTGCCAGTTTTTATCCGCATTTGGCAGCCAGCCTCTTTTATTTGCACAGCCTGATTTACGGAACCTTCAGCCCGGCAATGGGAGTGGCTTGGTCGCTCGAGATCGAAGTGCAGTTCTACCTGCTGGTCCCGTTGCTGACCCTTCTCTTCACCATCCGAAGTCGAACGTTACGCCGCTCTTCGATTGCCCTTCTGATACTGGCAGCCCTGTCCGGCCAGGCGCTCTTTATGCACCACAGTCCTCGGGCATCGCTCTCCATTTTCGCGTACGTACAATTTTTCTTGGTCGGATTCCTGCTCGCCGACGTTTTTCTAGCCAACTGGGGCGAAGTTCCGCGGCGAAACCTCGCATGGGATTTCGTTGCGCTGGCGGGATGGCCCCTGCTCTTTGTGATCCTCCATTCGCCTGTCCTCGCCCACTGGCTTTTCCCCGCGTGGATCCTTCTCCTCTACGTTGCTGCCTTTCGCGGTCGTTTCGTCAATCGCTTCTTTTCGAATCGCTGGATCATAGCCATCGGAGGGATGTGTTACTCCATTTACCTGCTTCATTATGAAGTGATCTCCGCAGTCGGGCGACTCACCAGGCGCCTGGGCGAGACCGCGCCTTATTGGGTCTACCTGTCCGTGCAGCTCGTGCTTGTCGGTGCCGCAATTGTAGTTATCTGTGGCGCTTATTTTGTCGCCATAGAAAAACCCTGCATGCGCCGCAATTGGCCGCAGCAACTGTGGGGCTCCGGCCAGCGACTTGTCTTTGCCAAGTTTCGGTTGGCCCCTACCAGTACCACGGAGTAACCCGTGATTACCTCTACATGACTTCGCTGCGCTTCCGCAGGAAAGCCGGAATGTCGAGATCCTCCGCCTGATAGCTGGGAGCGGCGGACCGCATCGCATCGAGCGAAATCACCTCTGCTGCATGCGACGCGTTACCCGGTGCCGATTCCTGAAAAGCCACCGGAGCGGGATCTGGCTCAAAGCTCGGTTCGGGCACAAATACCGGTTCGGGATCGGCTTCCGGTTCGGGCTCGCGGAAATGATCCCGCTGGCGCGCCACTTGATTTGAAGCTTCTCTCGAAACCTCGCGCGAAAGTATGACCGGATCGTAGTTCTCGTGGTGGCGCGGACGGCGCATATCGGCCTCTTTAAAGCCGGTTGCGATCACCGTGATCTTGACCGAGTCTTTCATCTTCTCGTCGAGAACGGCGCCGAAGATGATGTTGGCATCTTCGTGAGCGGCGCCCTGGATGATCGTGCAAGCCTGCTGCACTTCTGCCAGCTTCAGCGAATTCGAGCCCGTGATGTTGATGAGAATGCCGCGGGCTCCGTCGATCGCGCCCGCTTCGAGCAGTGGCGAGGCGATGGCGCGCTGCGCCGCTTCCACCGTGCGATGCTCGCCGGCCGCGGTGGCCGTGCCCATCACCGCATAGCCCATGCCCGCCATGATGGCCCTCACATCGGCAAAGTCGCGGTTGATAATGCCCGGAATGGTGATGATGTCGGAAATGCCCTGCACCCCTTGACGAAGAATATCGTCGGCAACGCGGAAGGACTCGAAGAAGCCCGCGTTCTCGGCAACGGCGAGCAATTTTTCGTTGGGGATCACGATGGTGGTATCGACCGACTCCATGAGTTCGGAAATACCGCGCTCCGCCTGCTGCATGCGGCGTTTGCCTTCAAAGGCAAACGGCTTGGTAACCACGGCGACGGTGAGCGCGCCCATCTCGCTGGCCAGCGAGGCGATGATCGGCGCCGCGCCGGTGCCGGTGCCGCCGCCGAGTCCGGCCGTGACGAAAATCATGTCGGCGCCTTCCATGGCCTCGATAAGTTTGTCCGAATCTTCGAGCGCGGCTTTGCGGCCAATCTCGGGATTGGCGCCGGCGCCGAGTCCGTTGGTCAGCTTTACTCCGAGTTGAATCTTGGTGGCGGCGTGCGACATCCGCAGAGCCTGCAAGTCGGTATTGGCCACAATGAATTCGATGTGTTCCATGCCCGAATCAATCATTCGATTGACCGCGTTGTTGCCGCCGCCACCGACACCGATGACCTTGATGCGAGCGTCGTTGCGGGCTTCTTCGTGGAAGCAGATGCGGAGTCCGTTGTCTTCGTTCATACGTCACCTCGAAAATCAATTTTCAGTTTGCAGTTCTCTCGCTTGTAGAGACGGGGCTTGCCCCGTCTCCGCTGCGGGCGAAAACGCGGCAAGCCGCGTCTCTACGAGAAATCACGCGCCCTTCCCCACGAACAGCGCCTTCATGCGCGAGCCGAAACTGGGCTCCTGCAAGCCGCGAGCAAGGCGGGCGCGGTGGCCGTAATATGCCATGCCCAACACGGTCGCGAACTCAGGCTCGGCTAGAAACGACGGCATCTTCGCCATGGGCGTCGGCCACGCCAGACGCGCGGCTTTCCGCAGCACGGATTCAGCCACGTCGAGAATGCCGGGAAGCCGCGAGGCTCCGCCGCTCAGCACGAATCCGGCGATGCAGTGTTCCAGAACGCCGGCGTGGCGCAGGTTGTCGCGCAGCAACTCGAAAAGTTCGCGCGCGCGCGGACCCAGAATCTCGCCGGCCATCCGCTGCGGCATCATGCGCGAGGGCCGGTCTCCCACCGACGGCACCTCGACTTCATTGCCCTCGGGGATAAGAGTCGGGACCGCGTTGCCAAAATTCTTCTTGAGCGTCTCCGCGTCCGCCAGCCCCGTACACATGCCCACTGAGAGGTCGCTGGTGAAGTGGTCGCCACCGACCGGGATAACGGCCGTGTGCGCGACCGCACCCTGCTGAAAAACGATCAGATCGCACGACCCGGCGCCAAGATCGACCAGGCAGACGCCAAGCTCGCGTTCGTCCGACCGCAACACCGAGTCCGCGCAAGCGAGCGGCTCAAAGATGGTGTCGTC
>PLHP01000169.1 GCA_003138955.1 Acidobacteriaceae bacterium | reverse complement strand
GTGGACCGCATCGCGAAGATGGTGCCGACCACGCTGAATATCAAGCTGGACGACGCGCTCAAGGAGTCGGCGGCGCTGCAGGAGGCTTACCAGAAAGATCCTCAGGTGCGGCAGTTGCTCGACACGGCTCGGAAGCTCGAAGGGCTGGTCCGCAATTCCGGGGTGCACGCCGCGGGTGTGGTGATTTCGCCGCGTCCGCTGATTGAACTGGTGCCGCTGCATAAAACCAAGAACGACGAAATCGTTACCGCCTTTGACATGGTGGCCATCGAAAAGATGGGCCTGCTGAAAATGGATTTTCTCGGGCTGACTACGCTTACCATTCTCGACGACACGTTGAAACTGATGGCGCAGAAAGGGACGAATCTGAAGCTGGACGACATCCCGCTTGAGGACGAGGAAACATATCAGAAAGTGTTCCATCGCGGATTAACATCTGGCGTGTTTCAGTTTGAGTCGCATGGCATGCGCGATGTGCTGCGGCGTTACCAGCCAAACTCAATCGAGCACCTGACAGCGCTCAATGCGCTCTATCGTCCCGGCCCGATGGGCATGATTGACGATTTCATCGAGCGCAAACACGGGCGCCGCAAAATCGAATATGAATTGCCCGAATTGAAAGAGATCCTGCAGGAAACGCTCGGCGTCTTCGTCTATCAGGAACAGGTAATGCAAGCGGCCAACAAACTCGCGGGCTACTCCCTGGGAGAAGCCGATCTGCTGCGCCGCGCGATGGGAAAGAAAAAGCCCGAGGAAATGGCGGCACAGCGCGAGCGCTTTGTGCAGGGAGCGGTGCAGCGCGGCTATCCGCCGAAGAAGATCGAAAAGATTTTCGATCTGATGGCGCAGTTTGCGGGATACGGTTTCAATAAGTCGCACTCGGCGGCGTACGCGTTGCTGGCGTATCACACGGCTTACTTGAAGACGCATCATCCGATCGACTTCATGGCCGCGCTGCTGACTTCGGTGACGGGCAGCACGGATGACGTGGTGAAGTACATCAACGAATGCCGCGAGATGGGGATTGCGGTCGAGCCCCCGGACATCAACGTGAGCGATGCGAATTTTACGCCGCACGGGCAGGCGATCCGGTTTGGGCTGGCGGCGGTGAAGAACGTTGGCGGAAATGGGATCGAGTCGATTGTCGCGGGCCGGAAGAAGTTGGGCCGGAATTTCCGGTCGTTTTACGAATTCTGCGAAGAAGTGGACCTGCGACTGCTGAACAAGCGCGTGCTGGAGTCGCTGATCAAGAGCGGAGCCATGGATGGTTTCGGGCGCCGGGCGCAACTCATGCAGGCGCTCGATTCGGCGATCGAGCAGGCACAGAAGGCGCAGCGGGACGCGGAGTCGGGACAGCACGGGCTGTTTGGCGTGTTTGCGGATGAATCCGCGCAGGCGGCGACCGACGCGCTCCCCAACGTGCCGGACTGGGATGAACAGACGCGCCTCGGGGCGGAGAAAGAGATCCTCGGGTTTTTTATCACCGGGCATCCGATGGAAAAGTACAAGGAAAAGCTGGCCGAGCTGAACGCGCTCTCAACCGAAGATATCGCCGGCATGAAGAAGTCCACCGGCAAGGATGAGAACATCACGACGGCGGGGTTGATTTCGGGGCTGCGGGTGGCAAAGTCACGAAGAGGCGAACTGTGGGCACAAGCGGCGCTTGAAGACATGTCGGGGAAAGTAGAACTGCTGGTCTTTCCCGAGGCTTATAAGAAACTCGCGGAGAAGGTGAAGCTTGAGGTTCCGGTGCTGATTCGCGGTGGCGTGCGCATTGAAGAAGGCGCGAATCCGAAGGTCACGGCTAATGACATCATTCCGCTGGACGAAGCTCGCGTGCCGGTGCCGAAGGCGCTGCGCATACGGATTCCTCTGGGGAGCGCGACCGGGAGCACGGTCGATGCGCTGCACACATTGTTTAGCGAGCGCAAGGGCGAGGCGAAGGTGCTCTTCGACGTGGAGCGGGAAGGCGATTTCATGGTGGTGATGGAAGCCGAAGGCTATAATGTGATGCCGGATCGTAGTTTCCTGGGCCGTGTGGAAGAGCTGTGCGGGCGCGGCAGCGTGCGCGTCATCAGTTGATGAGTAACATGGTGGAGCGGACGGGCGTCTCGCTCGTCCTGCGTGATCGCGGCCGGGCGGGGATGCCCGGCTCTCCACGGTAAGCTTGCCGATGAGAAGAGCGAAAATAAAGCGGGCAGGGAAGTCAGGTCCTGGCGCGAACAACGGCGCGAAAAATGGCGGGGAGAATCCCGCCCTCGCGGGTACGGATTTCATGCTCTCGATCGTGGAAGCTCATCATACCCGACGGAATGAGAACGTCATCAAAATGGATTCTGGATTGAAGGCGAAGAAAGAACTGGAAAAAATCGAGGAGCAGATCACGCGCCTGCAGTCGCTGGAAGGGCAGAACGCGGAAACGCTCCGCCAAGTGCAGCAATTGCACGAGCGGGTGAACGACCTTCGCCGCGAGATTTCTTCGCAGCTGAACGCGTGGGAGCGCACGGAACTGGCGCGTCATCCGCAGCGTCCTTACACGCTGGATTATATCGAGCGCGTTTTCACCGACTGGAGCGAAATTCGCGGCGATCGCGCCTTTCGCGACGATCCGGCGATTGTTTGCGGGATGGCTCGCTTTCACGGCGCGGAAGTCATCGTTGTGGGCCAGCAGAAAGCGCGCGACGCGAAACAGCGGGTGTATCGCAACTTTGGCATGCCGCATCCGGAAGGATATCGGAAGGCGCTGCGGGTAATGAAGATTGCGGAGAAATTCAAGCGGCCGATTTTTACGTTTGTGGATACCGATGGCGCCTATCCCGGACTGCATGCAGAAGAGCGTGGCCAGGGAGAAGCCATTGCCCGCAACCTGCGGGAGATGGCGCGGCTGGAAGTGCCGATCGTGGCGACCGTGATTGGCGTCGGCGGCAGCGGCGGGGCGCTGGCGATCGCCGTGGCCGACCGCGTGCTGATGCTGGAAAACTCGGTTTACTCGGTGATTTCGCCCGAGGGCTGCGCGTCGATCATGTGGCGCGATGCCAGCAAAAAAGATCTGGCGGCGGAGGCGATGAAGATCACCGCGGAAGATTTAAGCGAACTGGGCTGCATTGACGGCATTATTCCGGAGCCCGCCGGAGGCGCGCATACCGACCATGCGCAGGCAGCGGCGTTGCTTGATGCAGCACTACAGCAGCATCTGGCCGCGGTAAGGCAACTGCCAGTCGGCGATCTGCTGGAAGCACGCTACAAGAAATTCCGCAACATGGCGCAGTTCTTCCAGGTGGAAGCGTAAGCGGTAAGGTCAACGACGCACTGCGAGCGATCTGTGTTATGACTGTAGCGCCGCCGTCCCGGCGGCTGTCCGGCGGGCATCCGCGCCCGCCGCGCCAAGGGCGCGACGCCCTCGGAACAGCCGGCAAGATGCCGGCGCTTCAATTCACTTTTCCTCAGCTTCCTACAGAATCGGCAAATGCAGACAGGGCTGCACCAGGAAATCCAGTTTGTTTATCTGCTGTAATGCCTGCTCCACCAGCGACGCCTTGCATTCCTCCAGCGTAATCAGAAAGGGCAGGTGTGATTTCGGGCAGTCTGGTTTCTGCAACACCGAGTCGATGTTGATGCTGCACTGGGAGAGGATGGTGGCGAGGCTGGCGATGATGCCCGGCCGGTCCTTCACCAGGAAGCGCAGATAGTGCTTAGCAGTGAAATCGGCGGTGACGGTGGGCGTTTTCTCCACTGGCTGTCCGGCGTAACTCATGCCGGCTTGCTTGGAGCGAGCGATGGCCAAAATGTCGGACACGACCGCGACCGCGGTTGGATTGCCGCCCGCGCCGTGGCCTCCAAAGACGGTCTCGCCACCGTAGGTTCCGGTTGCCACTACCAGATTCTGGCTGCCTTCCACGCGCGCCAGGGGGGAGGAGAGTTCGACCAGCGCGGGCTGGACGGCGGCAAACAAGAGGTCAGCTTTCGACTTTGGGTTCGACTCGCTATTCGACGCGGTCGTTTTCGACTCGGGCGTTTTGAGCTCAGGCGTTTTCAGTTCAGCCCAGGAAATCTGGCGAATCGTGCAACCCAGCTGGTTTGCGTATTCAAAATCGACTGCGTCGATCGATGCAATTGAGCGCGCCACGATGCTCTCGGGTTTGACATTGCAATGCAGTCCGACTCGCGTCAGGATGGCGAGTTTGGCCCGCGCGTCCAGGCCTTCGATGTCTTCCGTGGGATCGGCCTCGGCGAAGCCCAGCTTCTGCGCCTCGCGCAGAGCGGTGGCGAAGGGAATGCCGTTCGTCTCGATCTGGCTGAGAATGTAGTTGCAGGTGCCGTTGAGAATGCCGCGGATCTTGAACAGTTCATCGCCGGCCAACCCCTCGTGCAATCCGGAGATCACCGGCACGCCGCCGGCGACTGACGCGCCAAAAACAATTTTTTGTTTCATCTGCCGCGCCAGGCTGACCAACTCGAGGCCGCAGTGCGCAATCAACTGCTTGTTGGCTGTGACCACGGATTTGCCCGACTGGAGCGCTCGCCGGATCCAGTCTTCCGTGGGCTGAAGGCCGCCCATCACCTCGACCACTATATCCACGTCGGACGATAGAACATCGTCGATATTCTCCGTCCACTGCACGGAGGGCGGAAGCCAGTCCACTTTTTTCCGCGCCACGTTGCGATTGAGCACGTGCGTCAGGCGCAGGTGGGTGTTCGACCGCTCGCAAAGAATTCTGGCCACGGAACTTCCCACCGTCCCGAAGCCGACGAGAGCCACTTTGCAGCTTTGTGCGCCAACGTTTTCTGCGCCAACGACGGCGCGGTTGCGGGTGGAAGCGCGTTTCGAGGTACCTGTCATTCCATCTCCCGTGCTTCGGACTTGGTTCGGAGCAAGGCTTGGTTGGGCCGCAGCCGCGTTCCAGCGTGGCCGGCGGCAAACCGGTTTCTCCCGCCTCGTTCATTATCGCTGAAGCGGCATCGCGGATGCGCCACAATTACGCCGTGGTGCTCGGCACGCGTGCGATGAAAAAGATTCGGCCCTATTCGCTGGAGCACGAGGAGGGCGGCGAGGCTTCTCCTAAAGTTTCCGTGCATCCTGCCGATAGATTGGACGCGGGACGCTGTCTGTTGCTTGAACCTGGAGGAGGTGCTCTTTGGCTCTAGCTACCTGGGATACGTCCTATAGCGTGAGCGTCAAAAGCTGCGATGCCGAACATCAAAAGCTTTTTGACCTGATCAATCAGCTAAATGAGGCGATGGGGCTGGGGCAAGGCCGTACCATCGTCGCCCCCGTCGTGCAGGAACTGGAAAAGTACACGCAAACTCACTTTAGGGCGGAAGAGGCTCTGCTGAAACAGGCATGCTACCCAAAACTGGAGGAGCATCGTTTACAACATCAGAAATTCGTTGCTCAGGTCAAGCGATTCAAAGACGATCTGGATGCGGGCAGCATGGGCAATTCGATCGCCGTGCTGAAGTTTCTCAAGGATTGGCTGGCGGATCACATCAAACAGACCGACAAAATGTACTCCGAACATCTGAATTCGCGCGGGATCAAGTAGCTGGTTCCCGGCATCATTGGTTCCGGAGTGCGCCAGTCATTCGCAACGAGCGGGTTCAATGGGCTCGGCTGCCCGCTGTGCTAGGATGTGTTCATGGCA
>PLHP01000012.1:277-2834 GCA_003138955.1 Acidobacteriaceae bacterium | reverse complement strand
ATCTTGTATTGGATAAGACTCTCGCTTGACTCACGTAGCCGATGAGGATTAGGCTTGCGCTGCGGTAAGGCTGCGGTTGCCTTTGCCAAGAATTCCATCTCACCGCTAGTCTCAACAAGGAGAAGGTTCATGAAGCGTAGATCCTCGATTTTCGCGGTAGCCGTAGTGTGTTTGGCCCTGGCCGGTTCGGTGCTCGCTGACAGCAAAGCCTTTGTTGGTACATGGAAGTTAAACCTGGACAAGTCGAAGTATCCGGCGGGGCACGCTCCAAAAAGCCTTACGCGCACGGCGACGGCGGATGGCGACACCGTGACCTACAAGTTCGAGGGCGTAGGCGCCGACGGCACAGCCTTCAGTTTCGGATACACCTCCAAGTACGACGGCAAGGATTCCGAAGTGACCGGAACTGGAATACCCTATGGCGCGGACCACCTTGCCATCAAGCAACTGAACTCGCACCAGCTTTCAACCACGTTGAAAAAGGGAGACAAAACTGTAGGCACCACCTCCGCAACGGTTTCTCACGATGGAAAGACGTTGACGCTGACTTCAAAAGGCACGGACGCGAACGGAAAGCCGGTGAAATCGGTGGCGGTTTACGACAAGCAGTAGAGTGGCGGTTCCTGGTGCCCCAGGTTCGCGCCCGTTTTTCCGTTTTTTGGGCGCTAGCCTGGGTATCACCGCTAGCTGTGCTTAATGCTCCTCTTTTACGATTTCTTTGGCTCCGTAAAAAAGCACTATCCTTGTGGGCTTATCCAAGTAGTCTCGACACTGCAAGCTGCCTGTTATCTGGGCGAGTGGTCCCAGTTCTATAACGTCCCGCCGAACGTGGAAAGTGATCCACCCAGTAATTGCGTTTCCGTGGCTAAGCGGCTGTTTGAGATCGGCTTCGGGCGAAAGTTCCGACGCATGAAAGCGAATAACGCTCTTGTCTGCTACTCATGCTTACGGGTTGTGATAACAATGAAAATGCTTTAACTTTCTGCTTGCAATGCAACTTCATTTACATTGGGGTGGGAGTCCTGCATGAGATGGGTGCTGATTGTACTCGCCGTCGCCGGTATCGCCGTTTCCGCACTCGCGTTGCGCGAGCATTACCGCACCGACGCTTCACCTTGCAGCATCAATGAGCGCTGGGACTGCGGCGTCGTGAATCACAGTCCGTACGCCATGCTCTTCGGAATTCCCGTCGCCGTGATTGGCATCGCCGGATATCTGCTGCTCGGCGTGCTCGCCGCTCGAAGAGCGTACGCATGGATGCTGCCATTCGCGATCGGCGCTTTTGCCTTTGCCATCCACCTTGCGGACGTCGAATCCATGATCCTGGGCGCTTGGTGTATCTACTGCGTCATCTCGCTGGGAATCATTAGTGTTTTGACTCTGCTGGTGGTCGGCGCCGTGATCGCCGGCTCGATGCGGCAGAAGACGGCGTGAGGGTTTGTCTCCCGCTGCGAGTGAGACGGGGCAAGCCCCGTCTCTACACGGAAGTTGTTCAGCTAGGGCCGTCCTTTTCACCCACGCCCAGCTTCCACGCTATCTGCCGCAGCATTCCCAACCATACCGCGGTGTCATCGGCGTTCAACTCCAGGCGCCGGACCAGGCGCCGCAACTTTTCTTCGGCTGCCACTGCCCGCGGCTTCACGTATCCGCTGGAGTGCAGAACCGCAAGCAGCATTTGGGTCAACCGTTCCACTTCTTTTGACGGGGCGGACTTCTTTTCTTTTTGCCCGGGTGCAGTTTTTGCCGGCGCTGTCTTCCGTCCTCGCACCAGTTCGTACAGGCAGACCGCCACCGCCTGCCCCAAATTCATCGAACCGTGCTCCTCCCGCGTCGGAATCCGCATCACCCAATGGCAGTGGCTCAGCTCCTGATTCGACAGCCCCACCCGTTCCGAGCCGAAGAGCAACGCCACGGGTCCCGCCTTCAGGTGCCGTTTAATCGCCCGCGCGCCCTCCTCCAGCCGTCGCAACCGATGCTGCAACTCTCGCCGCCCTGCCGCCGTTGTTCCCACCACCAGCCGGCAGTCCGCGACTGCCTCGGCCACGCTCGCGTACTGTTCCGCCTTCGCCAGTAAGCCCGCTGCGCCGACCGCCGATTTGGCCTCGCGAAACGCCACCTCGTAGGGGTTCACCACTCGCAATCGCCTGACCCCAAAATTACTCATGGCCCGCGCCGCCGCTCCAATATTCAGCGGATTCCGCGTTGCCACCAGCACCACCCGGAGATTATCGAGATGGCCAGAAATTGATCGCCAGTTATTGATCATCGCCAGTCATTCATCTACGACATCCATCGTCTTTGACATCTATGACTATCCATTCTACGGCGCTCTCCCCTGCCTACCGCTTCGGGCAGCTCCTGCGACTTCCGCACTTGCAGTGCATCCAATCAACAGTGCTAGGATAGAAGTCCCGCCCTACGGGGACCAAACGGTCCACCCTGGCGGAACTGTTAGCTAGCTGAGAATCCTGGAGGATGAATGGCAAGCAACGCCATCGTTGAAGTTACCGACGCTAATTTTGATTCCGATGTGTTGAAGTCCGATAAGCCCGTGCTG
>PLHP01000012.1:0-218 GCA_003138955.1 Acidobacteriaceae bacterium | reverse complement strand
GTCACCGGCATTCCTACCCTGCTGGTTTTCAAGAACGGACAGGTGGTAGAACAGCTCGTTGGCTACCGCTCCAAAGACGATATTCAGAAGGCCCTGGATCGCCACGTTAGCTAAGTTGCCAGCTACCAGTTGCCGGTCTTGGACAAAAAAGTTCGGGCTAGAATCCGGGTTTTTCATCGCAAAGAAGTCGGCGTATTTTGCTTTTCACTGGCAACTGG
>PLHP01000303.1 GCA_003138955.1 Acidobacteriaceae bacterium | reverse complement strand
CCCAGATCGGCGGTGTAATCTTCAACCCCAATCGTCAGCGCCGCCACGTTTTCACTCGCCGTCGCGACGGCAAATGCATTCTCGATTCCCAGCGCCGACTCCAGTATCGGCATGATCCAGATCGGCCGGATGATTCCGTGGCGCGCCTTGATCTCGCCGGTCATGCGATCCACTTCCCTCACTTGCTCAGGCTGCTCGACCTTCGGAATCAGAATCAGGTCCGGACTCTCACCCACCACTTCCGCCAGATCCTCGAGCCCCAGCGGCAACTGATTAATGCGCACCATGCGCTCGCACGATCCGAAATCGACTGCCCGCAAAGTATTTCGCACCAGGATGCGAGCGGCATCTTTCTCTCCGCGATGCACGGAATCCTCCAAATCGAGAATCACGGCATCCGCCGCGTGCAATGAGGCGTTGATGTAATACTTCGGCTCGGAGCCCGGCAGATACAGACGCGATCGACGCAGCCGGTCCTTTTGGGACGGTGCCGGCAGCGGATGCTGCTCCGGCAGCGAGCGTTTGCCGAGCGCGATCCCTGCGCGCCTCGCAGCGGCCTCAATGCGAGCCGCGATGACAAAAGGCAGCGCGCCTTCATCATGAATCGCGACCCGCGCGTGCTTCACTCCAAGTTCACCCAGAACTTCTCGCGTCTGGTCCATGATCGCCGAGCCGTAATAGGGCGCAACGCGCGACTCCAGTGAGATCTCGACGCCGCCGATGGCACGCGCCTCAAAGGCGACGTGCACGTCCGACCGAACTTCTTGGCCCCAATGGCCTGCCTCGCCAGAACGCGGGGACGTAGTCTCGACAGCGCCGCTCATAATTTCCTCGACTCGAGATCGTCAACTCGAGCTAATCAACTCGAAGATTCCCCAACTGGCCGCTTATTTCAGTTTCTCCAAAATCGCATCCGTCATCTGCACCGTCGAAGCCGCACCCTGACTGATCGCTTTCGGACCACCCGTTAAGCGCATCATATCGTAGGTCCGGACTTTTCCTTCACGCACCACGTCCGCAATCGCCTGGCGGATGCGATTCGCCTTTTGGCCTTCGCCCACATGATCGAGCATCATCGCCGCCGAAAGAATCATCGCAATCGGATTCACGATGGGCGGATTCAGCTCGGCATACTTCGGCGCGGATCCGTGGGTCGGCTCGAATACCGCCACGTCATCCCCAATGTTGCCGGAGGCCGCGAATCCCAGGCCGCCCACCAGTCCCGCGAACGCGTCGGAAAGAATGTCGCCGAACAGATTCGAGGACACGACCACGTTGTACTCCTCCGGATTTTTGTTGAGCCACATCAGTTGCGCGTCAATGTTCGTCGACCAAAGCGCAATCTCCGGGTAATTTTTCGCAACCTCTTTTGCCACTTCTTCCATCATGCCCGAAGTTTCGCGCACCACATTCGGCTTCTCGCANNATGCGCTGGGCCGCCTTGCGAGTGATGATGCGGCAACTCACCGCGATCTCCTGCCCGGGCACGCTGGCAAACGCCTTGAACCTGGGATGGCTGTTCAAGGCGGCGCGCACGTTCTCCGGAGGATTCGTCCACTCCACGCCGGCGTACATGCCCTCTGTTCCTTGACGGAAGACGGTGGTATCGATCTTCGGCTCATCGTAACCGCGATCCGTTTTCTTTCGAATGTAATTCAGCGGATTGCCCGTGAAGCCGACGCATGGCCGCATGCAGATATCGAGATTGAATTTCTGTCGCATGGTCACGATCGGCGAATAATAAACGTAACCCTTCCCCTGCAGCTCGGGTTTAAGCTCCCCCTGCGCCGCCTTGTTCGGTTTCGAAGTTATCGCACCAAACAGACCCAACTTATGCTTGGTTAGTAACTCGATCGTACGGTCGGGCAGCGCATTACCCTGCGTGCGCCAGCAGTCCCATCCGATGTCGGCATGAATGTACTCGGCGTCAAAGCCGACCGCTTGCAAAACCCGCAATGACTCGGGCAGAACCTGGTTTCCGATGCCGTCCCCCGGCATAGTAATAATTGTATATTTCGCCATAATTGGTCCTCGGACTTTCTACCGCCAAGAAAATTGGCGTCCTGAGCGAAGCGAAGGCCTCTGCATTTCTCGGCGTGCTCGGCCTCTGGGCGGTGAACAAAGCTAAACCACGCCCAACCGCCTTGCCACCAGGTTCTCTACTCCGCCGGCAATCACCAACGACTGCGGCACGCTGCCCAGCGCCGGGAAAGCAAACGTCTCCCCACGCCACGAGATCGTACTCGAAGTGAAATCGATATCAATCTCATCCCCAGGAACGATCGTCTTCTGCTTCGCGGCGATCTCCTTTGCAAACTGCTCGCGCACACGCGCCACAAATTCCGGCACTTCTATGCACAAAAAGCCGTTGTTGAACGCATTGCGCAGATAGGTCTGCGAAAAGCTGGCCGCGATCACCAGCGGAATACCTTTCGCCTTTAGACACGTGACCGCTTGTTCGCGGCTTGACCCGGTGCCAAAGTTGAACTGACTGACGATGACGTCTCCCGCATTCGTACTCGCGGCGAACTGTGGATCGTAATTCTCCATCATCACCTTCGCCATCATTTCCGGAGTCATGTCGTCGCGATAGGTGTAGTCCTTGCCATAAATCGCGTCGGTGTTGACGTTATCCTGCGGCATGAACACCAGTCGCCCCTTCAAACGCTGCGGAAAGGCCGCCAGGATTTCAACTTTCTCCGCGGTACCCGCCGCCGCCGATGCCAATTCGGTGTAGTTGCGTTGCGGTGCGCGATTAGCAAACTCATGCGGTCCGCGGATATAACCGGCAACGGCCGACGATGCCACTACCTGCGGACTCGCCAGGTAGCACTTCGCGTCGCGCGATCCCATGCGGCCCTTGAAGTTTCGATTCGTCGCCGAGATTCCGACTTCGCCGGCCTCAAGCAGTCCCACGCCCAGCCCGATGCACGGCCCGCAGCCCGATGGCAGCGGCTGCGCGCCCGCATCCACCAACGTCTGCCAGATTCCACGCCTCTCCGCTTCTTCCTGCACCCACTTACTGGCTGCGCTCAAGTAGAACTTCACGCCTGAGGCAACTTTCTGACCCTTAAGCACCTTCGCCGCTGCCGCCAGATCTTCCAGCCGCGAATTCACGCACGAAATCAGATACGCCTTCTGGATCGCAACTTTGCTCTTCTCAATTTCAGCCAGCGACTGCATCGCCTGCACCGTGTCGGGTCCCGACACGTGCGGCGTCACGTGATCGAGGTCGAGCGTAATGCGTGCTGCATAAACCGCATCCGCATCCGGCGTCGCAGGATTCTTCTCCCAGCCGTCGATGTCTTTTTCCGAAAACCGCTCGGCACCCATGCCCATCGCTTTGAGTCGCTGGTGAACGCCGCGCAAATACTGGACCGTGACCGCGTCCACCGGAAACCAGCCCACCAGCGGGCCCCACTCCGTCGTCATATTCGAAATCGAAAGCCGCGCGTCCATCGATAGCGATGCCACTCCCGGCCCCGTGAACTCGACCGCCGCATTCAGGCATTCGTCGTGGTTATACAACCCGCATAAAGTGATAATGACGTCCTTGCCCGTGACGCCGTCCGGCAACTTACCTTCCAGCACGACCTGTATCGACCGTGGAATCTGCCACCAGAATTCGCCCGTGGCCCACACCGCGGCTGCATCCGTGCGAACAATCGGCGTTCCGATCGCACCCAGCGCGCCATACATATTGGAATGCGAATCCGATGCGACCACGAATGAACCAGGAACTACATACCCGCGCTCCACCATGATCTGGTGTCCGATGCCCGACCCGGCGGGATAGAAATCCACCCCCTGCTCCTTCGCAAACGCTTCAATCGCGCGGTACTTTTTCAGGTTTGCTTCATCCTTATTCTGGATATCATGATCGAGGGCGAACGTTAGCTGGTGCGGATCTTTTACCTTCTTCGCGCCGATGCCCTTGAACTTGCTCATCACCGCCGACGTGTTGTCATGCGTCATGCAGCGGTGCGGACGAATTGACAGGAAATCCCCTGTCCGAAGCGGCCGCACCGGCCCTTCGGTCATGTGTTTCTGCGCGATTTTCTCAACGATGGTCTGGCCCATGATTACTCCCGGCAACTCAGCCTCTCCGCTTCAACTCGAATCCCAGATAAATCATCTGCCCAATGTGATGATGCAAATGTGTCGCGCATAGCAGCACCACGGCGAACCGGTCGCGCGAGTCCACGCCCACTGCCGCGTATTCCTTTGACCAGTCTTCCGCCGTCTGACTATTGATCGCGCCGAGTACCATCTCAATCGCCTCATCAAATTTCTTCAACACCTCTGTCTTGGATGGCCGCGCCGCCTCCGAAAACTCCAGCGGACGATCTCGCACATAGCCCGTTCCGGCAATCTGCGCCCCGATGAAGTAATTCAAGTTGCCGGTGAGATGCAGCACAAGATGGCCAAAACTGTTTCCAAACGGAAAAGGCTTGGCCCAGAACTGCTCGTCGCTCAACGGCGCCGCCAACTCGCGAACCACGCCCGCCAGTTTCTTGTAACGTGCCGTCAGGTCCGATGCGATTGTTACTTTCAGATCAGCCATTCTCGCTCCTCAACGCCGCTTCACTTTCAGTTTGGCGCCTTTCGATTGCGCTTTTTCTTCACATCCGCCTTCATCAGCGCCATCAGTTTCGTCGCCGACCCGCACTTCTCCAGATTCCAAATCGCGTCAATCAGCTTCGCCTGCGCCTTCGCCGAAAGTACGCCATCCGCGAGCGCGCGGAATTTCTCTTCGATTTCCGCATCGCTCAGCGGATTTCGCGGATCGCCCTTCGGATAGTCGAGTTGCTTCGACAAGTTTCGCCCGTCGATGGTCGTGATGTTCACAACTACCCGCTGCAGCGCCGGGAAAACCTTCTCGATCTCCGGATCGGCCACGACCTCAACTTTTTTGAGTTGTGCGCGAATCGTCGGGTCCATGATCTTCTTCATCTCGAATTGCGCCGGCGTCACTTGCCGGTCCACCAGCGCCGCTGCAATCACGTAGGGCAGCGAATGGTCGGCCGTCTCCTTGGTATGCGGGTCGTACTTGCTCGGGTCGGAAAGAATGTCAGCCGCGCGCGCCAGCGATCGGATCTGAATCTTCTCCACTTGTTCCGGACGCAGGTCGTTGCTCTTGACCAGGTCGAGCACCGCCGAAATCGGGGCGTGGGTCAGCGCCTCAGTCGGAAAAAATTTCATCCCGCACTGCGTGATGCGCCACGACTCGCCGAGTCCATCGGTCAGCAAGTTCTGTTTCCATTCCGGCCCGAAGCAGTGCACCAATCCTTCCTTGCCGTCGATCACGTGCTCGGGACCGCTGTAGCCCCGCTCGGCCAGCAGCGCCGCCAGCACGCCGCTCTGCGTCGCCATCGGATCGACAGTGTTTTTCATCATCGTCAGCTTGCCCGCAGTCACCGCGCCCATCGTGCAATGCCGCGAAGCTGAAATTCCGATCGCATGCTGAATCTGTTCCCAACTCAAGTGCAGCGCGCGCCCCGCCACGATCGGCGAGACAAACGCCGTTAGCGTCGCGTGATGCCAGCCGCGCTCGCGGATGCCCGGAAACGCCGCCTCGCACAAACGCATTTCGAACTCGTGGCCCAGCACAAATCCAACGATCAATTCCTTGCCATCGCTCTGGGCGCGCTCGCAACACGCCATCGCAGCCGGAAAAATATCGGAGGGATGCGACGGATCCTGCTTCCAGTAAATGTCGTTGTAATCCATGCAGCGGATCATCAGGGCATTCGCCAGCGAGGCCGAAACTGCGTCCATCTTTTGGCCGGTGCCGATCACGGTCGCCGGCCCGCGCCCGGCAATCTCCTTCAGCACTTCGAGCGCAATGATTACGTCATGCTGCCGATATCCGCCCAGCGCGCAGCCCACCGAATCGAGCAGGAAGCGTTTGGCCTGGTGCACCGCGTCTTGCGAGAGCTGCTTGAACTCAAGCCCCGCGGCCCAGCGGGACATGGTCGCGGTGATGGTTTCTTTGGTGGTGGCGTGTGGTGTCGACAAGGACATCTCCTCTAGGAGCAGCTGTCAGCTCTCAGCTCTCAGCTCTCAGGAAAATCTTAAGACCTGACACCTGGGACCTCATTTCACTTTCACGTTCTTCGGATTCTTGAAGGGCAGAAACGCCATGAAATCGGCGTGATGCACAATGAACGCTTCCGTCGTGCGCTTCACCAGATCGCCTTCGGCGGCATGCGCGGCGATGATGTGGCACACCGCGTCCGGCACGCCACACTCCATCGCCAGCGCGACCCCGATAAACGGATGCCTCAATGCTTCGCCCCGCTCACTTTGCCGGCTCTTCCCATCCGGACCAATTTCATACTCCAGCAACTTGCCCACGTCCGCGAGGATCGCGCCTGCAATCACCACGTCCGCATCGATCGGCAGCGCCCGTCCCATGAAGTTCGTCATCGCTTTCGCACTCTCGCGCGCAATGTGCACCACGCAGCGCTTGTGCTCCATGAATGTAATCGGACAGTTCGGAACCAGCAGAGTAAAAGGAATTTGATTCAGGTCATCGGGCTTCAGCGGACTCCGCTCTAGCGCCTTGATCCACGCTTGTGTGACCTGCTCCCGAAGCTTGGGATCGCTGATCCACTGAATTTCCGGCCACAGTCGTTCGACGGCCTCCCGCATGGGCAGGACCTCCCTTACAAGACTCACCAGATTATCGGAGTCCATGCGGATGCGTCGAGGGGACGCCGCACGCAGCCACGCCGCTGGCGTGGACTGAAATCAAGGGATGGCGACGGAGACGCGGCAAGCCGCGTCTCTACGTAGGACGCGATCGAACTTATTTATTCGAAGCTGCGGCTGCGGCTCCCGAAGAAGCGCCCTTCTCGATCGGCAGCAGCTCAATGCTGCATCCCGAGCCGCCGCAGCTCAATAGCCCGCGGCGAACGATTTTCACCGACGACGCATCCGGAAATCTCACGGGAAAATCCTTCTCCCGCAGTTGCTGGCCCGCTGAACGAAGACTTTCGTCGCCGTCAACAAACTCGGCGCGCTCCGGACGCGGCGAACTGTCGAACACGAGGTTGAACCGCGCCGAAACCGGCTTGCTTGTGATCGGCCCGAGCTTCACCGTGCGTGCCTGCATTAGCTCGGTTGGCGCCAGCGCGATATCTTTCTCCGCTGCTGCAGGATCGCCGGCTAGCTTCGCCAAGCGCGCCCGCGAATCCTGCACTTCATTAGCGCTTCCGCCCGCCGCCACGGCCAGCGCATACATATGACGCGCCTTCTCCGGCTGGCCTTGCTTTTCGAGCACCTGCCCCAGCCGGTTCGCGACCGTTCCCGACTGGCTCAAAAGCCATGCCGAGGTGAGAAACTGCATCGCGGCCAGATTTTCGCCGCGATGAAATTTCGCCCATCCCATCCGCGCCCACGCCAGCGCCACCAGCCGCATCGGCGAAAATGCCGACGGCCCCAGCCGATCCAACTCGCCCGAGTCGAACTGTCCTCCAATGTCGTACAGAACCTGCTGCGCATCGTTCTCGGTTTGCGTTGGATCAATGTCGGGCTTCATCGCTAACGCCGCCGCGTAAATGTCCTGACCCGAATCCGCGCCCGCGCTGCCCGTCAGTCCCTTCATCAACTCCTGGGCCTGCGCGTTCTCTCCTAACCGCCCATACACCTGGGCCAGAGCCATCTTCGTTTCCGGATCATCCGGAGGAATCGCGGCGGCCGCTTCCAGTTCCGTGCGCGCGTCGGCATCGCGTCCCAGCTGCGCCAGCAACAAGCCGAGATTCTTGTGCGCCGCCTTCTCGTACGGAGCCGTCTCCAGCTGCTTGCGATAAGCCGCGATCGCCTCGTCGGTTCTCCCCGTTTGTTGCAGCTCCATCCCGAGCTCGCCGTTCGCGTGCTTGTGATTTGGATCGACCTCGATCTGCTTCCGGAATGCGCCGATCGCCTCCGTATGATTGTTGGCTCCGGCGTAGGCCAGTCCGAGGTCATACCAGCCGTCTTTCAAGCTCGAATTCGGCAGACTTGAATTCGCCATACTCGGATTCGCCAGGCTCGCATCCCCGTCCAGCGCGCGCTTCAGCAGGTCGATCGCCGTGCGATAATCCTTGCTCTGCAGCGCTTTCACTCCTGCCTTGTGCAGCTCCGCGGGAGTTCCTTCCATTTTCGAAGCCGCCGTCTCCGCCCCTTGCCCCGACGGCGTCAGGATGGTGCACGACAACACCTGGTCTTGATCGCTGTGCGCTGCATTGCGAAACGATTCGTAGTCCGCGCGCCGCGCCGCCGCCAGCTCATTCACTTTCACGACAAGTTTGCGTTCGCCTTCCAGAATTCCCTTGCTCAGTGAATAGGAGGATGAATAGTCGCCATAATCTCGCGTCATTTTCACCGCGGTCGGCGTGTGCACCGTGTAGGCGGAGGGAAACTGCAAGCGTACCCGGTAGTCCATTTCACCCGCCGGACCGATGTTCATCGGCTCCGTGCTCTTTTCCGACGCTCGAACCGCAGGCATTCCCAGCGGCGGGATCGGGCGAAAATCCACACTCGCCGATGGCACTACAAAATACCGGTCCTGGTGCAGGTGATATTTCAGATGAAACGGCTTGCTCGTTTCCTCGATGGAATCGAGCTGAACGTCATCGACGTCACCCGGCAAGCCCCAACTCGCGGAGAGGGCTTTTACAAAGTCCTTCCACTGCGCTCGCGGAAATCGCCGGAAGCTTGCACGCATCGGCCAATCGCGATCTCCCTGGGCGGTAAACTCAAGCGCCGCATCGAGCGCGCCATACTCGCTGAACTTGCCGTCGAGGGTGAAGCGCATGAAGGTCTTGACCGGCGAATCCGCCGGCGTCCGCTGCAAGCCTCCCTCGCTATCCTCCGACGCCACCACCGCTTCTTTGTTTCGCAACTGGTAAAGAATCAGCCCAAAGGGCGTCACTTCAGGAGTGGTATCGAGCCAGGTCAGCGCGGTTCCCGTCCCCAGTCGAGCCGCCGTGATCACGTGATCGAACTGTGCCGGGGAGGGAACGTCCGCATCCAGTTTGCGGGTGCTGTCGATCAGCACCGGATAACTCTGAATTCCCTCCGCTCGCAGCATCGCGGAAAACAACGTGTGCTTGTCCTTGCAGTCGCCGTATCCATTTTGCAGAACGTCCGAGGCCGAGTGCGGCTGATAGCGCCCGATTCCGAGCGAGATGCTCACGTAACGCACATTCCGCGCCACGAAATCGTAGAGCCGTCGCGCCTTTTCTGTGGGCGTGTCCGCTCCTTTGGTGAGCTCCTCGGCTTTTTTTCGCACGCTGTCGTCCACCGTCATGCGCTCGCCCTGCAGCTTGGCATACCATTGCGCAACCTGCTTCCAGTCGGTGAAAGTCGTCAACTGCACATCCGGGCGGCCGTCCTCGTCCGCCTCGTCTTTATCTTTATCTTTGTCGCGTTCCGGCTGGATGTCCTTCACCACCCAGGTGTAAATGCGCCGGTCTCCGGTTTCCTGAATCTCCGGCTTTCGCGTCGGCGTTTTGAGCTTCACTTCCCGCGCCTTCGGGACATCAATCTCCAGCCGATCTTCGTTGACCACCATACCCTTCGGAAATGTGTGTTCGTACCAGAAGTTTCCTGCCGCCAGCGGCGTGAGAACCCGCGTCACCGCGCGGTATTCCAGCGTGTCGCCGGGCTGCAGCGCAGCCACGGAAATATGCCGCTGCCGGTAGTCGCTATACATCGGAGCTTCTTTCAGCACATCGGGAGCGAAATCCTGCGCCGTCGATTCCGGCGTCACCACCACCTGCCCATCCGGCTTGCGCACGCGGACGTACTCTACCTCCAGCTTCTCGGTCGCCGACGAGTATCCGAAAACCAGTTGGCCGAATTCCTCCACGCCCGCCTGGCTTTGAATCCGAACCACGGTCTCGGTCTCGCTCACTTCTGTTCCGTCGTTTTCAAAGTGGACACGATTTAAGATTCGTTCGAAGACCGCGCCCTCTTCGGAGTTAGCGTTAGTCGTTTTCGGGTTGGGAGCTGAAGCCTGCGCCAGAGCGTCCGCGCTCATCAAGCAGATAAGCGAGCAGACGAGTAAGAGGCCAATTGGAGCTTGCGACACACGACAGGACATATTGCAGTTCTTTTACGCCGTGCCCAGCGTAAAATCAAATGATCTAGGATGGGTTTTCATCAGAATCATTGACTGGATGACAGTAGAATCGACAGCAAATTGCTTTGACCTCCAAATTTGACAGGTAAAACTATGAATCAGTCTTCAATATTTCTTGAAGGGGAAGGCGACAACTATTTTCTGAGAAACAAGGCGGCCCTTGAAGTCAGGAGCGGCGCGAGTGAAATCACATGGCTTGGCCAAGCCTTATCTCCATTCAAAGACAAAATAAACACGGTCTTGGAAATCGGCTGTAGCAACGGCGCCAAGCTTGAACAGATTTGCGGCTTGCTTGACGCGAAAGGTAAAGGTATCGACCCCTCAAAGCAAGCTGTCGATGAGGGAAATCGCAGGCTTTCACGGAGCGGAACACAGCTTCACGTTGGCACGGCCTCGCGTTTGCCTTTTGAATCACTGTCTTTCGACTTTGTATATTTTGGATTTTGCCTTTATCTTCTCGACCGTCAGGACTTATTCGCTGCAACGGCAGAGGCTGACAGGGTCCTGAAGTTTGGCGGATTCCTCGCGATTACCGATTTCGACCCCATACACAGGTATAAACGTCCCTATCATCACAAAGACGGAGTGTTCTCGTTCAAACAGGATTACTCAAAGGTTTTTACCGAAAGCGGCCTTTACTATCTTGTTTCAAAAAATAGCTTTTCGCATCGGCAACCGTTTTTTGACGCTGATGGCAATGAAAGAGTGTCCACCACCTTGTTGTTTAAAGAGATTGATGCTTATTGAGTGCACACCGAAGGTGAGTGATGTCGAAGGAAAGAGGATTCAGTAAAACGGCCCAAGTCGTCCGGCTCATTGCGATCCTGATTTGTTTCCGCACCCTGCTTGCCGCGCAGGCTCCCCCACTCGCCGTTGTGGACGAAGCTCCGCCATCGCTGGTCGCGGGCGTGGAATTCCACGTTCTTCTTCATGCTCGCGGCGGCGTTCCGCCCTACGTCTGGAGCGTGGCCAGTGGAACTCTTCCCGAAGGAATCACGCTCAGCCCGGAAGGCCTGCTGGCTGGACGCCCCGCCAAGCCTGGGGCTTTCACGCTCACCTTTAAAGTCGAAGATTCCGGCCGTCCCGCGCACACCATCAATAAAGAGTTCCGGGCCGTGGTCGCCGCTTCTCTGTTGATCGAATGGCTTCAACCTCCAAAGGTCCGCGACGACCGGATCGACGGCATCCTCCAGGTCTCCAATGGTTCCGCCGAAGCCTTCGATCTGACGATCATCATCGTGGCCGTCGCCGAAAATGGGCGGGCGACGGCAATCGGCTACCAGCATTTTCCGCTAAACGCGGGCACTACCGACTTTCAAATTCCCTTTGGCAACACGCTCCCCCATGGCGCCTATACGATCCATGCCGATGCCATTGCCGAAATCCCGGCCCGGAAGGCCATCCTTCGCCAGAGACTCCAGACCCCTCAACCTTTGCAGGTCGTGCAGGGTCCGTAGCGGCGATTGTCCCCGCCACTCACTTTCGTTACCCCCACGCCGGGTATACAGTTCCAACTGTAAGCATCAGCGACGTATGCTCAATCCATGCTCTGCCTCTTGAAATGGATGACTTCGTCGCAATGAACTCAATCCTGGTGCGGATCCTGTTGGTCGTCATGATGTCCTGCGTATTCGTGCGCGCTCTTTCCGCACAGAGCAGCGTAGAAAGGAATCCGCAGCAGACGCGTGACGCGGAATCAGATCCACCATCGGGTTCGGCGGCGAATCCGCCGGCAATCTCAGTCCCGGAAAAACCGGCCGCGCCAGATCTGGCGGAGCCGCCCAAGCGTATGTTCGGTATGATCCCCGATTTTGAGAACACGAACGACACACCCGCCAACCGTCATCCGTTGACCATTCGCGAAAAATACATCCTCTCACTTCATCAGGCCTTCGACATCAGCGCGCACATCGGAAACGCCTTCCAGGCAGCGATGCAACAGGCCGCGAACGGCCAGCCGCGTTACGGCCAGGGCTGGGACGCCTACGGAAAGCGTTTTGCGGCGGCCGAGGGCGATCAGATTTCGGGAAGCATTCTGATCTATGGCGTTCTGCCCACCATCCTGCACGAAGACCCGCGCTATTTTCGACAAGGCAGAGGGTCGACGTTCTCGCGGATTTGGTATGCCGTGAATCGCACCGTGGTCACGCGCAGAGATAACGGCACGTCCGGATTCAACACCTCGGAAACACTCGGTCAATTGATGTCCTGCAGCATCTCGACCAGCTATTATCCGCAGCAGGATCGCAGCGTAAGCCGCGTGTTCTCCAATTGGGCTGTTAACTTGGGCAGCAACAGCGCCTACAACGTGCTCTCCGAATACTACCCCGACATGATGCGCGGGCTCTTTGCACGTCATCGGAAGCCTGTCGTCCTGAACGGCAACGATGGCGCGCGCAAGATCGAAGCCCAAGCTAACCACTGACGGCTGAGAGCTGCCGCCGTTTCTTGCTTTTTGGGGGCAGTTCCGCTAGATTTCAACTTTCCTTTAATTTGACGAGCGGCCATTGATCTGACGAGCGGGCCGGCCGTAAACTTGCCTCCAGGAGTGATGGATATGAAGCGGAGTTATATTGGGCTCGCGTTGGGCGCGCTGGTGGCAGTGGGAGCGGCTTTGAGTCTGCCGAGTTGCGGGCACGACCAGAAGCTGGTGAGCCTTACGATCACGCCCACAACATTTACTTTTCTGGAGCCGGGTTTCACTCCACCCCCCGCCAACCCCACGGAACAGTACACCGCGACTGCCACTTACATCCATCCCCCCGCCACGATGGATGTGACTAGTCAAGCGACCTGGACGATTGATAACGGAGTGGCCACCGTGTCGGCTCCCGGCCTGTTCACTGCGACGCTGCCGCCGGTAGACTCCCCGCCGGGCACGCCAGGCCCTTGCGGTGT
This sequence comes from Acidobacteriaceae bacterium, assembly GCA_003138955.1. Lineage (GTDB taxonomy): Bacteria > Acidobacteriota > Terriglobia > Terriglobales > Acidobacteriaceae > Acidiflorens. Next base: position 1,132 of record PLHP01000303.1, on the reverse strand, counting down.
CGGGGATATCTCGGCAAGTGTTCCTGCGGGTACGGGCGGTTCGGGGAATGTTGTGATCGCGGTTGCGACGATCGTTGTGGACAATCCGGCCAACGTGCTCTGCCCGGGCGGCGGCAAGTTGGCAACGTTAGCCGTCGCCGTCGTCGGAAACGGGACGGTGACGAGCCTCCCAACCGCGATCAGCTGTTCGGCAACCGGGGGGACGTGCATTGCGACCTACAGCGTGGGTGCCTCGGTATTGCTGACGGCGAGCGCGATTCCGGTGACCTGGGCGAACTGCCCAGGTGCGTCCGGCGATACTTGCGTGGTTACAATACCCACTGGTGGTACTGCCGTGAGTGCAACTTTCTAACAAGAGTGCGGAGAACTCCGTCCGTTACTCATCCGTTAGCAACTTGCCCAGCGTGGGCTTGTGCTTCTCCGCCTTAGTTGTCTTTGCCTTCACGAGTTGCGACGGTTTGGGACTGCCCACACGTTCGCGAGCCATTTCGCGAACCACCTTGACGGCGGAGAAGATTTTTTTCTTGCGTTTGCGCGGCATGGCAGTAATCCTCGCATCTTCGCACATTCAATCCGCAAAAGTGCAATAATCTTGGAATGGATGAGCGCGAATTTTTTGACGAACGGTCCGATAAGAAGCCGGCAAACTTAAGCTGTCCGCACTGCCATCAGTCGGCGGAGTATGAAATCCAGTGGCTGGTGCGCATGAAGAAGAAGAGTCTGCCGCCGCGCGCGGACGATCGCGACCGCGCCAAGTTCGCCAAGGCGCAGTCCTACATGCTGCGGCGCGACGACATGATGATGTGCAAGAACATGCGCTGCCGCAAGCGCTTTGAGATTACGGGCGTGCAGAGCGTAGCGTTTCTGGCGGATGGCCTGCCGGCCGCTGGTCCTTGATCTCGGGCCCTTGATCGCTGGCCGTTGATCGCTGGTTCTTGGAATTCCGACATCCCACTGAGCAGGCTCTCCGAGGCGCGGACACGAAAGTCTGCGCTTTATTCCAGCGTCGTTCCAGTCATTCATTGTCCCATCGCATTGACCCATCACCTTCGTTACCCATCCATTCGTTTATACTAGCCAGTTTGATCTGCAACAGTTGAAGCTGTGATGGATGGGAGTCGATCCGTGAAGA
>PLHP01000233.1 GCA_003138955.1 Acidobacteriaceae bacterium | reverse complement strand
GACTTGCACCACGGGCTGCTAGCACTCAGAACCGAAGGCCGCAAGACGCAGGCCTATCCCACAAAGGTAACCCAGCTGCAATTGACGGCTTGGCGGCCGGGTGAGTACTCTGAGAATCAAAGGAAAAAACTTGTGGCAGTGAAGAGCATCAAACTCGGTCAAGTCTGGCGCCAGGATGCAACCGGCCAGGATCACCTGGTCACCAAGGTGTACAGCGAAGTTTTCACGCAATACGCGGTGCTGCGGCCCGCAGAGGTCACCGCGCCCAATGCGCCCGTCGTGAAGGTGAAGGTCGCCAAATCGGCGGAGGGCGTAACCTTGCCCGGCTTCAGCTTCACGCAGGAAGGGGCGTTCTAAACGGCATCGGGTGATCTGACCATCGGGTCATCGGGTGATTGAAAACCAATTACCGATCATCCGATCATCCGATGACCCGATCTCCCGATTTCATGACCGAAAAAATCCTCACCCTACTTTTCGTCTTCATCAATTCAATCGTGGCCGCGACCGGCTATGCCGGCATTGCGCTGCTTATGGCGATTGAGTCCGCGTGCATTCCGCTGCCTTCCGAGCTGATCATGCCTTTCGCGGGCTACCTTGTTTATACCGGCACGATGAAACTGGTTTGGGCGGCGACGGCGGGCGCGATCGGCTGTAATCTAGGCTCGCTGGTCGCCTACGAGATCGGCTGCTACGGCGGGCGCCCGCTGGTCGTGCGTTACGGACGCTGGATCCTGATGGGCCACCGCGAACTCGACTGGGCCGACCGCTTTTTTCTGCGCTGGGGAGACATGGCCGTGTTCATTGCGCGCCTGCTGCCCGTGATCCGCACCTTTATCGCGCTGCCCGCCGGAATCGCCCGCATGCCGCGCGGCAAATTCCACATCTATACTTTCCTCGGGTCGTGGCCCTGGTGTTTCGTGCTGGCTTACTTCGGCATGAAACTCGGCGAGAACTGGCGCTCGCTCGGCAAGTACTTCCATAAGTTCGACGCGATCATCGGAGTCTTGTTGTTGGGCGGGATCGTCTGGTTCCTCTGGTCGCACTGGCAGAATCGGCTGCGCGCCGCGGAGTAGAGTTTGTGGGATCGGCATGGGCTTTCTGAGCTACCTTCTATATCCGTGGGGCATCATCCTCCAGGGATTGGCGATTGTCCACTTTATCCGGCGGAGGCCCGATACCTACTGGATTTTCATCATCCTGTTTCTCGGGCCGCTCGGCGCGATCATCTATCTTTTCGTCGAGGCGCTTCCCGACATTGGACTGGTCGGCCAGTCCTTCAAAGTCTTTCCGCGCCGCAGGCGCATTGGCGAACTGGAAGCTGCGATTCGCGACAATCCGTCGGCTGGAAACTATGAAGAACTCGGCGACCTTTACATGGATGACGGCCAGCTCCAGTTGGCGCGAGGAGCGTTCGACAAAGCCATCGCTGCCCGCGCCGATACGCCGGACCCTTTCTACCGGCGCGGAGTTTGCGCCATCCAGTTAGGCGGCGCCTCAGCCGCGTTACCCGACCTGGAACGAGTGGTCGCCAAAGAGCCCGACTACGATTTCCAACGCGCGGCCGGATTGCTCGCCCACGCCTACGCACAGACCGGACAAAAAGAAAAAGCTGAGGCGCTCTTCCGGCAGGTAACGATCACGTCGACGTCGTCGGAGACTTACCTGAATTTTGCGGAGCTTCTGGCCTCCGAGGGACGCAATGCCGAAGCCCGCGAGTGGGCGCGGAAGGTGCTCGACAAGAAGCCCACCATGCCCGGTTACCTGCGGCGGCGGGAGCGGCCGTGGTTCCGGCGGGCGAATGATGTGCTGAAACGGGTGTCGGCCTAAGGGGTGTTTGGCGTATCGGAAGGAGGTACTTTAAGGGCATGGGAAGTCTTAATTCGGACGAACTCGCGCGGCTGAGCCCCGAAGAACGCCTTGCCTTGATTGGCCAGCTTTGGGACAGTCTGCGCGATACCGACGTTCCTCTGCCGGAAGCGCAACAAGCCGAACTGGGCCGGCGGCTGTCCAGTCTCGATCAAGATCGAACTCAAGCCGTCACGTGGGAACAGTTGCGCGCTGAGTTGGCTCGCCGCCGCCCGTAGCGATGCAAGTAATCTTTACGCCAGCTGCGCGAGCCGAAGTCGTGGACGCTCAAGATTGGTACGAGTCCAGGCATCCCGGCCTTGGGATGCGTTTTCGCGAAGAAGTTGAAGCTACCGTTCTCCGTTTGCGGGAAAATCCTCATCAGTTCCCGATCTTGAAGATGTGCATCGCGCACGGCTGCGCAAATTTTCTTACGGTCTGTTCTATCGCATCGAAATTGACGCGCTTGAAGTGATCGCGTGTTTTCATGGAAGTCGCGATCCACAGCGGTGGGAACGACGGGTTTGAACCTTGAGCCGCAGTTTTCGGCGGGCAGCCTTGGCATATAATCCTGCTTGCGGGGGATCAAAATGGGCGATCATCGGCGGTCTTTGTTCGGAGTTTTGACGCTGATCAGCGTTATCAATGTGTTTAATCTCGTGCTGGCGTTGCTTCGAATCCACGACTTCTTTGATTTCCGAACGATGAATATTTTGTTTATGGGCATTAGCCTTGGGTTTGCGTGGTATCTCAATCTCCGCGAGCGCAGGAGGTTGGCTCCCGCTGCTGACGCGGCGCTCTATAAGACGCTCGCTAGTATGATTTTTAGCATGGGCATGTTGGTGAATGTGTGCGTCCTAATGGGAGCCGGCCTTTTGCTTCATCGCTGAGTGGAACGCACTGCCAGAGGCCCTAGCCGCAAGCACCAAAATGCTATCCTTCCCTCGATGCGAATTTCCTACTTAGAATGCACCCGCTGCGGAGAGCATCTCTCCGCTGACCAACCGCAGAATGTCTGCCCCAAAGACGGCGGAGTGCTTTACGTCCGTTACGATCTGGCCAGCCTGAAGGGGAAGTTGCGGCCCGAAAATTTATCAGGTCGCGTGGCCAGCATGTGGCGTTACGCCGAGGTTCTCCCGGAACTTTCGAAAGACGAAAAGCCCGTCACGCTCGGCGAGGGATTCACGCCCATGCTCGCCAGCCGCGAGTATGCCAATGTCTACATCAAAGACGAAGGACTGAATCCAACCGGATCGTTCAAAGCCCGCGGTATGTCGGTCGCGGTGACCATGGCTAGACATTATGGACTGAAGAAGCTGGCCGCTCCTTCCGCTGGAAACGCCGGTGGTGCGCTGGCGGCCTACGCGGCCGCGGCGGGCATCGAAGCCTATATTTTTATGCCGAAAGATGTGCCGCTGGCGAATCGCATGGAATGCGATTACTACGGCGCGCACGTCACTCTAGTCGACGGCTTGATCAGCGATTGTGGCCGCATGGTCGCCGAACGCAAGGACAAAGAAGGATGGTTCGACGTCTCGACCCTCAAAGAGCCATTCCGCGTTGAAGGCAAGAAAACCATGGGCTACGAGGTTGCCGAGCAGATGGGTTGGAAACTGCCGCAAGGCATCATTTATCCGACGGGCGGTGGCGTGGGCATGATCGGCATGTGGAAGGCTTTCGATGAGATGGAGGAGTTGGGCTGGATTGGTTCTGAGCGCCCGAAAATGATCACGGTGCAGGCTGCGGGCTGCGCGCCTATCGTGAAAGCGTGGGAAGAGGGAAAGAGCGCTTCCGAAATGTGGGCTGGCGCCGCGACCTTTGCTGCCGGACTGCGCGTGCCCAAGGCTTATGGCGATTACCTGATTCTTCAGATACTCAAAAAAAGCCAGGGCGCCGCGGTCGCTGCGACCGACGAGGAAATCCTCGCAGCCACGCGACACTGGGCTAGCGTGGAGGGCGTATTCGCCGCTCCTGAAGGGGCCGCGTCACTGGTTGCCTATCGGAAGCTGCGCGCCAGCGGCTTCTTCCGCCCCGAAGATAAGGTGGTGCTCTTCAACACGGGCTCGGCTTACAAGTATCTCGACATGATCGAAGCGCAAGAAAAGACGGCGCGGCCAGAGCCGCCCACTGTAGGCAACATTGGCGGAATCATCGGGCCATACTGAAATCACGTAGAGACGGCTGGCCTCGACCAGCGAAAGCCGGGCTGCTTGTCCCGCAACATAGGTCCGCAAAACAGGAGCCATGGGCTTCCCCTTCCAACGCGATTCATTTCAGCGACAGCGCGAAGAAATGGTGCGCACGCAACTCGCAGAGCGTGGAATTGACGACCTCCGCGTGCTCGACGCTATGCGCAAAGTGCCGCGGCACGAGTTTGTGCCGGAGCCTTACCGGTTGGACGCCTATGGGGACCACCCGCTGCCCATCGGCGAAGGACAAACTATTTCGCAGCCTTACATCGTGGCCGCGATGCTCGAGCATCTCGCTCTTGAAGCCACCGATCGCGTCCTCGAAGTCGGCACTGGTTCCGGCTATGTCACAGCATTGCTCTCGCTGCTTTGCGCCGAGGTGTATTCGGTGGAGCGCCACGCGGCACTGGCCGTCTCGGCGGAAAGCACGCTGCATCGGTTGGAATGTCGCAACGTGAAGATCAGAATCGGCGACGGCACCCAGGGTTGGGCTGAGTACGCGCCCTTTGACGCCATTCTGGTTTCTGCCGCAACACCTGCGATGCCGCCAGCGCTGTTTGATCAGTTGCGCGATGGCGGACGCATGATGGTGCCGGTCGGGCCGCCCTTCAGTCAGGAATTGCAGTTGATCGGCAAAGTCAGCGGAGAGCCCGAGGTGAAGATTCTTGAAGGTTGCCGGTTTGTGCCGCTGGTGGAAGGAACAGTGGACAGTGGCTAGTAATGCCGCAGCGTGATGAGCGGTACGATGGTGCATCGGGCCTCTCCGTCCGGGCTAAAGGGATGACCTGTGAGTGGGCCGGCGGGGACGCCGGCGCTACACAACTGCTTTACAATTAGACCGTGGGCGTCCTGCGAAATCTGAAAATCACGCTGGAGATGATCAAATGGGAGCACTCGATCTTTGCGCTCCCGTTTGCGCTCTGCGGCGCCATGCTGGCGGCTGGAGGTTTGCCGGCGTGGCGGCAACTGGCGTGGATTGTCGTGGCCATGGTTTCGGCGCGGTCCGCCGCTATGGCGTTCAATCGCCTGGCCGACGCCTCGATTGACGCCGCCAATCCCCGCACTTCTACTCGCGCTCTGCCGGTCGGACAGTTGACTCCAGCGTTTGTGAGTGCGTTCGTTCTGGTGGCTTGCGGAATTTTCGTTCTTGCCGCTTCCCAGTTGAACCGCTTGACGCTGATGCTTTCGCCGGTGGCGCTGGCGGTGATACTTCTTTATTCCTACAGCAAACGATTCACGCGCTGGTCGCATCTGTTTCTCGGATTCGCGCTCGGGATTGCTCCGGCTGCCGCGTGGATTGCGGTTCGCGGTTCGCTCGATCCGCGGATTTTGCTGCTCACGGCTGCGGTTACGTTCTGGGTCGGCGGATTCGATGTGATCTACGCCTGTCAGGATCATGACCACGACCGCAGCCATGGTTTGCACTCGCTGCCGCGTTATTTCGGAATCAGGAACGCGCTCGTTGTTGCTCGGCTGTTTCACCTCGTGATGCTCGGGCTGCTGATCGCGCTGGTCGTCACTTTCGGCTTGGGTAAGCTGGCGGTTACGGGAGTGGTTGCCGTGGCTGCGCTTTTGCTCTACGAACACACGCTGGTGCGGCACGACGATCTGAGTAAGCTGAACGCCGCGTTCTTCACCATGAATGGGGTGATTTCGGTAGTGTTCTTCTTCTTTGTCGCGGGAGATCTGCTGCTGCGGCACGGGTGAACTTCGACGGTTGGGGTTTGCACCCACATATATAGACGCTAGAAGTGGCGCGCCTCCGTGTATTTCGTCTCCACGAACGATGTGGGCCAACCGGGATGTGGGCCAACCGGCGGGTAA
>PLHP01000326.1 GCA_003138955.1 Acidobacteriaceae bacterium | reverse complement strand
GCCGCCGCCGAAGCCGCCGCCGGCCTCGGCATTTTGATCGCCTTCTTCCGGAATAAAGAGACGATCAATGTGGATGAGATTGATTTGTTGAAATGGTGAGAGCAGCTGTCAGCCATCAGCTCTCAGCTTTCAGTTATAAGGAGTCGAACTGCGAACTGAGAGCCAAAACTGAGAGCTGAGAGCTGAGAGCCGAGAGCTGAGAGCTAAATGCTATTTCTAAACCACATCTGGCTGATCCCGCTCTTCCCGGCTTTCGGGGCCGCGATGATGTTCTTTTTCGGGCGGCGACTGCAGAAGGCCACCGTTAACGCGGTCTGCGTTGGCGTGGTCGTGCTCGCGTTTCTTTTCGCCTGTTTTACGGTTTTTGAGTACACAAACTTTGCGCATGGCTCGGGGCGTCCCTTCGAGAAAATTCTGTATACGTGGCTGGGCAGTGACGACGGGCATTTGAATTTCGTTAAGCGCGACGGGACACTTGCTTCGTTCAACGCCGACGCCGGGTTCCTGCTTGATCCGCTCTCTTCTATCTGGCTGCTTTTCGTGACCGGCGTGGGCATGCTGATCCACATTTACTCCACCGGATACATGGCGCACGAAGGCGGCTACTACCGCTTTTTCGGGTACATGAACCTGTTCATGTTTTCAATGCTTACGCTCATCCTGGCGAATAACTACCTGCTTTTGTTTGTAGGCTGGGAAGGCGTGGGCCTGTGCTCTTATCTGCTGATCGGTTTTTACTTTCATCGTAACTCCGCTTCGACCGCTGCCAACAAGGCGTTCATCGTGAACCGCATCGGCGATGCCGGGTTCATTCTGGGCGCGCTCACGCTGGTCTGGTATCTGGGGTCGTTTCGCTTCACCGATGTCAACGCGCTGGCGCGGAGTGGGCAGTTCGCGATCGGCGATCCCGTGCTCACGGCCGCCGCGCTGCTGCTGTTTGTCGGAGCCTGCGGCAAGTCGGCGCAGATTCCTCTTTATGTGTGGCTGCCCGACGCGATGGAGGGCCCTACGCCAGTTTCCGCGCTGATCCATGCCGCGACCATGGTGACGGCGGGCGTGTACATGGTGGCGCGTTCGAATGCCGTGTTCGTACTGGCGCCGACGGCGATGAAAACCGTGGCCATCGTCGGCGCGTTGACGGCGGTGTTTGCCGCTTCGATCGGGCTGGTGCAGAACGATATTAAGCGCGTGCTGGCTTACTCCACCGTTTCGCAATTGGGATACATGTTCTTGGCGCTGGGCGTGGGCGCTTTTGCGGCAGGCGTTTTCCACGTGTTCACGCACGCGTTTTTCAAGGCGCTCCTCTTCCTTGGATCGGGCTCGGTGATTCATGCCATGAGCGGCGAGCAGGACATGCGCAACATGGGGGATTTGCGAAAACGCATCCCGATCACTTTTGCCACAATGTTCATCGGCATGCTGGCAATCGCCGGGATTCCGGGGCTGGCTGGATTCTTTTCGAAAGATGAAATCCTGTGGCAGGCCTGGACCTCGGAGGCGTTCGCGTATCACATCCTGTGGTTTATCGGCTTCTTCACCGCGCTCATGACCGCGTTTTATATGGGCCGGCTGATCTATCTGACTTTCTATGGCCAGCCGCGGATGAGCCACGAGGTTGAGCATCATGTGCACGAGTCGCCGAAGTCGATGACGGTGCCGCTGGTCATTCTTGCGATTTGCTCGGTGGGGGCAGGATATCTTGGAGTTCCACACAGCTTGCTGGGCTCGAACCGATTCGAGAAATTTCTTGATCCGGTTTTCGCCAAGGAAGCTCCCGTGATGCGGGCGGAAGAGCCGGCGCAATTGGCGGCCGGCAAAAAAGAAGAAGGGCATACCGATCCCATGGAATACGGTCTGATGGGCCTCTCGGTGTTGGCCGCCATCGTGGGACTCGGAATGGCCTACCGCTGCTACGCGAAGGCTGGCAAAGATTACGTCGAACCCATCGCCGCGACTGCTCCGCCGCTCTACACCGTGCTCTACAACAAGTGGTTTGTTGACGAGGGCTACGACTACGTTTTCACCGGACGCCGCAAGATTGGCGACATTCGGCTGGGCGTTATGGGCGCCGGCGAAGCCTCGTCGTGGTTCGATGCCAAGATCATCGACGGAGCGGTGAACGATGTTGGCTGGGTGACGCGCGCCGTCGCCACGCTTTCGACCTGGTGGGACAAGTGGATCATCGACGGCGTGGGAGTGAACGGCCCCGCCATTCTTGCGCGAATGATCTCTTATCCGACGCGTCTGTTCGAATGGGGACTGGTGCAGTGGTACGCGCTGGTCATGGTCGCAGGACTGCTTGGATTTGGCCTGTATTACGTGTGGAAGTGAAATGCCAGCTCTTAGCTGTTGGCTCTTAGCTGTTAGCTAGAAGCCAAAGGCCAGGAGCTAACAGCTAAGAGCTCTTATGCAGAGTCACATACTTTCGATCATCCTCTTCACGCCGCTCGTGGGCGCGTTCGTTCTCCTGTTCGTCCCAAAGGAGAACAAAGACGCGATCCGCTGGACCGCGAACATCTTCGCTCTCGCCGGGTTCCTGATCTCGCTGCCGCTGGTGCCGATGTTCTGGGCGCAGCGTTTCTTGCCCGGCTTCAAGTTCCTCGAGGGCACACCGAACAACTGGATCCCCTCGATTGGCGCGGGTTACAACCTCGGCATCGACGGCATCTCGTTTCTGCTGATCATGCTGACCACCGTGCTCGGCTGGATCTCGATTCTCTCTTCGTGGACGGCCATCGAGATCCGGGTGAAGGAATATTACGTTTGGTTCCTGCTGTTGCAGACGGGAATGCTCGGCGTCTTCATGGCGCTCGACTTTTTCCTCTTCTTTGTTTTCTGGGAAGCGATGCTGGTACCGATGTATCTGCTGATCGGCATCTGGGGTGGCCCGCGCAAACTTTATGCGGCCATCAAGTTCTTTTTGTATACGCTTCTGGGCTCCGTGCTGATGCTGCTTGGCATCCTGTTCCTCTACTTCCATCACCACACGGTTACTGGCTTTTTCACGTTCAGCATTCCCGAGCTTTATAAGACGGCGCCGATGATTCCGTTCCAGACCGCCATCTGGCTTTTCGTCGCCTTCTTTATCGGGTTCGCCATCAAGGTTCCAATGTTTCCCTTCCACACTTGGCTGCCGGATGCGCACGTGGAAGCGCCCACCGCCGGCTCCGTTATTCTGGCAGGTGTTTTGCTGAAGATGGGAACGTACGGATTCGTCCGCTTCTCGCTGCCGTTCTTTCCCGCAGTCGTGTCGCATCCCAAGGTGCAAGGTTGGGTGATCTTCCTCTCGCTGGTTGGCATCATCTATGGCGCGCTGGTCTCGCTCATGCAAAAGGACATGAAGAAACTGGTGGCTTACTCGTCCGTCAGCCACCTGGGTTTCTGCACGCTGGGAATCTTCGTGCTGAATTCAGCGGGCGTGACCGGCTCGGTGCTGCAGCAGATCAACCACGGCATTTCGACCGGCGCACTGTTCTTAATCGTCGGCATTTTGTATGAACGGCGGCACACGCGTGAGATCGCCGAATATGGCGGCATCTCGAACGTGATGCCGCTCTACGCGACCATCACCATGATCATGTTCCTCTCGTCGATGGGATTGCCGCTGCTGAATGGATTTGTCGGCGAGTTCACGATTCTGCAGGGAGCGTTCACCGCGAACTGGCGGTGGGCAGCGTGGGCGGCGCCGGGCGTGGTTCTGGCTGCGGCTTACTTGCTCTGGCTCTATCAGCGTGTTTTCTTCGGGACCGTGACGAATCCCAAGAACGAAAAGCTGCATGATTTGACGCCGCGCGAAATCCTCACGTTTGTGCCGCTGATCATCATGGCGTTATGGATCGGGCTTTATCCCAAGCCGTTTTTCCAGATCCTCGAACAACCGGTCAACCAGATTGTGCAAACGATTCATAACAACTCCAACGCCAACGCGCCGGTGAGTGCGCAGGTTGCGCCCGCGCCAGCTCCGCCGGCGACCGTTGCCGTCGCAGCGAAAGCGAGCAACTAAGTGCGAGGCCTCTCACCAACTGATTACCGGTTGATGTTGCCGATGGTGGAACTTACCATTTTTGCGCTCGGCATTCTGCTGATNNGGCGTGCTGTTTGCGGCTTTGTGCACCTGGCAAATTCAGTCGACGCTGCCGCCAAGGGGCTCGCTCGGGTTTTATAACTCGCTGCTGGTCGATCGCTTCGCCATCTATTTCTGGTATCTGTTTCTGGGCGGGGCGGCTATCTCGATCCTGATGTCGGCGCACTATCTCGACGTGGAAGATGAAGACCACGGCGAGTATTATGCGTTGCTGCTGCTTTCCGTGGTGGGCATGATGTGCATGGCGGCGGGAATCGACATCGTGCTGCTCTTCATCGGGCTCGAGCTGATGGCGATTTCCACGTATGTGCTGGTTGGTTTTTTGCGCCGCGACCGGCGCTCGAACGAAGCGGCTTTGAAGTATCTGCTGCTCGGCGCATTTTCCTCGGGCATCTTTGCCTACGGCCTCTCGCTGTGGTACGGACTTTCCGGCGGCACCAACCTGGCGGTGATTGCGCGCGCGGTCTCCGCGCTGAATCCGCACAATCCGGTGGTGGTGATCGCGCTGCTGACGACCATGGTCGGATTGCTGTTCAAAATCGCCGCTGTTCCATTTCATCAATGGGCGCCGGACGCATACGAAGGCGCGCCCACCAGCATTACCGGCTTCATGTCGGTGGCGGTGAAAGCGGCGGCTTGGGCGCTGTTGCTGCGCATTCTGGTGTTTGGGTTGTGGCCGCTGCGCTCGGTTTACACGCCGGTGATTGTGATCGTTTCCATCGCCACCATGACCGGCGCGAACTTCGCCGCGCTCACGCAGACAAACACAAAACGGCTGCTTGCTTACTCCTCGATTGCGCACGTCGGATACATGCTGCTGGCATTTGTCGCCATGGGAACCTCGGCGCTCGGCAGCCCCGGTTTTCTCGACGGCTTCAAGGGAATCCTGATCTACCTGCTCGTCTATACCTTCATGAATCTGGGTGCGTTCGCGGTGATCACGTCGTTGCGGCAGCGCAACGTGATTGGCGACGAGCTCGACGACATGGCCGGGCTCTACCAGCGCGCTCCGCTCGAAGCCGCGCTGATGCTGCTGTTCCTGCTGTCACTCGCCGGCATTCCGCCCGCCGCCGGGTTCCTGGGGAAGTACTACATCTTCCTGAGCCTGATCGAAAGCGGACACTACGCGCTGGCCTCGCTCGGCGTGCTCTACTCGCTGTTCGGACTTTATTACTATCTGAAGATTGCGAATTCCATGCTGATGCGCGCGCCGATGGAGACCGAACGACTACCCGTCAGCCTCGGAATGCGTTGCGCAGTGGGCGTGGCGGCGCTGGCGACGATCGTGATCGGAGTTTATCCGGAGCCTTTCATCCGCGGCGTGAACTGGTCGCTGGGGATTGCGCAGTCGCCGCATGTAGCGGCGATGATCAAGTGAGGGGAGCAGTTCTCAGCCATCAGTTCTCAGCCGTCAGCTCTCAGTTCGTACCCTGAATCTCTCCAGCTGCTCGTAGCTCGGGGCCCGTAGCTCGGGGCTGATTTACAATTCCTTCGCATGCCTGAGCGCCCCGATCCCCCGGAGAAGAAAGATCCGATCGTCTCGCTGGCTCGCTACTCCGAGGTTGGGTTTATTATTCCGGCGGCGGTATTGCTGGGCTTCTTTCTGGGCAAACTGGCCGATTACTGGCTGCATACTAAGTGGCTCTATCTGGTGGGGCTGTTGTTTGGAGCGGTGGTTGGATTTTGGCAGATGATCCGTATGGCCTTCGGCGCTTTCAAGAAAGATGAATGATAAGGATAAGGATGAGGAACATCTCGACCGGCCCGTGGACGCTCCGCCTGCGGAGCGTCTCCATGAAAGCGCAAATCATGAGCGCATCATTCCCCGCGTGCTGCGCAACATGCTGGTGGTGAGCGTTCTGCTGCTGGGTCCGGCGTTCTGGTTTTACGGTTGGCCCGGATCGATTGGGTTTGCCTTCGGAGCCGCGGTTTCCTACGTCAATTTCCGCTCGCTGACGCGCGGCGTCGAAGGACTTGCCGATCGCATCGTCAACCGGAACAGCCGGGAGAAAGGCGGCTGGATCAGCCTGCGTTTCGTGGTGCGCTACGGGTTGGTGGGGGCCGTTGCCTATGCTATATTCAGGAGTTCTTCCCTGGCGTTTCGCGGCTTTCTGTGGGGCTTGTGCGTGCCCGTGGCAGCCCTGATGGCCGAGGCGGTGTGGGAAGGATACGCGGCTTTACGGCGGGCATCGTAGAAAGTAGTCTGGAGATTGTGATCAGTCAGCGAACAGCAGGTCCTTCGCTTCGCTCAGGATGACAAATTTCAATTAGTAGTCGCACTTATGGAACAACTGTCTTTTACCGCACTTCTAAATCGTCTGTTTGGCCCCGCCGTCTTGGCGTTGCTACAAGCAATGCACATTCATCCGAAGCATCCGGCGACTCCGATCTCGAACAGCTTCGCCATGGAACTGCTGGTGGTACTGCTGCTGACGATATTTTTTGTAGCCGTGCGCATGCGGCTTTCGGTGGAGCGGCCGGGCGCCCTGCAGCACACGATGGAAGGCATCGACGGGTTCGTCAATGGCCTCGCCAGCGAGACCATCTCGCATCATCCGGAAAAGTTCGTCCCGTATCTGACCGCGCTGGGGATGTTCATCCTGAGCTGCAATCTGATTGGACTGGTGCCGGGTCTGGAATCGCCCACAGCGGTGCCGATAGTGCCGCTAGGCTGCGCGTTGCTCACGTGGTTTTACTATCACTTCCAAGGTCTGCGGGCGAATGGGCCGGTGGGATACCTGAAACATTTTATCGGGCCGCAGGAGGGCATGCCGCTGGCTGTCCGGTTGTTCTTGCCGATCCTGTTGTTCCCGATTGAGCTGTTCAGTCATGCGGCCCGGGTCCTGTCGCTGACGGTCCGTCTTTTCGCGAACATGTTCGCGGGCGAGATGGTTACGCTGGTATTTTTTTCGCTGGTGCCGCTGGGTATTCCGATTATCTTCGAGGGCCTGCATATCGGGGTGTCGTTTATTCAGACGTACATTTTTGTGCTGCTCGCCTGCGTTTATCTGGGAGAAGCGACGGCGCATGAGCACTAAAAGCAGTACCCAGTAGCCAGTACCCAGTAACCAGTGAGCGGTTTTCTGGGTACTGGGTACTGG
>PLHP01000068.1 GCA_003138955.1 Acidobacteriaceae bacterium | reverse complement strand
CGCCCTGCCGGGCGCACCAATAAGAAAACCCGCCCTGCGGCAACCGAAGGGCGGGTTCAGTGCTTTTAAAACTCAAGCGCTAATGATTATCAGCCGGCTTCTCCGCTGGTTTCTTGCCGGCGGCGGGAGCAGCAGCGGCTTTTGGTTTCCAGAACTCGGGATCTGCATTAACCCACTCGTCCGCCGGGTAGCTCATGCGCGGATTAAACGCGAACAGGTTGGTCTGGCTCGACTCAATCGCCGCCGCCGACAACTCGGCGAGTTTCTTCATGCCCTCTTCACCCATCGCCGCTTCAAAGTCTTTGCCCGCCGCGAAATTCTTGTCAATCTCCGCCGCCGACTTCATCGGGTTGAAGACGATGTAAGTCGTTTCAGGAAATCCATAGACCGCCGAATAAGTCGCCCAGTGTGCGTCGGGAATCTTCTTGTACGCGGCGGTTACCAGCTTCACGATTTCGTCCCAATCCTTGTCATGTCCGTGCTTAACCTGGTAGCTCGAGATTTCGAAATAGCGCATGTGAGCGATGTCCACCTCGGGACGCAGGCTGTATTCCTCGCGGAATACCAACGCGGTGCTGTCGGTCTCGCTCAAGAGTTCACCGTCGGCGGCATAGGCGTGATCAAGGGCAGCCATCAGCGCTTTATCCTTTTGAGTTGCGAGGGTATCCTTTTCCCACGCGGCAAACGAATCGTAGCCGGTCAGGAACAGGGCACGCGACTTACCCGAAAGAGATTCCACAGCCAGATAGTGGGTTGGCCAATTCGCTTGCTTCATGGCCTGAACAAACAAGCTTTCGGTCTTTTCATGTACCGTACCCGCTTTCCCCGGCTTCGTGTACTCGCGGAAGATCGTCAGTACCTTGGGTGGCATTTTGCCAGCGGGCTTGTCCTGGCCCAGAGCGATCCCGGATATTCCAACAGTCAGTAAAGCAACGAGGGCGAGCAGCGCCCCTGCGATTCTTCTCATAGTTGACCTCCTCGGTCACACAGATAGAGTGGATTTTTTCTTCTGACCCCAAAACTCGCCAATTGTACGCCGCTTTCCACGTTTCACAACCTGGTGAAAAGATTTTCCTCTCGACCAGACTCTCTACAACACGACGGAAGCAACCGGGGCGCTCCCAAGGTAGCGACGCAGCGCACCCTGCCAGTCCGGCATGTGGATGTTATAAGCGTGCAGGCTCTCCGGCGACAGAACGGAGTAAGCCGGCCGCCGCGCCGGACGCGGGAATTCGGCCGTGGTCACAGGTTTGATTGTGGTGGGCAGGCCGGACGCGCGCACGATTGCGGCGGCGAACTCGTACCACGTGCAGTTGCCGGAATTGGTGACGTGCACAATCCCGCGGGCGGATGCGCGGCACAGTTCGGCGAGAGCGGAGGCGAGATCGCGCGTGAAAGTTGGGCTGCCACGCTGATCGTTCACTACGGAAATTTCAGAACGAGTTGACGCCAGCTTCAGAATTGTCGCCGGAAAGCACTTGCCTCCGTGGCCGAACAGCCACGAAGTCCGGGCAATGCAGACCTCGGGCAGGATCTCGAGAAGCCGTTCCTCGGCCCGGGCTTTACTCTCGCCATAAACACTCGTCGGATTTCTGGCATCGCTGGTTTGGTAAGGCGATCCTTTGCTGCCATCGAAAACGTAGTCCGTGCTCAGGAACATCAGTCGCGATCCGGCTTCGCGGGCAGCCTCGGCCACATTGACGGCGCCCTCGCAATTCACCGCGAAGGCAAATTCGCGGTTTGCCTCGCAACCATCGACGTCGGTGTAGGCAGCGGACAGGAGAATCCAGTCGGGACGGGAATCGCGAATCACGTCGCGAACGCGCGCGCGGTCGCGCAGGTCGGCGTCCTTGGAAGAGAGCGCGGTCAACTGCTCACGGTTCATCTCGTTACGGCTCAACTCATGAACCAGTTCCTGGCCCAGCAGTCCGGATGCACCGAACAAGGTGACGCGCATAGCGGCATTGTAAATGGAACTCCGCGGACAAAATTGAAAACCCCGCGGCTTTGTCTTCTTCTCGATTCGTCTCTACTCGGTCTCAGTCGGCTGCGGCGTTCGCACCCGGCCCCGCCGCAGTGCGTGCAGGATGAGCGATCCGCTGATGCCGAAGCAGACCACGGCGGCAAACGCCACCAGATCCAGCGCACGGCGCGTCATGCGGAGGTAATCCGCGAACAGCGAGACCATGGCACAGAGAATGCCGAGGATGTTAAGCCAGAGAGGCGAATGAACATTCGGAAGATCCTGCCGAAACCGAACCTGAACCTGAAGCAGCAGCGCAGCCAGCCCGATGGCCGCCACCACGACCAAAGCGACGGGACTGTAAAACGCACTCGGCCCCGTGTAGATCACGACCAGCGCCAGCGCCAGAATGAGCAGACCGGATGCGATCACGGTCCACCGGCGCGCAACTCTGGACTGGGAACTCGTCAACCGGCGATCTCCTCGCTCTTCTGCATATTGCCATTGTATCCGTCGGCCTTTCCCTCTGCGCTCAGGCGTTGCTCGGCATCCATTCCGCCGCCCGATTCTCGCCGTGCGACATAGCGTAGAGGACCAGTTCGACCCGGCTTGAAATCCCCACCTTATCGAAGATGCGCAGCAGATATTTCTTGATCGTATGTTCGCTCAGCCCCAGTTCGGACGCGACCCCGCGGTTGGTCAAGCCGTCGGCTACGAGCGCGACGACCTGCTCCTCGCGAGGCGTCAACAAACACCTCCCAGTTGAGTTGACCACGCGCAGCGTGGGCACCTCCGACAAAGCATCCAGCACGTAGTTGATCTGCTGGCTGTTGATCCAAACCTGCCCCCCGGAAACGCAATGGATGCACTTGCAGAGCATTGGGAAGGGAGTTTGGGTAAAAAGAAAAATGCCCTTCGCCCCCGCCCGCAAGGCATTCACCACCAGTTCGCGGTCATCGTTCTCGACCAGCAGCACAGGGGCGATCTTTGGATACGAAACGCGCAACCAGCGCAGCAGGCTCAAATCCGGCTGCTGGTTGCCCGCAACCAGGACCACGTCGGCGTTATTCGATTGCAGGAAGTTCTGGAGAGCAGACATCTCCAAAGCGACGGCGGAAACCTCGAAGTCCCGCCGGCTTTTCAGAGCTCGCGTCAAGAGTTGAGACTGAATAAGACCGGAATCGGCAACCAGGACTTGCACTATTTCGGTTTCGACCGTCGGGGTTCCCGTGGCCAGTTTCGCGGAGCGCATGATATTCACACTCCCATCATGCCCTAAGGCGCACGGACCGGATGTAGGCCCCGTCACACCCTGTTGGTGATGAATTCCGCGCCTCAAGCCTACTTTCGCAGGACTACTCTGGTGCACAACATTCGCCGCCGCACTCTTCCGCCGGACGTGCCTGCGGGGCCGCAAATCCAACCCTGACGGCCCAACCGCCGATTTCATCACCTTGTCGATGGCTGGAACGTGCCCTGTACCGCGGTGGACAGTACTTTCCAAGTCTTGTTGTGTTTTGAACGCAACGATACCTTCTGGCAAACAGCTCAAACGTCCGAGCTGCTTGAGTTCGCCGTTCTGAGCAGCGGTGAGAGTCCGGAGATGAATGTGTTTACCAAACAAGTCGTCTTGGGAGCTGCGGGCATGCTCATCCTGCGGCTAGCCGTGGTCACCTCCGCTCAGGAGACCGCTTCGTCGCCTGCTTCGGCCCCTGGGTTATCTGCTCCGCCAACCGGCAAGATCGCGGCGGCGGAGAGCTCGCAGAGCCAGGACCGGTCCGACACGAGCGTCTCCACCAACGGAGCGATCACACAACCCGGAAAAGCGGGTGGCAAGGGAGATCCTGCATTCGGAGGGGAACGCCACCCGCTTTATCGGCTTACGAAATCTGACACCGTAGACGTAAATTTCACTTTTTCCCCCGACTTTAATCAGACTTTGACCGTGCAGCCCGATGGCTTCGTGGCGCTGAAAGGTGCGGGCACTCTGCTGGCGGAAGGGCTCACGGTCCCCCAAATGCAGCAGGCGGTTGCCTATGCCTACCGCAGCTTTCTCCACCAGCCGGAGGTCACCGTGACCTTAAAGGATTTTGAGAAGCCTTACTTCCTCGCTTCGGGTGAGGTGGCGCGGCCAGGAAAGTATGAGTTGCGCGGGGATCTGACCGTAAACGAAGCCGTGGCGATTGCCGGCGGCTTCACGCAGCAGGCCCGTCATTCGCAGGTCGTTGTCTTTCGCCGGATTTCCGCGTACGTCGCCGAATCCCACGTGATTGACTTGAAGAAGATGCTGAATGGTCGCGATCTTCACGAAGATCTTCACCTTCAGCCCGGCGACTTTATCTTTGTGCCACAAAGCCGGATTTCAAAGATTCGCAAGTACGTTCCGACCAACGCCATGAGCTGGTACATGAACCCGTTGCAGTTCTAGCAGAAAGGAGTGGCAGCGTTCACTTTCGTCTCCCAAATCTGGCGGGCTCCCATTAATCTCGCCGGCACTGATCGCTCGCTGTACGACCCATGTCCGCGGAATTGACCGGAAACTCGCGCACCACCCTTTCCCCAACCCCCCGCGAACTTGCGGCCACGCTGTTCCGGCGTCCGCGACTCGCGGCTGCTTCTTTTGCGTTCGTCCTGCTGGCAACGATGCTCTTCGCGCTCCTCTCGGCGCGATATGAATCGCACTTCAAGGTTCTGCTGCGCCGGGGCCGCTTTGACCCCATAGTCTCCTCCCAGCCCGCCAGCCCCATGGATTTCTCCCGTCCCGACATTACGGAAGAAGAACTCAATTCCGAAGTTGAACTCCTCAGCGACCAAGATCTCCTGAAGCAAGTTGTAAATATGGCGGGACTCGTTCCCGAGGTCACACCGGACTCCGAGCGCCCAGCCGAGATCGAACATGCCGTTCGCAAGCTGTCCCGCCGTTTGGATGTCGAAGCCCTGAAAAAGTCGAACCTTATCCAGGTCAGCTACAAGGATACGGATCCGGAACGCGCCGCCCGCATCCTCTCAGCGCTTTCTACCGTCTATGTGCGGAGGCACATGAATCTCCAGCGGCCCTCGGGGGAGATCCAGTTTTTCGACCAGCAAACCGCGGAATCCGAAAAGAAACTGCGTCAGTCCGAAGCCGAACTGGTGCACTTTACTCGCGCTCGGGGCGTGGTTTCGGCAGCGATGGAACGCGATATCGCGCTGCAGAAGTTGGGCGAAGCCGACGCGGCGTACCGCCAGGTCGACCAGGATCGTGTTGAGACCGAGCGCCGGATTGCGTCGCTCGGCGAACAGCTCAAGTCGTTTCCCTCCCGGTCGGTCACTCTCAAGCGCTGGGCCGATAATCCGGAGGTTCTCGAAAAGATGAAAACGCACCTGCTGGACCTCCAACTCAAGCGCACCGAGCTTCTCACCCGCTTTGAACCGTCCTACCGGCTGGTGCAGGAAGTGGAACAGCAAATCGCGGAAACTCAAGCTTCGATTGCCGCCGAAGCGCTCACCCCGGTACGCGACGAAACCACCGACAAGGATCCCAACTATGAGTGGGCCCGNNATGGACCAGCAGGATCTGATGCGCGCCGCCAAGGCCGACGAAGACAACTACCTGCTCTACCTTCACAAGCGCGAGGAAGCCCGCATCGGCGACGCGCTCGACGAGCGTCGCATCCTTAATGTGGCCATCGTGGAAGCGCCCGTAGCCCCGGCCCTGGCCGTGCATTCTTTGCTCCTCTATTTCCTGCTCGCCTTCGGACTGGCCATGGTGTTCAGCATCGGCATCGCCTTTACGACGGAGTACTTTGACCCAACCATTCGCACTCCTGGCGAAGCTTACGACCTACTGGAAGTACCGGTGCTGGCTTGGCTGCCCGCGTCTGAGCCCGTGGTTCTGCGTCCTTTCATTTCTCCAATCGGACGACCGAAGGTGGTGATTCCGTGAACACTCTCCGTGAGCTTCTTGCCGAAATACCACCTGCCGAGGAGCGGCCGCACACGACTCCGATTAACGGGCAAGTCCAGCTTGAAGCAGTTTCTCCGGCGGTTTCGGTTCACGATGAGCAGATCCATGCGCTGGTTCAACAACTTTTCCTTCGGCCTGAATCGAGGCCGGTTCGGCACGTCGGATTTGCCACGATCGAACCTGCAACCGCGACTGCAACACTGTGCCTCGAGATCGCCAGAGCTCTGGCTGCAGAGGACCGGTACGACGTAGGCCTGATCGACGCCAACCCGGACTCGTTCCTTTTGCAAACCCAGTTGCAGATTCCGCCCCCCAACCGTGCGGAAGCCACCTGGCCAATCGCACCACGGCTGTGGATGGTTCCTCGCCAGAGCTGGCTGCCGGACGCCGGCGGGCGCCGCTTGACCGATCAGAACTTATCGCGGCTCCGCGAAATCACGACCGAGTTCGACTTTTCCATTCTGTGGTGTGCTCCGGTCTCTTGGCTTACGGCGAGCATAGGGCAGGCCTGCGACGGCCTGGTGCTCGTGCTGACCGCCAACAAAACAAGACGCCTGGTCGCCGCTCAAATCAAGGACCAGTTGAGCAAGGCGCAAGTTCCTCTGCTCGGGACCGTCCTCGCGGAACGCCGTTTTCCCGTGCCGCAGGGCCTGTATCGAAATCTGTGAATCTCATGGGCGAATTGACCACAAACCGACTGTGGAACACCGGACCCAAAGATTGCCCGTCGCAGTACGCTCGCATGATTCCTGGAACTCCTGCAATGCCGCGCCCCAGGGTCGCGCCGACAAGGTCCGCGCCGGCGGCCGATCCCGCCCCAACGCGTCCCGCCAGCGTTAAGGACAAAACCACCACGAGACTCTCGCAGGCGCGAACGCCAGCTCCACAACTCCCGCCGCAACCTGCCGTCGATCGATTCACTCTTTGTGAGTTGTTGGCAGCCGATTTGATGGTCCTCGCGGTGGTGTGCGGCGCATCATCGCTGTTCTCTCCCGCATGGGGCCTGCCGTGGGCTTATCTGCCTATTTTTGCCGCTCTGGTAACGCTCCTCAGCTTCTGCGAGGGGCTCTACAAACGCGCCGACGACCCGTCTCCCGCCGGGACCGTCCCCGCCCTGGCGAGGTCAACCCTGTTCGCGATGGGGCTGGTCTTCATCGCTGCGTGGGATGGAATGCGCCCTCTCGCCGCCTTCACGACATTTGCCAGCAGCCTGGGGGGCCTCGTGCTGTGGCGCCGGTTGAAGCAGCTTGCCTGGAAGCGGCGGTGCCGCGAAACGGAATCGCGCAAGATCCTGATCGTTGGCGGCGGCCCGATCGCTCGCTCCATCGCTCAGGCACTGCGCAACGATCCCCTCCACCGCGCAACCGTCTGCGGCTTCGTGGACGACGAACTGCCTCTTTCTCCGGTTGTACTGGGGCGAATCGGAGACTTGGACTGGCTCGCTCGCGCTGAGTTCATTGATGAGGTCATCCTCGCTCTTCCCGGCCAGCCAGCCCAGGCGCGAGAAGCGGCTGAGCTCGCGTTCCGTAACCATCTGGACATTCGTGCCGTACCCGATCTGCCGCCGGGGCCATGGCCCGACTCAGGCATCGATCACATCGGAGAAGTGCCGGTCGTCACCCTTCATTGCGAGCCATTACCTGGCGCCGCCTTGTTTATGAAGCGTTTGCTGGATGTCACCGGCGCGGCATTCGGTCTTGTGTTGGCCAGTCCTCTAATGGCGATCGTTGCCCTGCTCATTCGGCTGGACTCGCCCGGTCCGGTCGTCTACTCCGCGGAACGCACCGGTGCCAAAGGCCGCCGCTTCCGCTGCTACAAGTTTCGCTCCATGGTGACCGGCGCCGAACGCCTCAAGGAAGAGTTGCGCGCCCGCAACCAGAGACAAGGCCCGATTTTCAAACTTGACGACGACCCCAGAATCACCCCCATCGGCCGTATCATCCGCCGCTACAGCCTCGACGAACTCCCGCAGCTCTGGAACGTGCTGCTCGGAGAAATGAGCCTGGTTGGACCGCGGCCTCATCCCGTCGACGAGGTCAACCATTACGAACTGCACCACTACCGGCGGCTGGACGTGAAGCCCGGCATCACGGGTCTGTGGCAGATTACGGCGCGCGATTGTCCATCGTTCGATCTCAACATGCACCTGGATCTCACCTACATCGAGAACTGGAGTCTGCGCCTGGACCTGCGCATCCTCGCCGGCACACTCCGCGTGCTGTTCGCGCCGGAAGGGGTCTGATCCACACCATGAGCACACTAACCACGACCAGCCGCGCCCTAGCCCTAACCCGGGACAATGATGACAACCCGCTTTGGCGAATTGCCGGTCTGCTGCTTCGCCCCCTTCATCTGGGTTTGGCGTTTCCCTCCATCCTTTACGTGGCCGCGATGACCGTTTTCCTGTTCCGGCCACCGGACCTGTTTTCCTATTACGCCGACCGAGTCGCCTTCGGAGTTCTGGTCTTCTTTGTTGCGCTGCGCACGATGGCGCTGCGCGATAAGATCCCATTCTTTGCCGGACTCAGCTTGCCCATGCTCGGTCTCATGGCGCTCGCCTCGTTTCGCGCGCTTCGGGAACCCTTCGACCCACAAATCTGGAGCATTATTGCCAGCAAGTACATCGTTCCCTTTGCGCTGTTTCACATAGCTGTGCTGGTCTTCCGGGGCGCGCCCCAACGTAGGCACTTCGAAATCTTCGTCATCCTTGCGCTCGCCTACCTCGTGTTCATTGCCATTGCCTTCTTCGTGGACGCCCGCTCCCTCATCTTTCCGCGTTTCATCCTTGACGAAAGCCTCGGTTTTCATCCCGACCGCGCTCGCGGCCCATTTCTCCAGGCGGTGGCCAACGGCGTTTCGTTGAACATTCTTGGAATTCTTGTCATTGCGCTCTCGCAAAAGCGCAAAAGCGTCGTCGGTCTGTTGTGGCTGGTTCTTCCTCTGGCCGTGCTCGCCACTATGACGCGCGCTGTTTGGATCTCGTTCGCCGTCTCCACCATCGTCCTCGGATTCCGCCTGATCGAACGCCGTCTGCAAGCGGCGTGTATCTTGTTGGCGGTTTTAGGATTCCTGGTTGGCCTGACAATCAGCTTCAGCGACCATTCGCTCAAAGCTGCTCTTTGGGACCGCACCGGAGAACGCGGCCCGGTGGCAGCGCGCCTGGCCGTGTACGACGCCGGCTGGGCGATGTTTCAGGATCGTCCGTTCACCGGGTGGCCTGCCGGAGGTATGTACGCCGAGCTTGCCCGCCGCATGGAGGGCTACCACCTCCGCACCTTCTACGTCCACAACACTTACCTCGCCCTGCTGGTTGAGTTCGGTGTACCGGGGTTGGCCCTGTACAGCGTTCTCTTTTTCAACCTGTTCCGGCTTTCCTGGCACGGTCCGCGCGGTGAGTCCGGCCCCCTCGCTGCCCTGCGCAAGGTCTGGCCTCTCTTGCTCAGCGTTTATCTCTTTAACGCCTTCTTCGTCGACATGGCGTACCAGTTCGTCATTGGACTTGTGTTCACCGTCGCCGGGATGCTCTGCACCCCCGAAGAGTCCCTCGCATGACCACCATCGCCTACATCGCTAACGAGTTTCCTTCCCCCCTCGAACCCTACGTGACCGATGAAATCACGGAACTGCGCCAGCGCGGGGCGCAAGTCATCTGCTGTAGTGGCAAACGCGTCTCGCCGAACAATCTCAGCTTGGCGGAACGCGCTTTCTGGAAAGAGACGCGCTTTTTTCAGCCGCTCTCCGACGATGAACTGGTGCGGGCGGCGCGCCGGCTCGCCTCTGATCGTCACAACCTCTGGCAATTGCTGCAGCCCTTGCTCTGGGATCGCGGAGCCTCCCCGGGCCGCCGCATTCGTTCGCTAGGCCACACGCTGATGGGTGCCGCGCTGGCAGAACAACTCGCGCCACTCGCTGTCGAGCACATCCACGCTCACCACGGATACTTCGCCTCGTGGATGGCCTTAACCGCTGCCCGTCTGCTCGGAATCAGCTTCAGCTTCACCCTGCACGGCTCCGATCTGCTGCAACGCGCGGATCTGCTCTCGGCCAAGCTGCGTGCTTGCCGTTTCTGTGTGACCCTCTCCGACTTCAATCGCCAGTACATTCTCCGCAACTATCCTGCCACGCCCGCAGAGAAAATCATCGTGCAACGTCTTGGGGTCGATCGCGTGCCCCCCTGTCCCACACCCGCCCCCGCAGCCGAGGGGGAAGTCGAAGCGGAACAGCGGCGCCTTTGCCTCCTCTCCGTCGGACGCCTGCATCGGGTGAAGGATTATCGCTTTCTCATCCAGGCCTGCGCCGCGCTTCGCGACCAAGGTCTCGAGTTTATCTGCTGGATCGTCGGCGAGGGGCCGGACCGCCCGGCTCTCGAAAGCCAGATTGCGGCCCTGGGGCTCCAGGGACGTGTTCACCTGATCGGCTATGTGCCTCGCACCGACCTTCCCGGCTATTACCGCTACGCCGACTTGGTCGTCATGACCAGCAAGAGCGAAGGAATCCCGGTGGTCCTGATGGAGGCCATGGCTCACGAAAAACTCGTGCTGGCTCCTGCCATCACCGGCATTCCCGAACTGGTCGAGCACCAGCGCACCGGATTTCTTTACCAACCTAGCTCTTTGCCCGATTTCGTCAGCGCCGTCAGTTGGATTCATGGCCACAGAGCTTCTCTGGCCGGCATCCAGCGCGCGGCCGCGGCCAGCATCGCCGCTTCCTATAATCGCCAGCGAAATCTGCGCGCATTCGCGCAGCAATTCCTGGCCCGCATTTCCCAATCGGACGGTAACTATGCGCATCCTGTATTGCAACAAGTACGATTATCCGTTTAGCGGCACTGAAGCGTACCTCTTCGACCTCATCCACCAGATGGATGAGCGCGGCCATGAAACCGCTCTGTTCAGCATGGATCACGGCCGCACTCCCGCTTTCACAGGCCGCAGTTATCGCATTCCATATCTTGACTTCAAGGATCCAAACGCCAGTTTGCTGAAGAAGGTCAAGATGGCGGCGCACGCCCTCTATTCACCATCGGCCCGGCGCGCCATGCGCAGTTGCCTGGCTGATTTTTCACCCGATGTGGCGCATATTCGAGGAATCTACCACCATCTGTCGCCCTCGATTCTTTGGGAACTGAAGCGCCAGGGGATTCCCGTGCTCTACCACTTGAACGATTTTAAGATTTTGTGCCCAACCTACAATTTTGTGGCCGGTGGCCGCGCCTGCAAAGAGCACTGCAAGAATGGCGCTTTCCACAACGCCGTCACCAAAGGTTGCTATACCGGCTCACGTTCCAGCGCGGTGGTTCTTGCCGCCGAAGCATACCTGCACAAATGGTTGCGAACTTACGAACGCTGCGTGGACCTGTTCCTGGCTCCCAGCGAATTCGTGCGCGACAAGTTGATCGCCAGCGGTTTCCCTGCGCAACGCATCGAAGTACTACCCCACTTCCAGGCTCTGCCCGGCAAAGAAGACATCACCGTCGACGAAGGATACCTGCTCTACTTCGGCCGACTCTCCGCCGAGAAAGGCGTCTATGAGCTATTGCGCGCCATGGCAAGGCTGCCACACATTCCTATCGTGATCGCGGGAGACGGTCCCGACCGTCTCCGGCTCGAGTCGCTGGCAAGAGAATTGAACTTGAACCAAGTCCTGTTCGCGGGCATGGTCCAGGGCGAGAAACTCCAGAAACTCATTGCCGGCTGCAGCTTCTCCCTGTTTCCGTCCCACGCCTACGAGACCTTGGGGAAATCCATTCTGGAATCCTATGCCTGGGGACGGCCCGTCATCGCCTCCGATCTGGGTTCGCGCCGGGAAATCGTCCAACATGGCGTCACCGGCCTCCTTTATCCCGACGGCGACCGCGAACAGCTCGCTCACTCCATTGCATTTCTGTTTGACCGCCCCGATCTGATCCAGAAGATGGGCGCTGCCGCTCGCGGTCGCGTGCAAGCTAACCACGACCCTGACCAGCACATGGAGAAGCTGCTCGGACTCTACTCCCGGCTCACCTCCGCCAAGAAGCTTCTCTCCTTCCCCGCCGCACTGCGGCCCCCTCGCCCGCGCCGCAGCGTCCGCGTCGCATTCATTGGGGGTCGCGGCCTGGTCTCCAAGTACAGCGGCGTTGAATCCTACTACGAACAAGCTGGCCACGAACTGGCCCGCTTGGGGCACGAAGTCACCGTATATTGCCGCAGCTATTTCACTCCTCCCATTCCAAATCCAACGGCCACGCACAACGGCATGCGCGTAGTGCGCTTGCCGACCATCCGCTCGAAACATCTGGAAACTTTCGTCCACACTCTGCTAAGCACGGCGCATGCCATGACATCGGACTTCGATGTCGTCCATTACCAATGCCTGGGACCGGCGTTGTTTTCTTTTCTGCCGCGGCTCGCCGGCAAGAAGACCGTCGTCACCGTGCAGGGTCTCGACTGGCAGCGCGGCAAGTGGGGCCGGATTGCGTCGCGCGTACTTCGCTGGGGAGAAGCGGCTGCCGTTTCCTCGCCCGATGCCACCATGGTCGTCTCGCGTACCCTGCAGCAGCACTACCGCCAGCAGTACAATCGCGATACCATTTACGTCCCAAACGGAGCCACGCTGGCGCCCTCCCGCCTCCCCCAGCAACTGATTGAGTGGGATCTCCTCCCCAACAACTACGTTCTTTTCTTAGGCAGATTTTCGCCGGAAAAAAACTGCCATCTCCTGATCAATGCTTTCGAAAGCCTGAACACTGGCATGAAACTGGTGCTCGCCGGGGGATCGAGCGGAGGATCGAGTCACTCCGATTCCTACGCGAAGAGCTTGCGCCGCCACGAATCCGATCGAATCCGTTTCCTTCCCTGGGTCTCGGGTAGCAATCTCGAAGAGCTTCTCTCCAATGCCGCACTGTTCGTGCTTCCGTCTGATATTGAGGGCCTGTCTTTAGCGCTGCTCGATGCCATGGCGGCCGGTGTCTGCGTGCTGACCAGCGATATTCCGGAAAACAATGAAGTGGTCGAGGGCGCCGGCTTCACCTTCCACCGTGGCGACCAGGCAGATCTTGAGCGCATGCTCGACTGGCTCGTCCACAACCCCGAACTTCGCCGCCAGTCCGCCGCCCAGGGGCGCGAGCGTATCCAGAGCCAGTTTCTCTGGCCCTCAATCGCCCGCTCTATCGAGAAAGCGTATTACAAGGTACTGGGCTGGGACCCGATCGAGCACCTGCCGAGCGAACAGATCCTAATCCGCACTTCCACAGTTCCGGTCGCGCCGCTGGGTCAAGTTCTGGGCACCAACACCAGCCCGACCGCACCCGCCTGATCTGGGGAACGGGGCCCCGAAGCTGGGCACGATTTCGCGTCCGGCTATGATTATGATAATGATTAGAATCGGAACGCGGCGTTTTTGCGCGACGCGGCATAGCTAGCATGGAAGATCTCATTCTCGTCACCGGCGGCGCGGGCTTCATTGGCTCGAACTTCATCCTCCAATGGATTGCCTCTGAACCGGGCCGCATCCTGAATCTCGATAAGTTGACCTACGCAGGCAATCTCAACAACCTGCGCGCCGTCGATACCAACCCGCGCTATCGCTTCGAGCAGGGCGACATCGTCGATCGCGATTTTCTGCGCAGCCTGCTGCGGCGCGAACAACCCCGCGCCATCGTTCACTTTGCCGCCGAGAGCCACGTCGACCGCTCCATCCACGGCCCCGATGATTTCGTCCGCACCAACGTCAACGGCACATTCAACCTGCTTGAAGAAGCGCGGGCCTACTGGTCGGCGCTTCCGGAAACCGATCGCGCATCGTTCCGTTTTCTGCATGTCTCCACCGATGAAGTCTACGGATCGCTCGGCCCGAGCGACCCGGCCTTCAGCGAGACCACTCCCTACGCGCCCAACAGCCCGTACTCGGCGTCCAAAGCGGCGTCCGATCATCTGGTCCGCGCCTATCACCACACTTATGGCCTTCCCGGTCTGACCACCAACTGCTCCAATAACTATGGACCCTACCAGTTCCCCGAAAAACTGATCCCGCTCATGATCCTGAATGCTTGCGCCGGCAAGCCGCTCCCGGTGTATGGCGACGGTGAAAACGTGCGCGACTGGCTGTACGTCGAGGATCACTGCCGCGCCATTCGCACCGTGCTCTCCCGCGGCCGCGTCAGCGAAACCTACAACATCGGCGGGCGGAGCGAAAAAAAGAACCTGGAGATTATCGGAGCGATTTGCCAACTGCTCGACGAGACGCGGCCGAAGGACCCTGTTGTTCCACACAGCAAGCTCGTCACGTTCGTCAAAGACCGCCCCGGCCACGACCGCCGCTACGCCATGGACACGCGCAAAATCGAGCGCGAACTGAACTGGCGCCCGCTGGAGACGTTCGAGAGCGGCATCCACAAAACTGTCCTCTGGTATCTTGAACACGAAGACTGGGTCCGCGATGTCACCAGTGGCAGCTATCGCCAATGGATGGCGAAACATTACGCCACAGAGCGTTAAGACGGGAAGCTGAGACGAACAGCCGAGACTGAAACTCAACATGACCAAAACAGCGCCACCGAATCACAAAGGCATCATTCTCGCGGGAGGATCGGGCACGCGCCTCTATCCCGTCACCCACGTACTTCCCAAGAGCCTGCTGCCGGTGTACGACAAACCGATGGTGTACTACCCGCTCTCCACGCTGATGCTGGCCGGCATCCGCGACATTCTGCTTGTCTCCACGCCTGAGGATCTGCCCCGCTTTCAGCACTTGCTCGGCGATGGCTCCCGCTACGGCGTTCACTTCCAGTACGCGCTGCAACCGAAGCCCGAAGGCATTGCCCAGGCATTTCTGATCGGCAAAGAATTCATTGGCTCCAGCGGTTGCGCGCTCGTGCTCGGCGACAACATTTTCTACGGACACGATCTCGTCAAAGAATTGCGCGCCGCCACACTCCAGCGCAAAGGCGCCCGCGTTTTTGCCTACCCAGTCAATGACCCCGAGCGCTACGGCGTCATCGAGTTCGATCCGCAGGGAAAGACGCCAAAGGCGCTCAGCATTGAAGAGAAACCGAAGCAGCCGAAATCGCGCTACGCCGTCACCGGACTTTATTTTTACGATCGGCAGGTCGTCGAAAT
>PLHP01000070.1:6250-21355 GCA_003138955.1 Acidobacteriaceae bacterium | reverse complement strand
CGCAACTGACAAGCTTTGCCGAGCCCGCTCCAAGGTTCGTTCCAACCGCCGCTCCCAGCGTCGCTCTCATCGTCGCTCCCAGCGTTGCTCCCGCCGCTTCAGCCGCGACGCTCTCCGCGCCAGCCGTGACCACGAAGATGCATTCCGCCGTAGGCGAAATCGATGCCACACCAACTACTCCAAAGTTGAATCCGCAGCCCGCGTCCTCTTCAGCATCGTCTTTGTCAGGGTCATTCTCGGCTCCCGCTGTTTCGGTAGATTCGAAATCCACGCGCCCGCTAAGACCCTCCGACGATCCGGTGCTGGCGGAACTGGAAGAATCGGAGCTGGCGGAATCGCAAAAGAAAAGCGCGGGACCGGGCAAAGCAGCGCCGGATAAACCCACGGCCCCATCGGTCGTCCCGGCCTTTTCGTCCCGCCCGCCAGCCCGGCAAAGAACACGCAGTCTGCTGCTAGCGTTGCTGATGCTCGCGTTCGCCGGCGGCGGCTTCTATGCCCTGTGGACGTATCAGCCGGGATTCCGAGCCATCGCTCAACCGCAGATTGATCGCATGCTGGCCCTAGCCGGAATGGGATTGCCGCCGGCTCCGGCGCCAATCCCCGCCAGGCGTTCGACTCAACTGGCCCCGGCCACAACCGTGGCGCCTGCGCCGACGTCGCCAACCGACCAGAACAAGACACGAGCAGCCGCCCCAGACTCCAGAACCGGTTCAGCAACGGGTTCGCCAACAATAATGACGCCCGCCGCCGCACCTGTTGCCGCCCAGCCAGAGCCTAACAAACCCGGCGAAACCAGCAACAGCAAGAAAGACGCCGCCGTTGCGACTTCGTCCGGCGCCCAACTGCCAGGGGAGAGCAGCGCGATCATGCTTTCTTCCAAGGATGCCGAAAGCCGGCTGGCCTACAGCATTGCGCCGAAATTCCCCGTCGAAGCGCGCTCCGCAGCAGCCCAAGGAACGGTTGTCCTCAAGGAGGTCGTGGATGATAACGGCAAGGTTGAGGCCGTGCGACTGGTCGAGGGAAACGCGGCTTTGGCAACCGCTGCGATTAACGCCGTGAAGCAGTGGCGCTATCGGCCTTACGTCCGGGACGGCAAGGCCCAGCCCTTCCAGACCGTCGTGCTCGTCGACTTTCAGCAGCCGTAGCAGAACGTCGTTAGTCGATCGCAGGTCGCAACGCGAACGACCGACGACCAACGACTATCGACCATCGACCTCCTCTTAATTACCCACGTAACTTGCTGGTGCCCACTTCCTTACCTAGGATGGCCTCATCATGGGTTACCAAGCTTTACTCTTCTGTTCCGATGAAAAACTGGCTCGCATCGTAAGTCAGGTGTTCAGCGAACTGGACTTCGCCGTGGAGCCGGTTAACGAACCTTTTGCGGCGGTCAAGAAGTTGATGACGCAGCGTTACGACGCCATCGTCGTGGACTGCGAGAACGAGCAGAACGCTTCCCTGCTGTTCAAGAGCGCCAGAAATTCCAGCTCCAATCAGAGCTCGCTGGCCATCGCTGTCGTCGAAGGACAAGCGGGCGTGGCCAAGGCCTACCGCATCGGCGCCAACCTTGTGCTCACCAAGCCGATCAATGTCGAGCAGGCCAAGGGAACGCTTCGGGTAGCGCGAGGACTTCTGCGGAAACATTCCGATGCTGCCGGCGCCAGTGCTGCCAGCGCCTCAGCTCCGGCAACGCCCGCGAAAGCAGCTTCCGCATCCGCCGGCAGTTCATTCTTACCGGCGAGTCGAAGCTCTGCAGCGGCTGCTCCACCGCCCGGTCCTCCGGAACATCCTGAATTTGAAGCACCAATGGCGGCGTCCATGCGGGAGGCGCCTGCGGCGGAACTTCCGACGGAGCTTCCGACGGAGCTTCCGACAACAACAGCGTTGGCAAAAGTTGAGCACAATCCAGCGGCCGTTCCTGCGCCCGCAGCACAAAGCAAGACTACGATTGCCTCCGAACCGGCATTGGAATCGCGGCAGCCCGAATCCGCTGGCATAGTTAAAAAAGACGGAGTCAAGGATGATGTAGTCAAGAACAAGACTGCAAACGTTGCCGCCACGTCCGTAGCAGCGCAAAGTACCAGTTCCGCCTTCACGTCGGCCCCGGGATCAGCCGCAGCACCGGCTCCGGCCAAGGAAGTGACGGATCCGCCAGCGAAAGAGAACAAGATCGTCGAATCGAAGATCGTTAAGTCGAAGGTCGTGCAGTTAAAGATCTTTCAATCCGCGACCGCCAGTGCGTCTGACGACGCCGCTGCATTTCCAACGTTGAATGCGGTGAGCACTACCGGCGCCCCGTCTTTTGCCGTTGCCTTGGACGAGGACGATTCCTGGGGATCGAGCGGATTCCAAAAAATCCTGATGGTAGTCATTGCTGTCCTGGCTCTGGCCGCGCTCGGCTACCTCGGTTATAGCGAGCTTGGCAAGTCCAGCAAACCCCCGGCTCCGCGGCCCGTAAGCTCGTCCCAGGACTCGGCGCAACCCGCTCCTGCTCGGGCGCCCACGTCTTCCCCGGCAGCAGCGCCTTCGACGAGCGCACCCGTCCGGGCGAGTACCGCAACCCCAACCTTAGCTCCCAAAACGGCTACTGCGGCGCCGCCCGAGAAGCCGTCGGCTGGCGCGAGCAAATCTCAGGTGATCCGGATCGACGCGAAAGTCAACGCGCATTCTGAGCCGGAGACGAAGAAACCCGATTCGGCTCCCCTACGCGTGAAGTCGGGAACCAGAATACCGGCCCAAGCCGAGGAGTCCGCTCCTTCGCTTTCCAGCCCGCTCACCGTAGAATCCGCGGACGATAGCAACTTGAAAGGCCTGATCTCTTCGGCATCGTCAAATCTTCCCAAGCCTTCGCTGGCAGCAATAAAAGTTTCCCAAGGCGTATCCCAGGGACTTCTGATCAAGCGGGTACAGCCAACCTATCCGCCAGCCGCGCTTCAGCTTCATGCCCAGGGCGCAGTGCAGATCGAAGCCACCATCAACAAAGAGGGCACCGTCATCAATCCGAAAGTGCTTAAAGGAGACCCCATCCTTGCGCGCGCCGCGCTCGATGCTGTCCGCCAGTGGAGATACAAGCCGTACTACCTCGATGGCGAACCAGTAGAAATCCAGACGCAAATCACAGTCAACTTCAAGGCGAATTAGCCGTCAGTCATCAGCCGTCAGCCGTTTAGCTCTTGTTTGTGAGTTGTCGGCCTCAGGCTTTTGGAGTGGCGTGTTGGAGTAAACCCAGGCGCCAGAATGTAGTGGCTGAGGGCTGTGGGCTGATGGCTGAGGGCTGTGGGCTGAGGGCTGAGGGCTAGTTTAGTTGCTCATCCAGCGGCCGGCGCCGCGGACGCCCCGGATGAGCGCTGATGCTACGGAATTTGTGGTAAAGTCCGTGCAAGTCTTCGCTCAAGAGCCGCACTATCTGCATGCAGAAATCGCCGTGCTCCCGCAGAAACTCCAAAAACTCTTCGCGCGGAATAAAAGCCGCCATGGTTGGGTCGCCTGCTTCAGCGGTGATCCGATAATTTTCCCCAGTCATGCTCTCACTCATCCCGAGCACGGTTCCAGCACCGACGACCTCCAGAAGCTGCTTTTGGCTCTGACCAGTCGGCAGCAGCACCCGAACCTCGCCACTCTCCACCAGGTAAACGCCCGCTGCCTCGGAGCCCTGCTGGAATAGCGTAGCGCCCGTGGGGTACAGCCGGGCCGATTTGATCGCGTGGAGAGCCCTTAACAGATCGGGACTCAACTTACTTAGCGTAGGCTGCAACGACACAGTGTCAACCCCTCTTGTTTCAGCCTATCCTGCATACACTCCGAACCACGGGCTGTGATACGGAGCACGGCTCCAGGCGACAGGCAACAGGAAGCCGCTGCTTTAAGACTACACCTCTCGAGAACAAACTGGCGGCTCAGTCCGGAGCGAGTTTCGATTTATCAATTAGGCAGCGCTTTGCATTTGAGCTCTTCGCGAGGAAAGCCGAGGGAATGCCGCCACAGCAAAGGAGTTTGACCGGAGGGTCGCCGAATCGCAGCTATTGCCGCGCCAGAATTTCATCGATCGCGGCCTTGCCGCCTCGGTCGACGCTGACCACTTTGTGCACCGGCTTGAAGCCGGTCAGCGTGACATCCACGATGTAGTTCCCCGGTGCCAGCATGACATCTACCGGCGACGCCTTATCGAGAACCTGCTGGTTGATGGCGACCTGTGCGCCTTTCGGCTGGGTGTGAATGCTGATCGAACCCATGCCGGCCGTGCTGTCTCCGCCGTGTCCAAACAGCTTGTTCAACTTGCCGACGGTCCGCATGTCCGCAGTGTTGCCCAGCGCCCGGAGTTCCGGCGAGTACTGGAAATTCTGCGCCGGACCGAGATCGGCCGTGACGGTCTCGTCGAGGTACCCTTGCTTGCGCACCAGAATTGTGTGGTTTCCTTTTTCCACGGCGAACTGCACCGGGGTTACTCGCCCGGTAGGCCTGCCGTCTATGATGACATCGGCGCCCGGCGGCGCGCTGTTCACCACCACCAGTGCATTCACCGGCGACAAATGAAGCAGCAGAGACGATTTGCTGCCGGCAGCAACATCAACCGACCGCATCTCGGACGAATAACCCGACTTGCTTGCATAGATGATGTGCTTACCGGGACTCAGTCCCGTCAAATTGAACGGTGTGACCCACGACGGATCGCTGTTTCCGTCAACCTGAAACTGTGCGCCCTGCGGGCTCGAGTCAATCAGTTCCTGGCCTGTAATCACGGCCGCCGCCGGGGCTGGGGCTGGAGCGGGCGCCCGTCGGCTGATCTTCGAACTGCGCGGTTCGATCTGGCGTACCTTCACGCTCGGTTCAGCTTCCACAACCGGCGGCGCTGGCTTCTCGATTCGTGGCGCCACCGGAGTCGGGGCAACCGGTTGGGCTGAGCTTACTACCGCCTTCGTCGGTCGCGGAGCAGCCGTCGAACCATCGTCTTCCGAGTGAACATGGAAAAAGACCGCGATCGCAACAATCAAGATCAGCCCAACCGCGCCCAGCATCGAATACAGCATCAGCCGCGGTGGAATGGTCGCGATTTCCTTCAATGCCATTGCTGCGACTTGCCGCGGCTGGATTCTTGGCTTCTCCTCTTTCTCCCGATCCTTCTCTGGATGTTTCCCTGAAAAGACCTGCGCCTCAGCGAGCGACGCCTCAGCCAGCTCGGGAACTGGCGGTGTGAAAACCGGTTCCTTAAGCGGAGGCATCTCTGCCAGGTCAGAAAAGCTTTTGCCGGATGAGGCCGCCGCCGGTTCGGCCATCATCGGATCAAAGGCCACGCGAGTCGAATGCCTCTCGGATTCTTGCTCCACCACCGCCGCCGATAAAACCGGGCCGCGCCCGGCCTGGGATTCAGGAGCACTTACTTCAAAGTCGCCGATAAATCGCGCGCTAGATTTCGAATCAGAGTCCGAAGCAAAGCTCGAATCAGAGTTCGAAGCGGAATCCAAGCCGCTCCCTCCGGTCGCCGCCGCGGCCGCGGCTCTCGTTTCGGCTGCCGGCGTCTGCGTCGCCGAAAACACCGGCGCGTCGATTTTCGGAGCAACAGGTTTGGGAGCAACCGGCGCAACCGATGAAGAAGCGGAAAGCTCGGGCTTGGCCGTGCTCGAGGCGGGCGGAATAAACTTGCTGGCCGCCGCCGCACGAGCGGCGCGACTGACGGAAACATTCGGCGATAGCGTCTTCCTGTTATCCGTAGCAGGTTTCTTGCCGTTGCCGTTTTCCTTGCACTTCTCCAGCTCGTCCACCAGTTCGCGCGCGCTCTGATAACGCTCCGCGGGATCTTTCGCGAGCGCCTTCATAATCAGTGCGCTCACCGCCGGCTGAATCTTGGAATTCACCGAAGCCGGACTGGCGGGCATCTCGCTTTCGATCCGGCTTACAAGCGTAACCGGATCTGAAGCATCGAAAGCCTGCCGCCCCACCACCATCTCGTAAAGGATCGTGCCTAAGGTAAACACGTTCGAACGCAGGTCGATCGCTTCTCCGCGGATCTGTTCCGGAGAACAGTACGGCATAAGCCGCCCCAGGCCCTTCCCCGATTCCGCTTCGATGAGGCTCATGTTGGAGATGCCATAGCCGAGGATTTTCACCATCCCGTCCCACTGCACCATGATCTTGCCGGGTTCCAGCGAACAGTGAGTCACACCCTTCGAGGCCGCGTGCTCCATGCCGGCGCAAACCTGGCGAGTAATGTCGAGCAGATCCCAGATGGAAAAGCCTTCATTGCGCGCCAACATGGTGGCAATGCTGTTGCCCTGTATGTATTCCATGGCCGCGCAGTACTGCCCGTCGATCTCGCCCGCGCCGTACAGAAGCACAATGTTCTGTCCGGCGAGGTCGCGCGTGCTCTCGCCCTCGGTGATCAGCGTCTCCACAAACGCGTCGGCACGTTCGCCGAGTGGCGCCAGACTCTGCGTCTTGAGCGCCACGATCTGGTTGGTTTCCGTGTCCATCGCCTTATAAATCAAGGCGGTCTCGGACTTCGAAAGCTCACTCTGGATTTCGAACCGGCCAAACATCATCGTCATTACAATAGCCTCGCGGTGACAAGCCGCACTACACCCTGATGTGCATTTGGCTAAGAACAGGGGGAGAATCAAACCTAGAATACCGCTGTCGTTTGCCCAACGGAGAGTTACGAAAGTACTGAGACGA
Source organism: Acidobacteriaceae bacterium (assembly GCA_003138955.1). Classification (GTDB taxonomy): domain Bacteria; phylum Acidobacteriota; class Terriglobia; order Terriglobales; family Acidobacteriaceae; genus Acidiflorens. Next base: position 14,686 of record PLHP01000070.1, on the reverse strand, counting down.
CGGCGAAAGGCAATCGCTCGGGCTGATACTGAAGTGAGACTGCAGGCTGCTGGAAGTAAGACTGGCAGGCTGCTGCAACTCCCGGGGTCGTATCACGGCATCGCTTCAGCGATGCCGTAATTCGCAGCACTCAGACGCCCTTTTAGGGGCTGGGCCCGATGCAGCGCGACGTTATCAGGCCGTTCGCCTGGAAGGCATCGCCTGCACCGGCAGCTCGGTTTCGCTGATCCACTCCCAAACGCGCCGGCCCCGGTCGTTGTTCCGGCTGCGAGCCTCGCCATAATCCACCAGACGGTTCAAAACGGTTGTAACCGAGGCCAGCGGGTCCTTGTGCCGCGCCAAAATTGCCGGAGCATACCGTTCCAGTTCCACGCAAATCTCGCGGGCTCCCAGCGGACGCCGGACTTCCATCAGCACCCTTCGGCAAGCCTTGGTGAAACCGGGCTGGCGGCCACTGGGCTTGCGGTCGATCAGTTCCAGCAAATCGTCACCGAGCACCTGCTCGCCGAAAAGATTCGCCAATCCGGCGATAGTCTGCTTCACCGTGCCAATGCGCTTCATAATCTCGGCACGCTGCCGCATCAGCTGGAGGAGTTCTTCGTGCGCAGCCTTCACCACCTGCTGCGCCGAAATATTATTGGCCTGAACATTGATCGCCTGCAAGCCATCGCCGTTACTCTTACGAACTTCCATAAACGCCTCCTCCGGAAACAAACCACGACCACGATCCCTCGACTCTTGTCTAATACGGGAAAGGATCCTCCGAAGTTCCATGGGGAGTTGGACTCGTTTGCAGAGGAAAGGTTATCGGAGAAAAGGGCTGCGTGCGGGGACGGGGGGTGTGAGGACGGGGGCTCCGCCCCGTCCAAACCGGGCGCAGCTTGGCAGCTGCCGGTGGCCACAGCAACGCTGGATTTCCTCTACCCCATCACAGTCGTGTGCTCCGGCCGGATCTTGTAAAGCACGCGAACTTCTCCGGGCTGCGCGTAAGGATACTTGTCCACCCCCAAATACTTCTTCGCCATCTTGTCGATGTGTTCGGCGGCGCCGTCTTCGGTAATCTCAACCACGGTGCCGCGGATCTCCACGTAGCGATAGGGATTGTCGGGATCGACAATAGCCAGCGCAACCCGCGGATCGCGGCGCACATTGCGATCCTTCTGCCGTCCGCGCGCCGAGTTGAAGATCACGTGCTGGCCGTCGAAGTCGCACCAGACGGGAGTGACCTGCGGCCGTCCATCAGGCATGAGGGTGCCAAGACTGGCAAAAGCGCGCTTATGGAAAAGGTCAACGTATTTTTCAGGAATCACGTTGGACATCGCTGGCTCCTATATGGATTATTTCCGAATGATCTATTGCCGTCCCGATTATAGATGCCGAAAGCAGGTCGATGGCGCATCGTTTCCTCTTTTTCTCTTTCCGCCGACGAATCCTGGAGGCGATTTCATAAATCGGTTGTGGGTAGGGCACGGTCTGGAAGAATGCGGGCTTTAGCCCCTGAAGGACGTGCTTCCAGGGCTGAAGGGCATTTACGAAATCAGCTCTAGTAAACTGGAGGCCTTTTCGGAGAGTCCAACTTTATGCGGATGACGTCAACCCAGGCAAAAGAATCGGCGCGAATTTTCTGTTTATGGTTCGTCTTTTTACTTCTGGTCGCGAGCCCTCTTCCGGCGCAGCAGTCTGCCGTCGAGCCTCCGCCAACCGTCGTCTTCATGACCGATTTCGGCGTCGTCGACGATTCGGTGGCCCTCTGCAAGGGCGTCATGTACGGCATCGCGCCCCATCTCCGCATAGTCGATCTCACCCATCAGGTAAATGCTTTTTCAATTCGAGACGGCGCGCGCTTCCTGTTCGGCGCCACGCCCTACTTCCCGCCCGGAACGGTGTTTGTGGCGGTCGTCGATCCCGGCGTGGGCAGCTCGCGCAAGGCTGTGGTCGTGAAATCCAAGCGCGGCCAATTCTTCGTGCTGCCCGACAACGGCCTGATGACGATGGTCGAGGCCCGCGACGGCATCGAGGGCATTCGCGAGATCACCAACCCCGATTGGATGGTCGGAGCCAAAATTTCCTCCACCTTCCATGGCCGGGATATTTTCTCTCCCGTAGGCGCTCACATAGCGCGTGGCGACGATTGGACTCAGGTCGGCCCCCCGGTCAAGGAACTGGTCCGCCTCGATCTGAAACCCGCAAGCGTGGACGAAAAAGGTCTGACCGGCGAGGTAATCGCCCTGGACGGCCCTTTCGGCAACCTGATCACGAACATAAGCGCTGAAGATCTTCTGAAGCTAGGTTATCAGCGCGGCGACAAGTTGAAGGTCACGATCGCAGGACGCGAACTCGAGATGCCGTTCGTCAGGACGTTCAGCGATGTGCCGCTCAAACAGCCCTTGCTATTCATAGATTCGCGCGGACGAGCCAGCTTCGCCCTAAACCAGGCAAGCTTCGCAGCGAAATACAAGATAGATCCGCCGCAACCGGTGTTAATCCCCCGCAAAGCCCACTGAGTCCGCCCGAGTTCATCTGGTGACGGGCCTCTGGCCCGTCCAAGCCGAGCAAAGCTCGGCTCGTGTGGGGACGGGCGACCTCGCCCGTCCAGCCGAGCCAAGCTCGGCTCCTAGCCTGTGCTCTGCAACTCCCCAGCAATCCGAGGCAGCACGGCCCGCAGTAGCGCGATAAGCTGCCCCGTCACACGTCGTCCCACTTCGAGCACTTCATCGTGGACAAGCGCCCGATCAAGAATGCCGGCGGCCATATTCGTCACGCACGAAATTGCCAAAACGTTCATCCCCATGTGCCGCGCAGCGATTGCTTCCGGGACAGTTGACATGCCCACCAGATCGGCGCCAATTGTGCGCAGATATCGAATCTCCGCCGGAGTCTCATAACTCGGGCCGGCCAGCGCCGCATACACCCCCTCGCGCGGCGGGATCGAATGCTTCTTCATTTCCTCCAGCGCCATCTCGCGATAACGTTTGGCGTAGGTATAAGTCATGTCGGGAAAACGCGGGCCAAAACGCTCGTCATTCAAGCCCGTCAGCGGATTCTGTCCTTGAAGATTGATGTGATCGCGAAGGACGACCAGCGCGCCCTGCCTGTACTCGACATTGATGCCCCCGGCGGCGTTGGTAAGAATCAAAGCGCGTACGCCAGTGCGCCCCAGCACGCGCGTAGGAAACGCGACTTCATCAGCCGAATAGCCTTCGTACAGATGCACCCGTCCCTGCATAACAGCAACGCCAACGTCGCCGCACATGCCGATCACGAGTTGTCCGGCATGACCAATCGCCGTCGAACGCGGAAACGTCGGGATGTGCGCATAAGGAATGCGAACGGCGTCAGTGAGATCGTCGGCAAAAGCGCCCAGGCCAGAGCCAAGCACAAGCCCAATCTGCGGGCGCAGACGGGTCTGCGAAAGCACAAATGCAGCCGCGGATTCAGCGCGAGTAAACAGGTCTGGGGACATAAATATTCATTGTCATAAACACAAGTCGTCACAAATACAAGTCGTCATAAATAAAAGTTGTCATAAATAAAAGTTGTCATAAATAAAAGTTGTCATCCTGAGCGAAGCGACGGACCTGCTGTCTTTCGCACCGGCAAAAACCAGGTCCTTCGCTTCGCCCAGCATGACAACCCAACGCTAGTAATTCTTCTCGAACTCGGCGAAAGCCTGCTCCAGCTTCCACTGCGCGCGAGCGCGCTCATTAGCCCCAATAAACTTCCCACATTTTCCCGAAACGCGATCGCCCGAAGTTTTTTCATCCGAGCACGCCGCAGCCCGCCGCAACGTGCGCCCATCGCTCCACAGACTATCACCCAGAATAAAGCTGTGTTCCAGACTCGCGCGCGCCATGCGCTTCAGTTCGGCATAGGACAAGCCATAGCTCTCGACCGCCCGCAGATATTCGTGCGTCATATCGCCCCGCGAAACGCCCTCGTCGTCGGTAGCCAGCGCCACCGGCACTCCGTATTTCATGTACACCGGCAGCGGGTGCCGGTGGCCGCTCACGCCCAGAATCACATCATTCGACGTCAGGCAAATCTCGACCAGCACGTTCTTCTTAGCCATCTCCCGCAGCAACCCAATCGGATCGTCTTCGCTCATGACCGCCACGCCGTGCCCAATCCGTTCCGCTCCAGCCCGCTCCACCGATTCGCGAATGTGAAATCGCAGCCCCTCGGGAGGAACCAGCCCCATCGCCAGTTCGCCCGCGTGCAACGAAACATGCGTCGCCGGATAGAACTTACGCAAAGCCTCGATGATTCGCATGTGCAGATCAAAATCGTGCATCGGCACGTAATAGTCTTCCGGCATCACCAGGTTGAATCCGACAAAGCGAGGGTCGGCCTTGACCAGTTCGAAGCCAAGCAAAATCTGCGCGAAAACCTGCTCCCGAGGCAAGCCCCGCAGCACCTGATACAAATAGCGGATCGTAACCTCGCACCCCGCAGCAGCCTGCGCCATCCCGCAATGCAGCAGTTCTTTCTTGCGAGCTTCATCGGAGTCGAGACGCCCGCGAACCGATGCCACAATGTCCCGCATTCCCCCAGCCAGCAGTGTGTCGCGGAGCTTGCCGAAGTCGTCGTCCAATCCAACGTCCCATCCAACCTGCTTACCCAAATCACGGGCCTGCCCCAGGTCGGCTGTGTGCATCACCTCCACGTATTGCAGATGATCGGCCGCCGCTCGCGATGCCACCTCAGCCAGCGCGTCGCCAATGTGGTTTTCCAAAGCTGGGCTGAACTTTTCGAACGTAGCAAAGAAATGGTCGTGACCCGATTCCTCCTCGCGATGCCAGTTGCGCATCGACCAGGAGTCCACCAGTTGGTCGTAGAGAATGTGGTCCTGATAGGCGCAGTGCACCGACGGCTTGTCCCTGTACGGCTCGCACGAATCGCAAGGCGGAGGAATCAGCTTCGAAGTGCTGCGGTCCACGCAGAGAGCGCTCTCCGAGGCCCAGTCAATCATGCTTTCCGCATAAACCGCGCCGCTCAAGTGGACATGCAGGTCGCCGCCCTTGGGCATCTGCTGCAGAAACGCCAGCAGCAACCCCGGCTGATGCCGCACCGCCTCCAGATATTTCGCCGTCTTCTCTTCAGCGCTTTGCCCCCGGGAGCTTTGTGCCAGTATCGGTACGAGTGCCAGTGCCACTAAAAGACGGGGCAGGAAACAACCCATAGCCGGCCAACGCAGGCTGCGCATCAAAAAAAGCCTCCAACCACTAATCCCATTCACCTTGGGATTGTAGAGAAAGCACTCGGAGGAAGTAAGTATCCGGCTGAGAACCGGAGCCCCGGGCGCGGAAAAGTAAGCATTCATGCGGGTGAAGCGTCGATTTGCACAGTCACAGCCCGATGTGAGCATCCGACAAAAACGTAAGGTTTCCCGGCAGCAACCGCGAAATACAGCATGAAACTGGAGATCCTGGAGCCGGACGCCGGCCATTGCACAATTTCCGAGTCACCGGGCTGTGCATGAGCTGCACTCGATTGATGAATAAGAAGTTAGAGCTGCATGAATTTCGTTGACGTAGAAAATGAGAGTGGTAAAAACATAATCGTTCTTTGACACGTTCTGAAGTTTTTCCGGTTGGTGCAGCGTCCGGGGCTCAAGCGAAGTCACTCAGACAACCGCGAGGTGAGTTTGGGAGGGCAAGCAAGGGTCTATAGCTAAGCGCTGGTCGAGGAGAACAGGAGCCTCTGTCGAAGGCAAGATAGAGTCCCGAGGCGTTGGACTGATTTATCCGGTTGGCGGTGAGCCCGGAGCCCGAGCAAGATCGGCCTGCAATGAAACCCGCAAGGGAGTTGTAGGAATAAGGTCAGCAAGGGTCTAAACGCGAGCTACTGGCCGAGAGGAACGAGCCCAACATCACCTCGGGACTCTCTATTTGTATGTGTTTGTGGAGCGACGGGCGTCCCCGCCCGTCCAAGATCGCGTAGGGACGACCGCCCTCGGTCGTCCAAGCCGAGCAAAGCTCGGGCAGCCACCGCGAAGTCAGCATCACCCCACCGCAAACGCACAAGCGTGAAAGCTCTTCCCGAACTCCGCAGCCCAAGCAATGCAATCCGCTCGCTCAGGAACCGGCCTAAGAACGCGCTGGGGATACTCATCATAGGTCCGCCCATCAAGCAGCCGACCGTTCTTTGCCTTTCGCACCCCACCCCACTGCTTGAAAAAGAACGGCACTCGCTGATCACGGCATTGCTTCCGAATGGAGACCACCCACTCCCGCTTCATCGGACGCGCCCCCGGCCCGCTCTCGCCCCCGACAATCACCCAGGTAATGCCTGACAAATCGATTTCGCCAAGGTCCTCCAGCAAAGGCTCGATGGATAGGAAGCGGACCTTCGCCGGAGCCCGCCGAAGATGATCCACGCGGGGCAACCCATGTTTCCGATCCTCAACGCTGACGCCCCACCAGATATTCTCCTGCTCCGCCGCAAATCGTAACCGGCCCGAGAGCAATTCCAGCAGCCTCTCCGACCGCTTGGTCAGCACCTGATATGTGTGCCAGTTTGCCATCGCCATCACGCGCGAGACGGCCTCAGCGTAGTCATCCGGCACTCCCGTCTGAAACAGATCGCTCATCGAATTGACAAAGACCAACTTGGGCGACCGCCATGAAAAAGGCTCCGTCAGCTTCTCCGGCACCAGCCGCAGATCAAACCCCTGTTCGTAAGGATGCCCCTTGACCCCGCGAAATCGCTCCGCAAATGTTTCCGCATAGCAGTGTTTGCATCCAGGGCTAATCTTGACGCAGCCGCGTACGGGATTCCAGGTTGCGTCGGTCCACTCGATTGAAGAGTTCAAAGACATGTCAGTCGAATAACGTCTTTTGATCCGTGCTGTACTTCAAAACCTGACCCCAGAATTTGTACGCTCGCGGGTTTCGAGAAAATAGTGCCAGACGGTATAAGGCAAGGTTTTTTTCGTGCGACCTAACTTCCTTCATCGTGTAGTGGGGAGGCGGAATATAGCCCAGGCTCGCCATGCTTTTGGTAAACTCGTCGGCCAAGAATCGGGTGAATTTAACTGCATCCCACTGTGCCGTCGCCCACCGTTCTCGCCAACTCTTCGAGCCTAGAAACTTGTCAACTTTGTCAGCGTCCTCCCTGAGATAGTGTTCGTAATTGCGGTTTGCATCCATTCCCAGGGCGAGCAGTACCAAGAAATCAACAAAGCGAGCGTCTGCGAGAGCACGTATCGTTTCAAACTCCAGGCTGATGTCAAATGGATCAGCAAAGCAAAGCGACAATACAGTGTCTTCCGTTGATCCTCGCGGAATTTCCGCCAAGATCTCCGAGGTCCGCCTGTTGCAATCGCCCTGTACATAGGCAATGTCTGCATTGGACTAATTTGTCTGGCTCGAACCTTCAACGCCCTCAAGTGAGTCGGTTTTTCTTCACAGAAAACATACTTGTCGAACGGGTCTTTCAACTTCAGAGCAAGCAGGGGGGAACCTAAGATGAATTTCGACGTGCCGCGGATTCTGCTATGCCCCGCTCCTGCATACAACTCTACATAGATTCGCCTTGACCACTTGGCTTTCATCCCCGAAGAAAACAGGGTTGAATACAGGGAGACCATCCGATGCTTCTCTTCTGCCCATGGACCTACGTCTGGCGCAGCCAAACCATCGTCATGGGTCAAAGCCTTATCTTCGGGGGCCATTGTGCATTATTTTGCTTTTTGTTCGCCTACCATACCTAAGCAATTCTTCCACACTCCGCGCTTGCAAGCAATAGCATAACGGCCTACAGCGGAATATTCCCATGCTTCTTAGGAGGATTCTTATCCCGCTTGGTCTCCAGCATCTCCAGCGCCTGAATCAGTTTCTTGCGAGTCTCGCGCGGCTGAATCACGGCATCCACAAATCCGCGGTCGGCAGCCACGTAGGGATTAGCCAGCCGTTCGCGAAACTCTTCGATCTTGTTCTGACGCATCTCCTCGCGGTTCTTCGCCTGATCCAGTTCGCGTTTGTAGACGATGTCCACGGCGCCTTCCGGCCCCATCACCGCGATTTCGGCGCTCGGCCAGGCGTAGTTCACGTCGGTGCGGATGTGCTTTGACGCCATGACGCAGTAAGCGCCGCCATAAGCCTTGCGCGTGATCACCGTGACTTTAGGAACCGTCGCCTCAGCAAAGGCGTACAGCAATTTGGCGCCGTGCTTAATGATTCCGCCATACTCCTGCTGCGTGCCGGGCAGAAATCCGGGCACGTCTTCGAACGTCACTAGGGGAATGTTGAAGCAGTCGCAGAAGCGCACGAAGCGCGCCCCTTTGACCGAAGCGTTGATGTCGAGCGTCCCGGCCAGCATCGCGGGCTGATTCGCCACGATCCCCACCGACTTCCCGTTCAGCCGCGCAAATCCCACGATAATATTCTTGGCATAGTGCTCGTGAATTTCGAAAAAGTAGCCGTCATCCACCACCGT
>PLHP01000070.1:0-6230 GCA_003138955.1 Acidobacteriaceae bacterium | reverse complement strand
ACCATCGACAAACACTCGGCATCGTCCCGGCACATGAAGTGCGCCACTCCAGAAGTTTCGTTGTGCGTGTGCGCGCCCCCGAGCTGGTCCTTGGTGACCTCTTCGTGCGTGACCGTCTTGATCACGTCCGGCCCCGTGATGAACATGTAGGAAGTCTGGTCCACCATCAGGATGAAATCGGTGATAGCGGGCGAGTAAACGGCGCCGCCCGCGCACGGGCCCATGATGGCCGAGATCTGCGGCACCACTCCGCTATAAAGCGTGTTGCGCAAAAAGATATCGGCGTAGCCGGCCAATGACATCACGCCTTCCTGAATGCGCGCGCCGCCCGAATCATTCAGTCCGATCACCGGAGCGCCCATCTTCGCCGCCAGATCCATGACCTTGACGATCTTGCCCGCGTTGGCCTCGGAGAGCGAGCCCCCAAACACGGTGAAATCCTGCGCAAAGACAAAAACCAGCCGTCCTTCCACGCGGCCGTAGCCGGTGATGAAGCCGTCGCCGTAGTACTTCTGCTCCGCCATGCCGAAGTCGTGGCAGCGGTGCGTGACCAGCTTATCGGTTTCCTCGAACGTGCCCTCGTCGAGCAAGAATTCGATGCGCTCGCGCGCCGACATCTTGCCCTCTTTGTGCTGCCGCTCGCGCCGCTGTGCTCCGCCGCCTTCCTGGGCCATCTGGTCGCGTTTCTTAAGTTCCGCAATTTTCTCTTCAAGTTTCATAGGGAGCCATTATAGGCCGTCGTTCGTCGTTCGCTATTCGTCGTTCGCTATTCGCGGCTCGGCTCTCGACTTCGGGGAGAGAATTGCGAAGGGCGAATAGCAAGCGGCGAACAGCGCGTCTCACGCCCGCAAGGTAGCGGAGTCAAACAGATTCAGAAACTCAATCTTCTTCTCCGGAGGCAGAAAAGATGCCTCAAACGAATTGCGCGCCAACTCTCTCAGATGTTCGTCGGTGAAGCCAAATGCCTCCTGCACCAGCGCGTACTCCGCGACCAGCGATGTAGCAAATATGGCCGGATCGTCGCTGTTAAGGGTCAGCATCAGTCCCTCCTCAAAGTAGCGCCGCACCGGATGCTGCGCGAGTGCGGCGCAACATCCCGTCCGCAGATTGCTAGTCACACAGATTTCAATCGGAACCTGGCTCTCGGCCAACTCTTCGATCAATTCCGGATCCTGCCCGGCGGTAAGCCCATGGCCGATGCGTTCCGCTCTGAGGTTCAACGCGCCCCAAATCGACTCCGGCCCGGCGTTTTCACCCGCGTGAGCCGTGAGATGAAGACCGTGCTCCGCGGCGCGCCCGTAAACTCCCGTGAACCACTCCGCCGGCCCCGCAAGTTCGTCGCCGCCAATGCCGAAGCCAACCACGTTGCGATCGCGAAACTGGATGGCGAGATCAAGCACCCTCTGCGCTTTCGCGGCGCCGAACTGCCGGATGGCATCGAATATCCACAAGAGCGATATCCCGAAGTCTTTCTCCCCCCGCTGCCGCCCACGTTCCAGGCCCTCGAAAATCGCCGCGAAATCCTGCCTGCGCCAGAGGCAGACGCCGACCGAAACAATCACCTCCGCATGCAGTACGTTCTGCGACTTGAGCTGTTCCATCAACCGGTAAGTGATCACCTCGTAGTCTTCCGGAGTGCGCAAGTGTCCCGTAACCTCCTTGAAAGCCGCAAGGAAGCCCGCGAAGTCCTTGTAGTCGTATAGTTGCTCGACCTCGGCAAGCGAGGCCCCGTCCATCCTATGACGCCGCCGCAGTTCCACAAGCGTGGACGGCTCGATCGACCCTTCAAGATGCAGATGGAGCTCAGCCTTAGGGAGAGAAAGGACGAAGCGGGAGGGCTCCGAAGGCATGAGGAGATTCTAAAGGATCGGATGGGGTCGTGTGGTGGCGGGGCTTTGCCCCGCCGGAACAAGGCAAAGCCCCGTCACCGCACAGAATCCGATCACTCGATTACCCGATCCTTCTTGCAGAACTCGCTATGGTGCCGGCTGTAGAACATGTAAATGACCAGCCCCAGCGCCAGCCAGATCACAAAGCGCAGCCAGGTAATCAGCGTAAGCCCGGTCATCAGGCCGCCGCACAGAACCACCGAGATCAGCGGGAACCAAGGCACAAAGGGCACGCGAAACGCACGCTTGCGATTGGGCTGATTGCGTCGCAGCAAAATGACCCCCAGCGAAACCAGCACAAAGGCAAACAGCGTTCCTATGTTGGCGAGGTCGGCCGCATCCCCAATATCCACCAGCCCTGCAGGAATGCCCACCGCAAAGCAGGCGATCCAAGTGGACCAGTAAGGCGTCTTATATTTCGGGTGCACGGCGGAGAAGAGCTTCGGCAGCAAGCCGTCGCGCGACATGGCGTACCAGATACGCGCCTGCCCGTACTGAAACACCAGCAACGAAGAGATCATCCCCATCAGTGCTCCAATGACGATCACCGACTGGAAGAACCTGTGCACTCCCAGATACTTCATCGCGTAGGCGACGGGGGCTTCGGCGGCTTCTCCGGAAACGAAAGTCGTGTACTTCATCATGCCGAGCAGCACGACGGCGACGCCAACGTACAAGAGAGTGCAGACAATCAGCGACATGATAATGCCGAAGGGCAAGTCTTTTTGCGGATTGCGCGATTCCTCCGCCGCGGTTGAGACCGAATCGAATCCGATGTAGGTAAAGAAAACGATCGCTCCTCCGGTGACGATTCCGGCAAAACCAGAAGGTGCGAAGGGCTTCCAGTTCGCGGGCTTCACCAGCATTCCACCGACGACCAGGAAGGTCAGGATGGCGCCAATCTTAATCGCCACCATGACGTTGTTCGTCTCCGCCGATTCCTTCACACCGCGCACCAGCAGCAGCGTGAGAATGAAAACGATCAGGAAGCCGGGGAGGTTGAAATAGGCGCCCGTCCATTGCCCGCCGGCCCAGACCGGGCCCGCCCACTTGTCCGGCAAGTTGAGACCGAACACCGCCAGTTGCGCTTTCGTATAACCGGCAAAGCCCACAGCAACCGCGACGTTGCTGACCACATATTCGAGAATCAGGTCCCAGCCGATAATNNAGATCCCAACCGATGATCCAGGCAAATATTTCGCCGAGCGTAGCGTAGGAGTAGGTGTAGGCGCTGCCGGCAATCGGAATCATCGACGCCAGCTCGGCGTAGCACAATCCGGCAAAACTGCAGGCAATGGCGACCAGAAAAAAGGAAATGGCAATTGAAGGCCCGGCCGGCGGACGGCCGTGCATGAGCGCTCCCGCCGTGCTGCCGGTGCGCAGGAAATTCACAATCAGGTCGAGCGCCTGCGCGTGCAGGATGGAAGGCGCCTGGAAATATTCTCCAGCCGCTGCCGTTCCCGTAAGCACGAAAATTCCCGAACCGATGATGGCGCCGATGCCGAGCGCCGTAAGCGACCAGGGCCCCAGCGTTTTACTAAGCCGGTGTTCCGGGTTCTCCGACTCCGAGATCAGTTTGTCGATGGACTTGCAACAGAAGGCCTGCTTGTTGGAAGTACGGACGACGCCGGCTGCTGGCTCGGGGGATGATTGCGACAAGAGTTCGTCGTCTCCTCACAGCGGGAGTCGGGCATGGGCGCTGGCCCATGCCCGCAACTGCTCACGGCTCCGGCGAGCGGCTTACCGTTTCGCCTGGCCGCGTGCCAGCTTTTTCACCTTGCGCTTCTTCGATCCACGCGCATAATCGCGCGGCTTCTTCGGCTTTTCCGCTTTGATCTTCTTGCGGGAGGCTCGCTTGCTTTTCTTCCGTTCTTCTTTAGTTAGCATGGTTGTGTCTGCCATGATTGCGTTTGGTTTCCTCTGCTGTTTAAGTTTCGTATCTGTATCTACGTCGCGTATCAGTCTTTAGTCTCGTATCAGGGCATCGCTTTAGCGATGCCGCAATTTCTCGAAATCGAAAGCCCCTTTAGAGGCTCGCTTCTAGCTAGCGGCCAGAAGCGAGCAGCTAGCAGCGCCCTAAGCCTTCTCCAACTGCGCGTACCGCTCCACCAACTTCTTCAAACCGAAGCGAGGAAATTGTACCGTAATCTTAGCGTCTTCCCCATCTCCTTCGCGCTGATACACCGTCCCTTCCCCATATTTCGGGTGTTTGACCTTCTGTCCGGGACGGAATCCCCGCCGGCCTGTGGGCGCCTCGGACGCCATTTTCGGAACCTTGAACTTCTTCCCCCGCGAAGCAAAGAACTCGGCAATGTTGTCGATGGAGTTGTAACTCCGCAGCGGAGTAGGAGTCTTCGGCTTGACCCGCGCCGGATTCCATGCGGCGCTCTGGTCCTCGTCTTCGTAAGAGTAGTGCGCAGACTCAGGCCGCCGCCCGTGTGGCGCGGGCGCCCCCGCCCGCGAAACGCCGGCTGCGGAAGATGCCGATGACAAAGGGCCACGCCGCCGCGATCCGCCCAGCTCTTCCACCATCTGCGGCGGAACTTCTTCCAGGAATCGCGAAGGCACGCTAGCCTCCGGCATATCCGTACCATAGCGCCGCCGATAAACGGCGCGCGACAAAATCAGCGTGTCCATAGCGCGAGTCATCCCAACGTAGCACAGCCGCCGTTCTTCTTCGATCGAATCCGGCTCGAGCATGGTGCGAGAATGCGGAAACAGTCCTTCTTCCATCCCAGCAAGAACCACCAGCGGAAACTCCAGTCCCTTAGCCGCGTGCAGCGTCATCAGCGTGATCTGCGCGTGCTCGTCGTACTGATCGGCATCGCTAACCAGCGCAGCGTGATCGAGAAATTGATCGAGCGTCTCCCCGCGATCGCGCGAGTCCATCGCCGCGTTCACCAGTTCGCGCAGATTCTCAATCCGCGAGAAAGCCTCCGGCGTGTCTTCCTCTTCCAGTTGTTTAATGTATCCAGTGCGGTCAATCAGAAATTTAAGAATTTCGGCGGTATTAGCCGAAGTGCCAGGAGCACGGAAACCCTCAACCGCATCCTCGACCACCTCATCAGTCAAGCCGTCGATGGAGCGACGGGCGTCCTCGCCCGTCCCCTCAATAGCCGCAGCATCACCACCCGCAAAATCAAAACTAAAGTTGCCCGGATCGAAATCCGTATCAGCACTTGCCTGTGTGAGGACGGGCGTCTCGCCCGTCCAAGCCGAGCGAAGCTCGGCAGCGTCGGCCCCCGCATCACTGCCCGCTTTCGCCGAAGCCGTCTCCCCCACCCGCTCCAAAAACGTCCCCGCCAGCATAGCGCGCCCATCCTCAACAAGCGCCCGAAAGCTCCCCAAAGCCGTCAAAGCCCGAGCCGTCAGCAACTGCCGCGAGATCGCTTCGCCCACCGCGCCCCACATCGACAGCCCGGTTTCAAGCGCAAGCCGTTCAACCATCTCGATGGTAGTCTTCCCAATCCCGCGCACCGGCGTATTGATCACGCGCAAAAGCGAAACCGAATCATCCGGGTTCTGGATAACCTTCAAATACGAAATCAAGTCCTTGATCTCAGCCCGCTCGTAGAACGAAAACCCACCGACCACGTGATACTTCAACTGATAACGCCGCATCGCCTCTTCGAACAATCGCGATTGCGAGTTCGTTCGATATAAAACGGCCGCCCGAGCCGTCTCCCCACTCTCGCCCGCCGCACGCACGTAGCGGTTGATCGTATCGGCCGCAAACAGCGCCTCGTTCTCGCCGTCCGGAGCCTCGTAATATCCGATCTTCGCCCCGCCCTGCCGTGCCGTCCAAAGGTTCTTCCCCTTGCGCCGGACATTATTCGCAACCACCGCCGACGCCGCCCCAAGAATATTCTGCGTAGAACGGTAGTTCTCCTCCAGCCGCACGATCTTAGCTTCCGGAAAGTCGCGCTCGAACTCCAGAATGTTACGAATATCGGCTCCGCGCCACGAGTAGATCGACTGATCCTCGTCGCCCACCGCGCAGACATTGTGCCCGCCGCCCGCCAGCAACCGCATCAATTCATACTGCGGACGGTTCGTGTCCTGGTATTCATCGATCAATAAATACTGAAACCGCCGGTTGTAGTATTCACGCACCGCCGCCACCGATTTGAGCAGCCGCATGGCTTCGAGCAGAAGATCGTCGAAGTCCATAGCATTCGCCTTAAGCAGCTCCTTGCGATACTCCTCGAAAATATGGGCAATCTTTTCAGTCTTAGGATCCCCCGATTGCAAATAAATTTCCTGCGGATCAAGCATGTGATTCTTAGCCCACGAAATCCGCGAAAGCACGTTGCGCGGAGTCAGTTGCTTGTCGTCCAGCCC
>PLHP01000379.1:173-17271 GCA_003138955.1 Acidobacteriaceae bacterium | reverse complement strand
TGACCTCGCCTCCTACCCGATTCGCTTCCAATGCAAGAGAAAAGCGCAGCAAGCGAAGCGTCACCCGCCGCGCAAACTCGGCCAGCGAATCAGAACTTTCACCACCGGCTGCCGGGTTATTGCGGTGGGAGCCAACGCCGAAGGGTGCGCCACCCGCCTGGATTCCACCGCGGTATGAATGCAGAGTGAAGATTTCAGGGAACCGAACCCGGTTGTTCATCGTATCTTTAACTTACGCACAATCTTTTGCTTACGTACAATTGTGCCGACCGCGGAGGTCATTCCATGAGAGCCATGAGCCGTTTCCGTCGCGCCCGCATTGCTGTTCTCCTTTTGCTTTCGCTTAGCGCATTCGCCCAAACCCAGACGCAATTGATTCCGCGGAGCGTGTTGTTTGGCAATCCTGAACGCTCTTCACCACAAATTTCGCCCGACGGCGCCATGCTTGCCTATCTTGCTCCCGACCAGGGAGTGCTCAACATCTGGGTACGCACTTTGGGCAAAACGGACGATCGCGCCATCACCAACGATCGCAAGCGCGGCATCCGAAATCTGTTTTGGCAATACGACTCGAAGAACGTCCTCTATGCCCAGGATCAGAATGGCGATGAGAACTGGCGCGTCTATCAAACCAACATCGACACCCGAGAGACGCGCGACCTGACGCCTTTTGAGAAAGTGCGCGCCGACATCGTCGGGCTTGAGCCTGCCCATGCGGAAACCGCTCTCATCCAATTGAACAAGCGCGATCCGAAGCTTTTCGACATCTATCGGGTGAATCTCCAGAGCGGCGAACTTACGCTCGATACGGAAAACCCGGGCGATGTCTCCGGTTATCAGCCCGATCACGATCTACAGGTCCGGGCGGCGCAGGTGACCACTCCCGACGGCGGCACCGTGATCCGGGTGCGGGACAATGCTAAGTCTCCGTGGCGCGAGTTGATGAAGTGGGGCCCGGAAGAGACCCTGGGCAACATCTCCAGCTTTTCTCCGGACAACAGCGCTTTGTGGATCTTGACCTCGCTGGATGCCAACGCTGCCCGCCTCATTGCCGTCGACGTCGCTACCGGCAAGCGCACGGTCATTGCCGAGGACCCGCAATTCGACGTGTCGTTTGTCGTCACGCATCCGCGAAGCAACAAACTCCAGGCGGTGGTATTCCTGCGCGAGCGCCGTGATTTCCAGATTCTCGATCCGTCGGTACAGGCTGATTTCGACGCGCTCAAGAAAGTGCGCGATGCCGACATCAGCGACATCAGCCGCGACCTGGCCGATGACAGGTGGGTGGTGGCCTTTCAGGGGGACGACGCTCCCATCTACTACTACCTCTACGACCGCGCCAGCCGGACAGCAACCGTGCTGTTCAGCAATCGTCCGGCGCTTGAAAACTTCAAACTGGCTAAAGTGAAACCGATCCAATACAAGGCGCGCGATGGCATGACCATCTACGGATATGTCACGACTCCGGCGGGAGTCGCGCCGAAGAACCTGCCCATGGTCATTTTTCCGCACGGAGGTCCTTGGGCACGCGACCTCTGGGGATACGATCCCTATGCGCAGTGGCTTGCCAATCGCGGCTACGCCGTCCTGCAACCGAATTTCCGGTCATCCACCGGCTATGGCAAACAGTACCTTAACGCCGGCGATCGCGAGTGGGCTGGGACCATGCGCACCGATCTGCTCGACGGCAAAGACTGGGCCGTGAAGCAAGGCATAGCCGATCCGGCGAAAGTCTGCCTCATGGGCGGCAGCTACGGCGGTTACGCTACTCTCGCCGGGGTCGCCTTCGCGCCCGATGCGTACGCGTGCGGCGTTGACATCGTTGGCCCTTCCAACCTCAACACCCTGCTGAAGACGATTCCGCCCTATTGGTCCACGATGGTGTCCATCTTCCACAAACGCATGGGAGACAATGAAGAATTTCTGAAATCGCAATCGCCGCTTTTCAAAGCCGACCAGATCAAGGCACCTTTGCTGATCGGGCAGGGGGCGAACGACCCGCGCGTCAACAAGGCGGAAAGCGACCAGATCGTCGCCGCCATGCGCAAGAACAACAAGCCCGTCGAATACTTCGTCTTCCCGGACGAAGGGCACGGTTTCGCGCGACCGGAAAACCGTATGGCCTTCAATGCCGCGGCGGAAGAATTCCTCGCGAAGTATCTGGGCGGCAGGCATGAGCCGCCGAGCGACGCGGAGAAGAAGTTGCTCGACAGTGTGAAACAATAGCGATACAGCCTTACGACGCCGCTGCTGTCTGGCCCGTCGTCTGATCGGAGCGGAAGCGCAGGAGGGCTGCGATGTTGCCGGCGCGATCCAGATCGGCGTTCTCCTTGAGATAGAACAATTCTATGTCGCGGCGGATGGCGATGGGGATGATGGCATCGCAGACGTCGGCGAGTTCGCGAGTGGGCTTTCCGCAAGCGACGCACGACGGGACCAGGTGGGCGTCGAGGTGTCCGCAGTTCGGACACTCTACGGCTCGAGCAGAATAGTTTTCGGTGAGGAAGAGGGTCTGTACTTCCCCGGTTTCCAGTGCACCCAGAACGCGGCGAAGGCCGGTGACACCACGTCCGTTGGACTTGGCGAAATCCAGCGCTTCGCTGACCTTGGTGGAGGCGCGTGTAGCGATCCATTGATCGAGGACGGCGCCGGCGCGATCGCGAATCTCTTCATTCGAGACGCTGGCAACGTCGGCTGAGAATCGGCCAATCAAGCGCTGTTTGACGTACGGATGAAGGTTGGACTCGAACTCGGACCAGTTGGCATCCTGGCAACCTACGATGAGCCGCTCCCAGATACCCTTCTCGAAGTCGGCAAGCAGCCGCTCGGAAACTGCCTTGAAGTGCTGGAGCGCTTCCTCGGACACGCGGCGTTCGGCATGGCCGCCTTCGTAGCCGTTGTAGCCCTGGCTGGAGGCGTTGCGCGAGAGCATGTGGACAATGGCTCCGCGCTCGTGCAGGTCGTCCAGGCGAAGATCGAAGAAACGGGCGCGCTGGCGGTCCACCATGGCAACCGAGAGCGCGGGCTGGGCTCCCAGCAAAGCGGCCAGCGGTTTCAACTGAAAGCGAGGCTGGAGATAAATCTGGGTGGCTACGAGATGCGGGGGCAGTTCGTACTCCTTCCAGAAATTCTGAGCGGAGCAGGCGAAGACCGCCCTTCCCCGGGCAGGGCCGCGCAGGTTCGTGGCTAGATCGAGCACGCGATCGAGGTCGGCGTGAAGCGATCCGTTCTTACCGGTCGCGGCAGAACTTTTCAGGGCCTGCTTCACGACATCTTTGGCGACGATTGCCTCACGGCGATGGGAACGATCCTGCGGAGGATCGGGTTGGAAGTAAAAACTCAGGGCGCACGCCCCTTTGGTTTCGTCCGCCTGAAAAGCCGCCAACTCACGGATTTCGTCTCGGGTCATCATCGCGACGCTCCTTGTATGTTTAGATACGAGTTTTGACTAAGCGTGCCTGGTGGAATTCGCTAGCTATGGAAGGCGCACTGCGAACGCAGTCGCGCGCCCGCTGGATGGACTCGCGCACGGCCTCCAGATGCAGACCGGTGATGGCGGCAATTTCGCCGAGGGAAAAGCCCTCGATACCGTAGAGCAGGAAAGTTTCGCGGTCGGTGCGGTCGGCGCCGCGGAGTGCGGCTTGCACCAAGGCGATCACTTCGTCGGAGTAGGCGGCCTGTTCAGGAGTGGAGACGCGGCGATCGGGGATGGCGCTTTCGCGGGTCCAACCCTCGTCGGGCTGGTGGAACTGGAGACCGGGCTCGTCGGAGGCTTCGACATTTTGCCGGCGGCGACTGTCCTCGAGATGGAGATGGAGCGGAGACTCCAGTTCGTGGAGGCGCGCCGTCATCTCGTTCATGGCTTGCAGGGCAAGGCGGTAAAGCCAGGGTTCGAGCGACAATTTTTCTGGACGGTCGTGGTCGCCGAGAGCTCGGGCGATGACCTCGTCGACGACCTCGAGGGTGGAGAGGCCGTCCTCAAGAATCTGCTCGTCCGCGCGGCGGAAATAGAGTTCCCGGTCCACGAAGCGTTCGAGTCGCGAGAGATTCGCATTCACGTAGGAGCCGATGTCGTCGGCGGAAATGGTGGGTGGCAAAACCGCTGCCAGCGTCTGCTCGAAGGGAACGCCGGGTTCGGGAGATTCCTGCGGCCCTCCGCGCCAGCGCCGCCATTTATGGCTGGAGCGGAGCAGATCCTTATGCCGGCCGATCTGCTGGATGAGTTCGTCAAAGACAGCCTTGATGGCGGCGGTGGGGCTGGGAGCTTTGGCTTCGGCGGCCAGTTGGCCGGAGGGCAGGCGCAGATTCAAAGAGACGTGCGTTCCCTCGCGCGCAGAATTCTGCTCGATGACGGCTTTCAGATGGACCAGTTCGGGCCGGAAGACGTGCAGGCGCTTCTGGATTTTCTCGATCTGGTGGCTGATTTCTTTTTCGATGTCGGGAGTTTTATGGACCTTGTAACTGACGTGAACGTTCATCTTCGAGCCTCGAACGCTGGGGTAGATCCCCGTGAAGCGGCGGTCCTTACAAGAGAATTGTACACCCGGTGGGAAGGGGGGAATTCTTCACCACAGGAGCCCTTCGGCTTCGCTCAGGGCAGGCTCCGAGGAACACCGGGGAAAGCATTGATTTTAATCGAGGATCGATGGGTGGTTGACATCTCCGCCCGGCGGAACGGGCGGGACGCCCGTTACTCCACTACCTGCAATAGGCGCGCTACACCTTCGCGAAAATTGGCCGATTCGGCGATTAGGCTCAGCACGAGATGGCCTTCGTTTGGAAAATCGTAGAAGTGGCCCGGGTGCACGATGACACCCATCTTGCGCAAGAGATCGATGGCTAGTTCTTCGTCACTCTCAAGGACTGGGACGCGCACAACCACGTACCATCCGCCTTCGCCTTGCAATCTTGCGCACGAGGGACGGCGCGCGAGTTGGGCATCGAGTTCCGCGAGATTGACGCGCACGCGGTCCAGAAGAATGGGCTGGACCTGTTTGCGCTGCTCGAGCAGCACCGGGGCGGCTAGCTGGACGGGAGCATTCATGGAGAGATAGGTGTCAGCGATGATTTCGAGGCGCGCGCCTGCTTCCGCGACCATTTTTTCCGGGCCGCTGGTGGCTACCCATGCCAGCTTCATCTGCGGGAGCGCGGAAATCTTGGAAACTCCGCTGAGCGTGAACGTGAGCGCGTCGGTGTTGGTCACGAAACTGCTGCGCTGCGCGCCGTCGTGCGCATAATCGAGAAAAACTTCATCCACGATCAGAGCTAGACCGTAGTCACGGCAAAAAACATTGAGCGCCTGGGCTTCCGCAGCCGAAACGTAGGAGCCGGTTGGGTTGTTGGGATGGACGAGAATCACGGCGCGCGATTGGGCGGTGGCTGCTTTGTAGAGCGAATCGAGATCGATTTGCCATCCGTGGTCGTAGAGCAGCGGATACGGAACGACCTTGACGTCGGCAAGATCGGCGAGAAACTCGAACAGCGGGTAGCTTGGTTTGGGCACAAGGATCTCGTCGCCGGGATTCGCGAGCAGGCGGAAAACGTACGAGTAGGCTTCGCTGGTGCTGGTGGTCAGAATCAGGCGCTCGGGATCGAGATCGAAAACTTCGTGCGACTCGCGATAGTAGCGGCACACGGCTTGGCGCGCTCCCAGTAGGCCGCGCGGCTGCGGGTCGTAATGCATCGCTTCGGGATTTGCCAGCGCGGCGAGCACGATTTCAGCGTCGGGGCGGACGCCGGCTTCGGTCGGGTTCGAGACGGTGAGGTCTAGAATTTGCTGCCCCGACGCGCGCGCTTCTTCGATCGCGCGCGTTAGAGCGTTTGGAGTGCGCCGCCAGTTTGTGTGGTGGGAGAACATGGCTGAGTGAATGGCGAGAGTAGCAGGTGAGATCGGGCGGCGACAAGTTCTGGGAGAATGAACTGGTGCGAAAACTGTTGTTATCGCGTTCTTTTCGGCGAGGTTTCTAAGGCACATGGAAAACGATGTCAGCGCCGAAGACATCGGGCTTGCCATTTCTAAGATACGGGCGGAAGTGCCATTGTCGGACAGCGCCGGACGCAGCCACAAAAAGCGGCGTTGGCACATTATAAAGATTTCCAACCCCGTTGACGGTGCCGTCCAAACTGACTCCTATCTGAACCTTCACTTCCGTACCTTTTGCAATCCCGGGTGGAAATGCAGGTTCGATCGCCTTTGTTGCTAAATTCCGCGCTTCTGCGTCGGACAGGATAGGTATTGGGTCACCAATTTTCGTGTTGAATGGCAAGGTGAGCACGGTTTCTATCTGGACAGGGACATCGTGCATCTTGGCGGGCTTGAACTGCCATTTCATCACTTGATCGCGCGCCGGATCATTGAGTCCGGCGTTGTCCGAGTTCAGCGGCCAAGTTTCGCGAACGTGGCCACTGCGATCCACTGAAATGTATATGCTCAGCACGCCCGAGGTCTTGCCGCTACGGACCGACGGCCAAAGAATGTCGGGCGCAGACTCGAGCAAGCTGCGAGCGGTGCCTTCGGATACAACAGTGCGCGCCGTGCGTTCCGTGGGAGGCGTAGACTTCTGGACAGTGAACAGGCTTTCGTCTGGACTCGTTAGTTCGGTTAATTCGGTCACCTTCGCCTCGATCGTCGTTCCCGGCTCGGGGTATATGACGAGACGACGAGCGATCCGCCTGGTCTTGAAGTCGCGATAATCCTTGAACTCGGCACCATACCCCGGCGTAACCGCTGATTCAAGCAGACCATGACTACCTTCGAAGCAAAAAACCATGAACGCGCTGTTCTCCGCTGGCGGCGTGCCAACTTTCATCTGCAAGCGCGCGCAACTGCTCGAATGTTCTGACCCGCTGGGCTTGGGCATTGATGCTTGCAGATCCCTCAAACTGTCGAGCATGGGTAAGGGATCAAAAATTGCCGTGATCAGGTCGTTCAGCCACCACGGGAAATAGTCCTGGTTATGTTGGGCACAACATAACGCCGATTATGTTGTCCTCAGATTTATGTGACGTTCAGCATCGGTTGGCAGATAGACAGCGGGTTCCAACTGTGCCGAACGTCACATAAGTTGGCTAGATTTGAGCCAGGAACTTCAGCAGGTCAGGATTGTCCCTCCAGCGTTTTCGCGATTGCCGCACTTTGGTTTCACACATGCCCAACGCCTTCGCCTTCATCTCCAGATCACTTTCCGCATAGATGTTCGTGGTGTCGATGGAGACGTGGCCCAGCCATGCTCGGATCGTGTTGATGTCGACTCCTGCCCGCAACAGGTGGGTGGCTGTGGTGTGCCGAATCGTGTGCGGCCCGATCCGTTTGTGTCGTAACCCCGCCCGATTGCTTCTCGCCATTCTTGCGTAACGAGTGACGATGTCATGCACGCCGAATCGTGTCATCGCTCGTCGAGAACGACCAAGGAACACTCGTTCCTCCTCGGTCCGTCCCCTGACCAGTTCCTTCAGGACCGCGGTCGTTGATGCCCACAGCGGGCAGAAGCGGATCTTGTTTCCTTTACCCCGCAGTTGCACGAACGACTGGGATTTCTCCTGTGGCCCGTGCAATCGCAGATCGCCGACTGTCAATTGGGCCGCTTCGTCGGCTCGCGCTCCTGTGTTGTAGAGGAACAACAACAGAGCATGGTCTCTCGATCCGAGCTGGCTGCTACGGTCCGGGGCAGCAAGCAGCGCATCGATCTCGTCTTTTTCCAGATACCCGATTGGCCTGTGCTCTGATTTCTTGAAAGGGATGCTGCGGATCTGCGCACACCAAGATAGATGTTCCGGGCTGCGCTCGCCAATAAACGCCGCCAGTGTGCGTAATGCGGCCAGTCGCTGGTTACGCGTCGCGACTGAGCATTTCCGTCTCTCCTCGATATGGCACATGAACCTCCTCACCAGATCGGCACCGAGATCCTCCACCAGCAGTTCATCCGGTTTCCTGTGTAGCGTCGCGCTGGCGAAGATGACGAACAACCGGAGTGCGTCACGATAACTGTGCTGCGTATTGCGAGCGAAGTTGCGGTCCGTAGGAAGATATTCCAGTAGAAAGCGCTTTATCCAAGGTGCCAGAGCGTACTTATCTTTCATCGGCGCCTCCACATGCATACCGCTCGAAGCGATGATTCGCCTGCTGGAGCAGCTCCGGGGTCATGGTGAGGTATCTCTGCGTCGCACTCAGATCAACATGGCCGAGATAAGTGGACAGCGCAGGGAGCAAACGCTGCACGTCCGCATTCTGTCGATACCATTCGGTCAGGCGGTGAACCGCGAATGTGTGTCGCAGATCATGAAGCCTCGGTTGGAAATACGAATCGTCGCGGCGTTCGATGCGTGCGATTCGGCGCAAGCGCGAGAAGCTTGTGCCGGCGACCTGACCTGCGATGGGATGACCGCTCTTCGTCTGAAACAATGGATGGTAGTGTTGATTTCGTCGCCCCGGCTGGTGAAGGTATTGCTGAATCAGCCCCTTGATGTCCGGTCCGAGCGGCACGAGGCGCGACTTATAGAATTTCGTATCGCGTATCGTAATGAGTCCGAGCGTCAGATTCACATCCATGAGCCGGAGCCGAAGCGCCTCGCCCAGCCGCATGCCAGTTGCATACAGAAAGAGCAATAGGGTGCGGAATGTGGCTTCCGACATGACACAGGCCGATTTCCGCTGACAGCGCGGCACGGCGTCGAGCAGTGAGCGTAAATCGGATCGCGAGTAGATGTACGGAACGAAGCTTTGCGTAGTTTTGGGAGCAGAGGTTGGCACCGGAGAGGATTTCAGCCGACCACGCGCTGTCCAGTAATCGAAAAAAGACCGCAGCGTGCCGCGCTTGCCAATCCAGCCACCGGGCATACTGCCCGAACCGTCGAGGAAGGCGGTGACTTGCTGGACGGTGATGTGGTGAAGATCGATGTCGCCACAGTGTCGAAGAAACGAGCGCAGTTTGTTCGTGGGACTGTCGAACCGCATGCCGGCGTCACGTTTGCGCTGGATGTAGAGGTCAACCGCCGGGGAGAGCTTCATGCCAGCCCTCCCAGGTCGAGGGCCGCCACAGCGCGCAGCGCAGGAAGATCGACCTTCGCATAGATCCCGACTGATTCAAGACCTCGGTGGCCGAGTAGGTCACCGATCTCCTTGAACGATGCGCCCTGTTGTAACCAGCGTGTCGCGCAGGCGTGCCGCAGGGCGTGTGGCCCTCTTTTTCGGCACTGTATCCCAGCTGCCCTGAGCCGTCTGCTGGTCAGCGTCCACAGAGCCTCTGCTCCCATCGGTCGATAGGGAGGATTGAGCGTCACGAATAGGTGCCGGCAGTCACATCGTGGGCGGCCTCTTTTGAGGTATTGCAGGATGGCATCGCCAACCTCACGTTGCAGTGGATAGCGCCTCGACCCTCCCCTCTTCGAATGGTTCACGGCGAACACCTCTTCACGCCAATCGAAATCGCTGAGCATTAGTCGCGACACTTCGCCGCTCCGCAGTCCATAGATCGCGAGCACCGAGAGGACCGCGCGTGCGCGCAGCTCCGCCCGGCCCGAACCCTTCACCGATCTCAGGAGTCTCCGCACTTCTTCCCAGCTCGGGCCCTGGGGCAGACCCTCGTATCGGTAGATTCTTGGCCCTTCAATGCCCTTCGCGAAACCTGGGGCGCACCATCCGCGCGTTTCGGCGTACCGAAAGAAGGCGCGCAGTGCTTGTGCAGCCACCGAAACCGACTTGCGATTCCATCCGCCGGCGCCTTTCATTGCAAGGAACTCGTCAACATCTTCGACCCTTGCCCTCGTCAACAACCGATGCCGCTCCCCGAACCATTCCAGGAACCTTGATGTCTGCGAGCAGTGGGACCGCACCGAGAATGGCGAGAGGCCTTTTTCCTCTGTCATGTACCGGGCGAAGTCGCTGAGCTGATCGGCAAACCGCATGGGCGGCGCACTGGGCAGCCTGAGCCGTCCGTGGAATCTCAGCCATCTCTTTGCCGCGTAGGTAAAGAATGAAGCAGAGTTGCCGTAGGAATGCGCCTTTGGATTCGTGCGCTGCTGGCGCGCCCAACAGCGCGCCGCTCGCTGGATTTCCTCCAGCGACACATCTTGCATTTCCGTCAGATTCAGAAGCCGCACTACTTGCAGCAATTGACCGGAAAGGTTCCGCAGCGCCTTGCGGCTGGTACCTTGTTGCTGCAGGTGGCTGAGGAACGACTCTCGTTCTTTCAGCAGCGGTGCTTGTCGGTGACGATTCAGGAAAAAGGGATGTTCAAGAAACGCGTCTAGCATTTGTGCGGGCCCTCCATGCCCGTGACCGATGCTAGACGGCTAACACCTCGACCGCACGCGTGTTGACCTTCAAGACCGGCGACTCTCGCTAGCCGCGGAGGCTTGCTGAGCGATTGCATGAATGAAAGAATGCTCTCGCTGTGCAAACTACGTGATGAGGAGACAGAATCGTGGGGGCGGCAGAAAACCAGGAGATCTATCAGTTCAAAGTGACACTGCTCGGCACCACCCCACCGATCTGGCGCCGCGTCGGCGTAGCGGGAGACTACACCCTGGCGCAGCTCCATCGAGTTTTGCAGGTCGCCATGGGCTGGGAGAACTACCATCTGTATATGTTTCGGATCGGCGCCAAGACCTACGGACCTCCTGACCCGGACTTCGATGGTGGACTGAAACTGATCGATGCAAAGCGGATGCGCGTTCGTGCGGCGCTACCGGGAGTGGGGACCACGTTCGGGTATGTGTACGACTTTGGGGACAACTGGCAACATGACCTGCTGCTGGAAGCGATCATCATGCCCGTTCCTGACATGACCTATCCACGGTGCATTGCAGGGGAACGAAACTGCCCACCGGAGGACGCCGGAGGAATCGGCGGATACAGAAACTACCTTGAGGCGATGGCCGATCCAAGCCACAAAGAGCATCAGGACATGATGATGTGGCGAGGCCCTTTCAATCCTGAAGAATTCTCGGTCGAGAAGGTCAACCAGGAACTCCAAAGAAAGTTCCGCCGACCGCGCAAAACGGTTCTCGTTCGATCAACATCCGCACCGCCGCGATTGTCGCCGAAACGTGATCGGATGCAACCCGTGATGTTGTCCACGCTTGCCTTTCCACAAAGACACCGCGTTCCCATCCGGCCAAACGAAACTGTTCCTTTTGAGTTGAATCAGCGCGAACGAGAACTGATCCTGTCACACACTTTCGCCGACGAGTCGTTGACCGACCGTCTACAACTCGTGCCCCAACTAGGCCAGCGGCCCATTTTTCACTTCACCTTGGATGATTTGGACGAACTCGTAGGTTCCATCGCCGCCGAAGCCAACCACACCAAGAACAGGGCACTGCAAGAACAGTTGAACCAACTCTGCGAACGTATTGAAGCTGTTCTGAACAAGTACACCGACACCGAAGTTTGATGCGTAATCACGGCTCGCCCTCGTCATGGCCGCCCGCCCTCACCTCGGCCTTCTCTACCCCGACCAAGCGGCTATAGTTATGTGACCTTCGCCGCCTGAAAACCTCGATCATTCCGACCTCCTCTACCGTTCCCCAACATAAATTTCAGCGTCACATAATCTCCCGAGTTCTGCTCGGAGATATTGTCGCCGCTGACGATGAGGGTTTGAGAGAATTCCGGCGATGTGATTGTCCGGCGCAACTTGTCTGATGAAACCCAGTATTCTTCGATCTCTGCCTTGTAGTCAGAATGGGGATTCGTAGTCTCGACGATCTTCGCTCTCAGGTGAAACGGTGTGCTGCCGGTCAACGTTAGCTTCGATTGCTCGACGGCATGTTGCGCGACTTCCGCCAGAGAAACGCTCTGCATATTACTACCGAACACGACCTCGACTACGGACAATACCGCCAGCGCGACCGCGAAACACCGCATCTCAAGACCTCGAAGATAACGGACCACACTTTGGAAATGAACGCCAACTAAACAGGTGGAACTAGGAGTGGCGGCTCGCCTTGCCACCAATGGTAATCTGAACGCAGCATTTACTGTAACAACGTTTGCACCAACGACTTCTATTTCCCGAACGCTTCCTTATTCACCACGTAGGGCATCTTGGTGATGTCGCCTCCGTAGTTCCCTTCCAGCACGTCGATCAATCCTTGCACGCAGCGGCCGGCCATGCCTTTGTTGGGATCGGATGACAAGCGCGTGATGCGCGCGGCGCTGGCGAAGTGCGGCAGGAGGCGGCAGCGGTCGGCGATCGCGGGATCGCGCAGGAGCGAATCGGCGGGCAGCGGTTCGGTTGCGTATACGTCTAGAGCTGCGCCGGCGATCCAGTTCTCGCGCAAGGCTCGCGCCAGGGCTACTTCGTCCACCACGGGACCACGCGACGTGTTAATGACCAGGGCGGTGGGTTTCATCATGCGCAGCGTGGTTTCGTTGATCAGGTGATAGGTGGGCGTGGCGCTTTCGCCCTCACGCAGCAGGGGGACGTGCAGGCTGATGAAATCCGCGCTGCGCAACGCTTCGTGCAACGTGGTGTAACGAATGGTGGCTCGCTCGCGGCTGATGCCACGCTGGAAGCGCAAATCTTTTACTTCCTGGATGGCCTTGATGTATTCGTGGTTTTCATACTCGGGATCGAAGCACAGGATGTTCATGTCGAATCCGGCGCACTTCTTGATGAAGGCTTGGCCGATGCGTCCGGTGCCGATTACGGCTACAGTTTTTCCGGTGACTTCGTCGCCCAGAAACGGCAGGTACGGATGCCAGTAGCCCCAGCGATTTTCGCGGGTCAGATGTTCGGCGGGCCAGAGTTTGCGAGCGAGCGCGCCCAGCAGGAAGAAGGCGAACTCGGCGGTCGCTTCGGTGAGGACGTCGGCGGTATTGGTGAACGGGACTTTGTACTTGTTGGCGTCGGCGCGATTGATGTTGTCGAATCCTACTGCGTATTGCGCTACTACCTTGAGCGTGCCTTCTCCAGCGGCGAAGACCTCGGCATCGATTGGGTCGCGCAGGGTGGTGATCAGGCCATCCACGCCGGACTTCACCTTTTCTACGATCAAGCTTTTCGACGGAGCTTCGGGCTGGGGATAGACTTCGAGGTCGTATCCCTTGTGGCGGAGAAGGTTGAGGGCGTCTCCGATGTCGCAGGTGGCGAAAACGCGAATTCTCTGGCTCATGGGCTGGAACAGTGTATCGCGAATTGCCGATGGAGGGCGGGAGTGTAGCGCCGGCGTCCCGCCGGCCACGATGCGCTCGGAGCCACAGAGCCGGCGGGACGCCGGCGCTACACTTACTGTTCGCGTCTTTCCGGTCTTGGAGCGGCGGATGCTGCCTGCGCGTGATGACGGACGTCGGCTCCGAGAACCCAGAAAATTACGTCCTCAGAAATGTTGGTGGCGTGGTCCGCTACGCGTTCTAGATTGCGCGCCACTAGGAGCGCATCTAGCGCTTGTTGAGTCACTTGCGGCTCTTCGTTCATCTTTCGCACGAGCATGATAAAAGCTTCGTCGCGCATCCGGTCTACGACGTGATCCATTTCCAGCACGGCCTGGGCTAGTTCGGCTTTGCCTTCCACGAACGACTCCAGGGCGCGTCGCACCATGGCGCTGACGGCAGTGGCCATGCGCGCGATATCTACCGGCAGCTCGACGGCCGGCAAGTCCATCAAATCCATGACTCGCTCGGCGATATTTACCGCCTGATCGCCTACGCGCTCAAGGTCGGCGTTGATCTTGGTGACCGCGAGAATGAAGCGCAGATCCGTGGCTGCGGGCTGCTGCGTGGCGAGGATGTCGAAGGCGAGTTCATCGATCTCGCGCTCGGCCGAGTTGATCAGGCTCTCGTTTTCGAGGACCAGCCGGCAGCGGGTGAGATCGCGCTCGGTGTACGCCTGAGTGGCGCGATCGATCGCCAATTCCGCGAGACCCCCCATGCGGAGCAGTTTCTCCCGCAGATCCTCCATCTGCTGCTGAAAGCGCGTGCGCATCATTCCGAAGCCCTCTATCTACCAACCGTTCCGGGGAAGGTCAGAGGTTAGAGGTCAGATTGCAGAGGTGAAAATCCCAGGACCGCCACCACCATTTGTGCGATTGGCTTCTAACCTCTGCAATCTGACCTCTAACCTCTGACCTTATTATCCGAACCTGCCGGTGACGTAGTCTTCCGTCCGTTTGTCGGAAGGATTGGTGAATATCTTTTCCGTTTTATCGTACTCGATCATCTTGCCCAACAGGAAAAAGCCGGTAAACTCGGCCACGCGGGCCGCCTGCTGCATATTATGCGTCACAATCACGATCGTGTATTGCTCTTTTAATTGAAAAATCAGTTCTTCGATCTTGCCGGTAGAGATCGGATCGAGCGCCGAGCAGGGTTCGTCCATGAGCAGAACTTCGGGTTGAACGGCGAGCGCGCGGGCGATGCACAGGCGCTGCTGCTGCCCGCCGGAGAGGCTGGCTCCGGACTTCTTGTGGAGATGATCTTTTACTTCGTCCCACAGCGCGGAGGCGTGCAGAGACTTATGGACCACATCATCCAGTTGTTTGCGGTTGCGAAAGCCGTTCAGCTTGAGACCGGCGGCGACGTTGTCGTAGATGGACATGGTCGGGAACGGATTCGGCTTCTGAAACACCATGCCCACACGGCGGCGAAGTTGGGTGGCCGAGGTTCCGTTATAAACACTGAGGTCGCCGATAAGCACCTTGCCCTCGACCCGCGCCTCGGGGATGGTTTCGTGCATGCGGTTGAGACAGCGAATGAACGTGGATTTCCCGCAGCCCGAAGGGCCGATGAGCGCGGTCGCGTGGTTGGCGAGCACGGTGATGTTGACGTCGAACAAAGCCTGAGTCTTGCCGTAAAACGCATTCAGGTGCTCGACTGTAATTCCGACGCCCATAATTCCCTTAAGGTGCTCCCCTGGTTAGCCTCGTGGTGAAGGTAGGGGTCCTTCGACTGCTATAGTCGTTAGTCGATGGTCGTTAGTCGTTTGCAAACACAGTTCGATGATGACCAACGAACAACGACCAACGACTGACGACCAACTTAAGCTCCCGACAAAGTTCCGTGCTTCACCGCGATGCGAACCGCGGCTACCGCGCTGACGATCAGGATAATCAAAACCAGCGCTCCCGCCCATGCCTGCCGGTGCCATTCGTCGTAGGGCGAGATGGCATAGGTGAAGATTTGCAGCGACAGGGCCGCGGTTGGCTGGTCCATCTTCCAATTCCAGAACTGGTTTCCAAAGGCGGTGAACAGCAGCGGCGCGGTTTCTCCGGCAACGCGGGCGAAGGCCAGCATGACGCCGGTGATGACTCCGGAGGTGGCCGTGCGCAGCGTAATCGAGAGCGTGGTGCGCCAGCGGGAAACGCCCAGACCGTAGGCGGCTTCGCGGATGGCCTGCGGCACCAGCAGCAGCATCTGCTCAGTGGTTCTCGCGATGGTCGGAATCATCATGATGGCCAGCGCCACGCCACCGGCCAGCGCCGAGAAGTGTTTCTGGCGCATCACGACTAACCCGTAGGCCACAATGCCGATCACGATCGAGGGCACGCCGTTCAAGACATCGGAGACAAAGCGCACGATATCGCCATAGCGGTTGCGCCCGTACTCGGAGAGAAAGATGCCCGCGCCGATTCCGAGCGGCACCCCGAGCAGACTGGCGATGGCCAGAATGACCATGGAGCCAACGATGGCGTTCGCCATGCCGCCGCCAGGCTCACCTACCGGCTTTGGCGTCTGGGTCAGGAAGGCAAGATTGATCGAGCCGATGCCCATGTAAACCAGATAGGCAAAGATGGCGAAGAGCGGCAAAAGCACGAGCAGGACGGTCAGCACGGAGGCGCCCGTCATCGCGTGGTCCATCACACGCCGCCGCAAGCTGATGAGCGGGACGCTGAATGCCATCGTATTGGAGTTCGTATCAGGCATTTCATTTCAGGCAAGGCTTCTCGCCGGTTGGCCTCGAGTAACACTCCACACCATGAGCCGTGCCAGCGCGTTGACCACAATGGTGACAAAGAACAGCGCCAAACCAATCTCGATCAATGCTGAAAGATACAGATCGCCGGTCGCTTCCGTGAATTCGTTGGCGAGTACGCTGGCCATGGTGTATCCGGGAGCAAACAACGACTTGGCAATTTCCGGACGGTTGCCGATCACCATGGTGACCGCCATGGTTTCGCCGAGCGCGCGTCCCAGGCCCAAAATGATGGCGCCGACGATTCCAGCCCGCGCATTGCGCAGCACACCCATGCGGATCATTTCCCAACGCGTAGCACCCAGCGCCAGCACCGCTTCCCGCTGATGCTGCGGAACGACGGTGAGCACTTCGCGGGTGATCGACGAAATGATGGGAATGATCATGATCGCCAGAATCACGCCCGCCGCCAGCATGCCGATGCCGTAGGGCGGTCCGCTGAACAGGGTCGTCCAGCCAAGCGTCCGGGCGAGGAACGGCTGGACATATTCGCGCAGTATCGGCACCAGAACGAAGATTGCCCAAAGTCCGTAGACCACGCTGGGAATGGCGGCCAGAAGTTCGGTGGTGAAGGAAAGAATTCCGCGCAGACCGACCGGGCACATCTCGGTAATGAAGACCGCCACGCCAACAGACAACGGCACAGCGATTATCAGCGCAAGCACTGAGGACACGATCGTCCCGTATATGAACGGCAGCGCGCCGTACTGATCCTCAACCGGGTTCCAGTCCGATTGAACGAAGAACTTCCAGCCAAAAGCATGCCAGGAGAGCTCGGAGCCCACCACCAACTGGTAAACGATCAGGCCCAGCAGCGCGACGACCGCCACGCCGCAAAAACGCATCACCCAGCCAAAAAAGACATCGGGGATTTCGCTGACTTTCCCGTCCAACAGCGGCGTCGTTCTGGCTTCGATTTTCAGGGCGGCCTTTGGTCCTTGCTCGGGTGACCCCCGCTCCGGTTCGGGAGCGTTGAAACGCGGCCGGGGCAGGGCTTGATTAGACATTCCGTCGTGAGGCTATCAGACGGTTGTTACAAATCGGTTAAAATGCGGCGCTTGGGCCGTTTCTTGCTTTTGTGGAGAGCCGGGCGTCCTCGCCCGGCCAGCCGCACCGACGGACGGGCGACGCGGGGGCTGGCCCACCTTTTCCTAATCTCTGCCTCCGAGGGTGCCCCGCTCTTGTCG
>PLHP01000379.1:0-130 GCA_003138955.1 Acidobacteriaceae bacterium | reverse complement strand
CCAGACCGCGCTTCACCGGATTTTCGGTGGATATAACGTAACTTCTCGACCCGCTTGGCCTCGCTCCAAACATTGAAGTCGTAATATCGCGGCTGCCACAGCAGACCGGGGGCTGGCCCACCCTTTCTCG
>PLHP01000046.1 GCA_003138955.1 Acidobacteriaceae bacterium | reverse complement strand
ATTTTGTAATCGGGTAATTTTGAAATTTGGAAAACTCTACCCCATTGTTAAATTAATTTCATCCTGTGCTGATTTGTCATCCCGTACTGATTTGTCATCCTGAGCGAAGCGAAGGACCTGCTTCTTGTAGCTACCACAGGTCCCGCGATCCGGGGATTTCAAATTACCAAATTACCCGATTGCAAATTTACAAAATGCGCCTCCGCCTCACCAAGATCGCGCTCTTCCTAGCCGCGCTAGTCCCGCTAGGACGCCTGCTGTGGAAGGCTTTTCATGACGGCCTGGGCGCCAATCCCATCGAGGTCATCACGCACTCTACCGGCGACTGGACGCTGATCTTCGTTCTCACCACTCTCTCGATCACGCCCATTCGCCGCCTCACCCGCCAATACTGGCTGATCGGCGTCCGCCGCATGATCGGACTGTTCGCATTCTTCTACGGAACGCTGCACTTTCTGACCTACATCTGGCTCGATAAGTTTTTCGATGTCCATGAAATGTTGAAAGACATCGCCAAGCGCCGATTCATCACCGTAGGCTTCTCCGCTTTCGTCCTCATGATTCCCCTGGCCCTGACGTCGACCGCATGGTCGATCCGCCGCCTGGGCGGCAAGAACTGGCAGCGCCTGCACCGTCTGATCTATTTCACGGGGATCCTGGCGGTGGTGCATTACACCTGGCTGGTCAAGGCCGATCGCCGCAAGCCCATCGAGTACGGCATCGTGCTCGGCATCCTGCTCGCCTACCGCGTGGGAGTCTGGGCA
Organism: Acidobacteriaceae bacterium; assembly: GCA_003138955.1. Lineage (GTDB taxonomy): Bacteria > Acidobacteriota > Terriglobia > Terriglobales > Acidobacteriaceae > Acidiflorens. The sequence goes on along the minus strand of PLHP01000046.1, from coordinate 2,580 downwards.
TTCGAAAAAGCGTCCGAAAAACGCAAGCGCCCCGCGATTCCAGCCCCGGCCCGAAGTCGGGTGGAAGTCGAGTAGAGACGCCGCTTGCCGCGTCTCCGCAGGCTGCTGAAAACTCAGGTCTTGTATCAGGGAAGTTCTGATTAAGTCCCCGGCGTCCTCCGTGCACCCCTGTGTACCCTGTGATTAATGCCTTTCGCCGACACTTAATCAGAGTTCCCTTTAGGGACTGGGCCGCGCTCTCCGACGCTTTCCGCACCCGCTGGGGTCGCCCCCAGCCATTTTTTTTACCGAAACTTTACTCTACAATCCGGGTTAGCGCATCCTAAGAATTAAAGACAGGAGTGTTTCATGAATCCCCTTGCCTCCACCAAGTCTGCCGGACGCCTGCTCATGGCGCTTCCGGCGATCGCAAGCATCCTTTTGCTAGCCGCCTGCAGCACCGGCAGCAGTTCGCCCGCGCCCAACGGCGAAGGCTTCAACAACAGCAATCTGAAAGGCACCTACGTCTTCTCCATATCGGGCACGGACTTCCACCCCAATACGAACACAGGGTCTTTTTTTGCATTCGTGGGAACCATAAAGGCCGATGGCAACGGCAATATCACGGGAGGCACGGTTGACATCAACGACGCCAACCTCGGAGGCACTGGCGTGTTTCTCGCGCAACCCGTCCTCAAGACCGCATACTCAGTCAGCTCAGACGGTCGTGGCACCGCGCACCTTCCGACTGCGGAGGGAAATTTTGGCCTTGATTTTGTTCTGACCTCAAGCACTCACGGCATGATCACCCGTTTCGACCAATTCGGGAGCGGCAGCGGCACCCTTGACCTGCAGGGCAGCGCCTCCCAAAGCTCGCTAGGGTCTCTTGCCTTCTCTCTTGCTGGTTCTGACTCGACTGGAAATCCCCTTGGCACAGTAGGAGCCTTCGCGCTCAATTCCTCCACCGGGGCCATTACCTCCGGCACTCAGGATTTCAACGACAACGGCGTTTCCACGGTGTCAGGATCTACGGGTCTTCAACTTACTGGTGGATCATTGGTTCTGGCCTCAAGCGGGACTTCAGGAACGGCTGTGCTCACCACGTCCAGCATCTTTGGCTCGCTGGCCTTTGACGTCTGGGTGATCGACTCAACCCACCTGAAACTCATCGAAACCGATAGTAACACTTCGGGATATGCTCTCTCCGGCGACGCCTTTACCCAACAGACCTCCTTTACCAGAGGTCCGCTGGTCTACACGCTTGCTGGTGTCGACTCTGGCCTTGTGAATCCCGTCGCCGCCGGTGGTTATGCAACCACGGATGCCAATGGCGGCCTCAGCAACCTCCTTGAAGATTACAACGACGATGGCACCACCAACACACTGCAAAACCTTAGCGGGAGCTGCCTTACGTTTGTCGCGGGACGGTGCCAACTAAACTTGCCCACCTTCAGCAACGGCACCGCAGCGGATTTCCAGTTTGCCGCTTATCCCTCCAGCGGCGGAGTCCAGTTGCTGGAGATCGATGGTCACGGACTAATGCAGGGTACCGCCTACGCCCAAACCGCTACATCATTCGCTGCCTCAACCGGTTACGGGCTAAATCTTTCCGGCGTAAATGTCAGCTCCTGTTTCAGCGATGCCTGGGCCGAGGTTGACGACATTGCCCAGTTCCAGGCCGGCACTCCCGACACCAGTTCCACCGGCCCCGTAAACATGAACGGCTTAGTGGACGAAAATGACCTTGCTTGTGAGCTGAATTTCAATAGCGACTTGGGCGGCGTCTACATTCCGGATCCATCTCCGGACGGCCGCGGCTCGATCTCCGTCTCGACCCCCTCAACGCTCATCACCGGATTAACCCTGGAGTACTACGTGGTCGACGGCTCAACCATGCTCTTTGTCGAGGGTGACCAACAACAGGTCGCGATAGGGACATTCCAGGCGCAGAGTTCAACCGCCTCCGCAGCAACGGCGCAGTCGCACATGGCAATCGTGCACCCAGCATTCCGGGCACAAGCGGCCCTGCGGAGCAGGTAAACTCCGACGGATCGGCATCATCCAATGGAGCGACGGGCGTCTCGCCCGTCCCGCCGTAGGCATCCCGTCAAAACCGGGGCTTGACAAGATTTTCCCAAAAGGCGACGAAGTCCGGCCAGAGGGCCTTGTCCCAGCCGGTCGGTAGCTAGGTTTTACTGATGGCTGACGGCTGAAAGCTGACGGCTGCCCCCTAAATCCGTGAAGTCCACCAACTTCGAGCCGGAGCAGAAGACGCAGATAGTAATTGATCACAAGTGCGTGTCCAAGCGCCCCTTGGGAGCGTCTGCCTGGTCGATGGTAGAGGGCAAAGAATACGACGACCAGGAAGAACCTGATAGTCAGGCTAAAAACGAGGATAGAAGAGAAAGAACAAAAGGCGACGAAGTCCGGCCAGAGGGCCTCGTCCCAGCCGGTCGGTAGCTAGGTTTTACTGATGGCTGACGGCTGAAAGCTGACGGCTGCCCCCTAAATCCGAGAAAAGCGTGTAGTGATGGGGATGTTTAGTGACGGGACCGGCCACATCCGGGGTTTTGAGCGCTATCGCCTTCCATGAGAATGCCG
>PLHP01000118.1 GCA_003138955.1 Acidobacteriaceae bacterium | reverse complement strand
CCAAGTACCCGAACAATGCCATCTTCCAGGCTCTCAAATACGACATCGAGGAGCACCAGCGGCAGGAACGCTCGGCTTTCATTGCTTCCATAGATCGCCAAGTAGAGGTTGAACCGGACCTGGACAAGCGCGTGAATATTCTGCGCGAGGCGCTCGATCTCCATCCCGGAGAATCGCATTTTGAAGGCGCGTTGCGCTTGGTGCAGGACAAACGCGACCTGGTCAACTCCATCGTAGCCCGGGCGCACCTCCACGAAGAACAGGGATCGTTCGGCGATGCCCTGAACGATTGGGAAATTCTGCGCACCATCTACAGCGAGTATCCGGGGTTAACGTTCGAAATTGAGCGCCTGCAGAAGAGACGCGATCAGCAGATCCGGATCGAATCCAAAGCGCGTCTGGTCGAACAGATCGACACCTGTTTGCATTCCAGCGACTACGCTCGCGCGCTGGATCTGTTGCAAGAGGCAGCCGCCGAATTTCCCAACGACGCAGAATTAACGGAGCTCGAGAAGCTTGCCCAGGACGGCGTGAAGCGCAAAGCCGAAGCCCACCGCCTCATGACCGAAGGCCAGGAGTTGTGCGCGCGGCAGAAGCCTACCGACGGAATCAAGTTGCTGCGTGAGGCCTACGAACTGGATGAAAACAATCCGATAGCCCGCGCCGTTCTGGCCAATGCCCTGGTCGAACAGGCCCACTCCACCGTGGAAAACGATTGGCGGGAAGCCGAGAAGCTGGCACGGGATGCACTCGACTTGAACCCGGGGCACCCCATGGCCAAGACCATTCGGACCCTGATCCTCGACAAAAAGCGGGAAACCTTCATCGCGGAATGTGTTTCGCAGGCGCGCAAGCTGCAGACGGCCGCCGATCTGGCCGGGGCCTTAGCCCGGATCGAAGAGGGATTGTCCGTTTATCCGCGCGAGCCCAGGTTGATTCAGATTCAGGAGACCGTCCAGCGCGACCTGCAGATCCAGCGCCGCCAAACACGACGCCGCGACATAGAAGAGTTGCGAAGCATGGAGAGTGAAATCGATGCCGCCACAGATGCCGCGTCGAAGCAGGGCGTAGGAGAACGAGTGCGAGCTGTGGCGGACAAGTATTTGAACGATGGTGAAGTCCTATCCATTGCCAATGGCCTTCTGCGCCGCCTGGGTCTGCTCGAAGTGAGCCCAAAAAGTTCGATTGAGTCGCCCGAGAGCGCAAGCGCGACCCTGACGTTCCACACTCCGCCAGCCACCCCGCCCGGATCTTCATCGACCGGGAAAGAAACCGGGACAGAAACAGAAACAATGGCGAGTAATGTTCCCGGCCCTCCGCCCGGGGTTGATATAGAGGCCGCCCCGCCGCCGGTTTCGCCAGGTCCACCACCGCTCCCTCCGCCGGCACAAGTCACGGCTTCCGCGGCCAAGCCTCCAGCACGCACGCCCAAAGCCACATCTCCAACTTCCAATCTCAAGCAGCCCGCGAGATCACCGCGGCGTTACACAACGGCTATCTTCGCCTCTGTCGCCGCAATAGTCCTAGTGGCAGCGATTGTTCTCTTCGTGCGCAAGCATCACGCGCCGCCCATCACCCAGCCCCCCGAAGCGGCTTCCAGCGCCTCGGCCCCCGCGACACTGTCTCCCGAGCCGGCGCTACCAGCGCTGAAACTGTCTTCCGACACCGGCACGGGAAAAGTGACATTCGATGATCAGCCGTCCGCGGAATTTCAGGATGGACAGTGGACTCTCGACAATGTACCCGCCGGAGAACACAAGCTGAAAGTTGATGGCCCGCGGGGCGGAGCATCCTTCACCTTCTCAACCGAAGCGGGAGCGGTTCCGGCCGTCAATGGATCCATCGTTTCCCGTGGTGTACTGGCTGTGGTTGTCGCCAGTATGGCCGCCAGGCTGCACGTATACTCCAGCGATTCTTCCACCAAAGTCAGCCTTGATGGCCAGGCTGCGCTCGACGTGCCTCAGGACGGTCTGGATCTTCCATCCATCTCCGCCGGCCCTCACGAACTAGCCGTGACCCGCGGCAGCGATCAGCAACAATACAAACTCGAGATTAATGCGGGAGCCGCGCCCACTCTGAGCGCCTTCCTGGAATCCGGGCAGAATCTGGGCACGCTCGTGGTGGTTACCGGTGAGGATAACGCGAAAGTTTTCCTCAACGGAAAACCCCAGCCGCAACTCGCGCAGGGAGGCCAATTGCGCATCCCGAATCTCGAACTCAAAGAATACGTTGTACGAGTGTCCAAGAACGGATTTCAGGACGTTCCAGAACAAAGGATCCGGCTTCGCGAAGGTGAGCAACCCAAACTGATTTTCAACTTGCAAACTATCCCCCATGTGGCTTCGCTGAAGATCCAGGGGGGAGTTCCGGGAGCCACAGTTCTGATCGACCAAACTCCGGTGGGAACGGTTCAGCCCGATGGAACGCTCACGGTGGCAACCGTCAATCCCGGAGACCACATTGTCGAATTGCGCAAAGCCGGGTTCAAGCCCAAGCAGATCAAGCAACACTTCGTCGTTGGAGCAGCGGTGTCCCTTGCGGCCGCGGATGTGGCATTGGACGCTGCGGCGGGCGATTTAAGAATTACGTTCACGCCTGCCGATGCTCAGGTGACGCTCGCCAAAGCGGGCGAGACTTCGACCAAGGTAAGCAATGGGGGCACGCTGAGTCTGCCGGCCGGTTCCTACACTCTCACCGCGAAAACTGCCGACAACTTCACTCGCTCGTCGGCGGTGGAAGTCATCGCCGGTCATTCCAAGAATTTGGATTTGTCTCTCGCGCCGAGCGGCATGTCCAAGTGGAACGACCCGGCAGGTTGGAAGCAGGAGAAAGGTTCGTTCGTTCATAAGGGCGGGGACTTCGTGATGTACGGCGTGACTCCCACCTCAGGTACATTTGTTTTCTCCGTCATGCTCGCCAAGGGCCATCGCTTGCAGTGGGTGCTCAACTGCATAGACGTCAACAACTATGTCCTCTTCCAAATGGACGACAATAACTTCTACCGCACTGTAGTCCGAAACGGCCAGAAGGGGGACGAGATTAAAGTCCCGCACAAGGGTGAGAAGAAGAGTTTCCGAACTCTCCAGATCCGCGTGGGACCGAATGAGATCACCCACCAGATCAGGCAAGGTGACAGTTGGGTGGTTCTGGATCACTGGACTCAGTCCGGCAGCAATCTAAGTCTCGGCAGGTTTGGTTTTTACATTCCCGGCAATGATCAGGTCGATCTCTCCACCTTCGGCCACTATGTTGACTTGAACACGCGGTAGCCTCAAGGGCATCATTCCATCACGGCATCGGCGGGGGCTCGGGTTCGGCCGAGCCATCGGCGCGTGCGTCAGAGGCTCCATAGTTTACATTGGTTTTCGAGTCGTGCATGACTGCCTGCCCGCGCCCCATGGCGGTGGTGTATTCGTGCCGCACGTCGAGTTGATGCCCCATCGCGGAAAGTTTTTGCCGCACTTCCGGCGGCACTCGCGACTCGATCACGATCTTGCACCCGCGCTCGGGACTGACCGTGAAACGGGCGTTCTCCATGGCCTCCTGGATATTCATGCCATAGTCGACCACGTTGGAAACGAATTGCGCGTGCGCCAGCGGCTGGTTCGCTCCTCCCATGATCCCGAAGCCAACGTGCTGCTCTCCATGCTCCATGAAAGCCGGAATGATGGTGTGGAACGGCCGCTTGCGAGGAGCGAGCGCATTCGGTGACCGAGGATCGAGCGCAAACAGCGCTCCGCGATCCTGCAGCGCGAATCCCATGCCGCGCACCACAACGCCCGACCCGAACGCTTCATAATTGCTTTGAATCAACGAGACGATGTTGCCCTCGCGATCCACCACCGAAAGGTAAGTGGTGTCACTGGTGGGAGGCGTGCCGGCCGCAGCCTGGCAATTGGCTTTGCCGGGATCGATTAGCTTGGCGCGCTGCAGCGCGTATTCCTTCGACAGCATCCCCTTTACCGGAATCTTCGCAAATCGTGGATCGGCGTTGTAACGCCCCAGATCGGCGTAAGCCAGCTTCATGGCTTCGATTTTCTTATGCAGCTCCCGGACGCTGAGCGGCCCCCCGGGCGACGCCGGAGAAGTCTCCATAATGTTCAGCATCTCCAGTGCCGCCATTCCTTGTCCATTGGGAGGAAGCTCGTAGACGGTCCAGTCGCGATAGGTGGTTGAAATCGGCTCGACCCACTCTGGCGAAAACTCGGCCAGATCGTCCGCCGCCATCGTTCCGCCCAGGCTCTGGGACGTGCCTAAAATCGCGCCCGCAATCTCACCCTTGTAAAACGCAGCCGCGCCGTTCTGTGCGACCAGCCGCAAGGCTTTCGCGAGATCGTGATTCTGGAACACCTGCCCCACCGCCGGAGGCTTGCCGTTAGGCAGATAAACCCGTCGGCCTTCCGGATCCTGCGCGATCCGTTCGACCGAGTCGTTCCAATAGGACGCAATGATTTCGGGAACCGGATAGCCATCCTCGGCATAAAAAATCGCGGATTGGAAAAGATCCTTCCACGCCAGCCGCCCAAAGCGCTCATGCAGCGCGTGCCAGCCCGCCACCGCACCGGGGACCGTGACCGAGTCAATGCCTGCCAGCGGCATGGAGGCCGCGCCTTTCGCCTGCAAGTGCTCGATGGTCAGTCCGCGCGGAGCCCATCCGCTGGCGTTAAGACCATACAGCCTGCCCGTTTTTGCGTCCCAGTAAATCGCAAACAGATCGCCGCCCATGCCGTTCATCATGGGTTCAGTCACCCCGAGCACGGCATTCGCGGCAATCGCCGCATCAACGGCAGAGCCTCCCCGCGCCAGGATCTGCGCCCCCGCTAGCGAAGCTTGCACATGGCTGGTAGCCACAATGCCATAGCGTGTGACGACCATCGAGCGCGCGTTGGAACGGTCTCGGGCAGACATGGAGGATGATGTAAGCAGCAGAGCGATTGCAATCCGAATCGAAATGTTCATGCTACACCTGCGCACGCGTATTATAAGGTGCACCTACTCCTGAGGTCTGGGCGTTTGAAACCTTCGGAAACGGAGTTGCCATTTCGTCGGCATTCGGGGCCGAGGGCATGGCGCTTATTGATATGGCCTCGCGGGTGCGCAAGGATTTTCGCGTGTTCACGGTTGACACCGAATTTCTGTTTCCGGAGACCTACAGCCTGATCGACAGAATCGAGCACAAATACAAAATCAAAATTGAGAGAGTGTTTTCGCTGCTCTCTCCCGAGGAACAGGAGCGGGTTCACGGTGCGGAGCTTTGGTCCCGCGATCCCGACCAATGCTGCAACCTGCGGAAAGTTGAGCCGCTCCGTCGCAAGCTGGGTGAACTGGGTGCGTGGATCACGAGCANNATTGGTTGCACGCATTGCACGCGCGCCGTCCGGCCGGGCGAAGATCCCCGGGCAGGGCGCTGGCCGGGCACTGCCAAGACGGAGTGTGGCCTGCACATCATTGAGCCGCTGAGTCGATTGCCTGAAGCCGATGCATAGTCTACAACTGGTCTCATAAATGGTTTTGGGCACGGCTTCAAGGCGTGCCCTGATACGAATCAGACTTTCACCACGGACTGCTAGCCGGCTGCGGAAGAAGTCCAGCTTCGCGCCACAGCCCCTAAAGGGGCCACGCTCAACGATGTGGGCCAACCGGCGGGTGGGCCAACCGGCGGGTAAGAATTCAGAAAATGTGGGGGGTACCCCCCTCCCCCCTAAAATGAGTTAAGTTGATGATAGTAAGGTAGTTACATGTAACGTGTTACAAAGATAGGACTTAGCGTTGAATTTTTCCGTTTGGCGTGCACTTGCGGGGGTGCTGACTGGGGCCATTTGTCGGACATTTGT
>PLHP01000378.1 GCA_003138955.1 Acidobacteriaceae bacterium | reverse complement strand
CGGCCTTCTCATGGAAGGCGTTATCACTCATTGAGAATTGCAGCCAGACTGGAGGCTGTCGTTTTGTTGTTGGAAACCGCCGAGCCGTTTGTCTTTCTGAGTATTGGTACTACATGCAGGGTGTGTACCTATTCGGAAATCGGGAACTCGGCTGGTTCAAGATCGGCAAATCTCGGAACATCGGGAACCGATTCAAAGACCTTTGCTGCGTTCTCCCGTTTTCTATTGAGCAAATCGATGTCTTCGAATGCAAAGATCCTGGCTTCGTGGAAGTACAACTCCACAGGCATTTTGCGAGTAAGCGAATGCGGGGTGAGTGGTTCCAACTCGACGTGCACGACCTCGCGTCGTGGCGCATCATGGCACCAAAGCTTGCCCAACGAACCAACTTTCGCAGACAGGCAGCGAACATCCGCAAGGGTCAGTGGTCGAAAGAGGCTCGTGCTCGGGTGCAGCGAAGCCGGGAATCCAGGCGTTTGTCCACTTTGTCCAATCAAGCCTCTCGATGAGGTCTAGCCGCTTCACAGCAGGATGTTGCACTCGGCTTTTGCCCTTCCAGCCGCGCCGTGTGCAGCACACCATGGAACGGCCTTCCTGCCAGCAGGTTCTGGCGTCCTGTTTTTCACAGCAGGAGAATCCCTCCCTCTCCGCCAGATGTTTTATCTCCCGTAGACGTAAGCGTTTACCTCGTGCGATCTTTCGATTCGACTACATAACCCGCGATCTCTCGGCACCCAAGAGGTGCATACTAGGTGCATATTTGAGAGATCGTTCAAATTGCTGCATCGCTGCCGTGGCATCCGAGTCCGCGGTTTTGATGTAGCAGGCCTGCGTTACCCCGACATTCGCGTGCCGCAAGATCCTTTGAATCGTCTTGTCGGATACGCCTAGCCGGTACAGATTTGTTGCAAGCCCGCGACGAAAGGTCATGCCAACCGTGCCACTGGACTCCTGCTTTCGTTGCGAGCGGCACGACGACATCTCTTGCCAGAGCATCCATGTTGACCGGCTTCCCCGCTGGACTCGGGAACATGAAACCGTTCGCGGGATTGCCGGACAGGGATCGGTGCAATTCCAGGCGCTGCGCAAGTTGCGCAACCACCGGAACTGGAGCCTTACTCTTTCGAGTCTTTGGCTCTAGCGCGTGGCCTCTCCAGAAGGACTGGGAAATATATATCTGCTCCCCGTCGTAATTCTTCCAGAGAAAGCCTCGCACTTCGCTCGGTCCTTTAGGAATCAAGTGGTTGGGCAAAGGCCAATGGCAAGGGTTTTTGGGCAAGTCTCATTCAACCGTTCAACCAGGTCGTTAGTGAAATGGGTTTGCAACAACTGCCGTTTCAGTGGCAATCTCTACCGAAGCTAAGCCGAGGCAAGTCAGCTGCTTTGGCTCGGGAATAATTGACCTCTTCCGCCGAGGTCCTAGCCAGAATGGGGCGTGCCCCTAATCCGGCTTCGCGGTGAAGATCAGAAAATAATCCATGTCGTCGGCTTTCACGAAATCCTGCGAGTCGCGCAGTTCGTATCCGGCTTGGGCGGCTTCGCGAACGACCACGTCTTTACTCACGCCATGATTTGCTCCGTTGCCATTGCGATCAATGATGCCGATCTTGGCTCCTGGTTTAAGCGATGAGCGCAGGTTCCTGAGTAGAACAACCGGATGGGCTACCTCGTGGTAGGTCTTGAGCAGCAGCACGGCGTCGATGCTGGCGGCTGGGACCTGGGGATCGTCGGGCTTGCTGAGGATCGTCTTTATGTTCTGGAGTTGCTCTTTTTTCGCGCGCTGGTCAATATAATGAATTGCCTCCGGGTTGATATCCACAGCATAAACCGTGCCTGAGCCCGTGACGCGGCGAGCGGCGCGCACCGTGAACCAGCCCGATCCGGCACCGATGTCGGCAACGTTTTTGCCGGGCTCAACGCCAAGCATATCCATGACGCGGTCGATTTGCAGGCGCTCATCGCGCCCCGGGGCATCAAAAATGGAGAGATCACCAGTGTAAGGGGTGCTGGTCTTGCGTTGTGTCGACGGTGCTGCGGAACCGGACTGGGCTCGAACCGGCGCCAGCACCCACAGACCTGCCAACAACACTGAGACCGGCCCTAGCCATCTGAGCGCTCTGCCAAGAGATTTCCAGTTCATTGTTTCCTTGAGTGCATGCGCCGAACCATTACGAGTTTACGCCATCACGCCGCTGACGATCACTGTCGCTAACAGGGATTACGCTCAGAATCCTATCTGTAGAGATTTGTCAAAACGAGAACTTTTTCGCCTCAGTTTTGTTCTTACAAGTGGGGTGATTTATGGCGAAGATCATTGAATTCTTCGTGCCTAGCAGCTTCAGAAAAAAGGCAACGAAGTGGATACCGCCGGAAGAATATGGGAAGGTGATTCCGTTCAGCTTGCCACAAAAGAAGTCCGCTTGACGCTGATTCTCTGGATGCACGGGGCCGGCGCGGCTCCTTAGGGCAGCCGAGGTCAATCTCGCGCCGGGGTTGTGAGTGTAATCGGGATATTTCACCAGTGGCTGAGCGGGCCGTCATCCCGTGATGACACCAAAGGCCACCAAGGCACGCTCTGCTTCTGGGATCCCCTTTACTTGTGCGGCGTTCATACCGATGGTTCTAGCGCCGAGGACGTTAAGATGGTTGTCGTCGAGGAAGAGCACCTCTTCAGGCTCACAACCTAAAGCATCAGTGACGTGGCGGAAGGCCTCTTCGTCGGGCTTGATCTTACCGATGAGGTGCGAAGCAAAGTGGTGTTCGAAGGCGTTGATCAGTCGTTCGTTCTGCGTGAGATATGACCAATGGATGGGGTTCGTATTGCAGAGAGTTGCCCGTTGGTAGCGTAAGGGGACGCGCTCAATCAACTCGATAGCGCCGGGAAACAGTGTAACGGACCAACGAGGCATCTCGCGCAAAAACTCCGAGCCCAGAATGGGCAGGTCAAAGTCGGCGATAATGCGGTCGGCGAACTCCTCCGCCGACAGCTTGCCTGTTTCGAATGAGCGGACCGTCGGAGAGGTAAGCCACATTTTCCATAGCTCTTCGGCCGAAACGCGGTTGTCCATCCAAGTCAGCATGGTCGCGACGCCAGAGGGTTCGACGAGAACCCCGCCAACATCGAAGAGGACGACACGGATCGAGGTGTCATTCATACCTGAGTTGGGATACCATAGCCGTCCGAAAACGAGTTAGCCGACCCACCATCATACGTTCCATAGATTTTCACCAGACGACTGGTTGCTGTAAACAGGCGTGGCTGTTGAAAAAGGAACCAAAGCAGTAATTTCAGTGAATTTCAGCGCCTACGGCGGACGAAGTGCGTGTGCCCACGGTTCGGCTGACAAAATTTAGCGGCGGGCCATCCTGCGACGGTGCCGCCGCTTGCTTATTTGGTGAACTACGGTTTGTGTGCCACCGCCGTCTTCCAGACCGGCGACGTGGGAGGAATTTCAGTCGTGTCTGCGGGAACAAGCGTGTTCACCGACACGTGCGGCCAGCTCAGGCCTTTGAAGTTCAGCGTCACGTTCTGTGTGTACTGAATTTGCGTGAAAGTGACCGTCACATCGATGCCGGGGAAATCGATGTCGTTGGGCGGTGTGACTGAGAAGGTGGCGACGCGCTGTCCGGCGATGCTGGCCTTGGCCTTCAAGAACAGCGGCGGCGAACCCGCGCGGTAATACGGAATGTGCAACACTTCCTCTACCACCTCGATCCAGAAGACCGCTGTCATTTGCACCGCATTGGCGTTGGGACTGGGCGGCGGTATTGCCGGCTGTCCGAGAAGGAACGCGATGTTGTCGGTGCCTCCGCCGAACAAGGGCAGCGCCGGATTGGTAGAGATGAAAACTGTGGTGGTGGTCAGAATCTTCTGCTTGCTGATCTGATCGCGCAGAAGACTGTTGGGGTCGTCTAGCATCGCTTGTGTGATGCGGATGCTGAAGGGCGTGAGGTCCTGCGGGATGCGGGGCGTGTTGTTGTTGGCGGCGGTCTGGCTGGGGAATTTCGGATTCACCGGTTGACCCGTCGCAATGACGATCGGCGTGATGTCGACCGGCTTAATGGTCGGCGGCCCGGGGGCTGAGGTCGTGACCAATCCCTGCGCGTCGATGGTGGTGCCGTGCGGAATCGATGCCATGCGCGTCACCGTTTCTTGCACGTTCGGTACCTGCGTGGTCGGCACGTGCATCCACAATCCGGGCTCGAAGTGGATGGGTGTGCTCTCTCCGCGGATCGTAACGTCGTTGATCTGCTGCACGTAGGGGATGCCGTTGAGATGAATATCATTCTGCGGCACCGTCCCACGATTAGGAACGTCGCCCAGGCTTTTAGAAAACGAGAGTGTTTCGGCGGTAAGGTTGAGTTCCAGCACGTTGTCGCTGTTGGGAAACGGAATGGGCAGCGGCGGCGAGTTGGGATTATTGGGGCGGAAGATGGTGTTGAAGCCGTTGCCGGCGAAGTCTCCGGCAAACGCGGAGAGTGGTCCGAGCGGCGGAGGAACAGAAGTTGGAGCGGGTTTGGTGTAGTCCGGGCGGAGTTCCCCGAAGAAGAAATCACTGGGTAGACTGATGGTTGCTCTGGGTTTCGAGTCGCTCATTGTAGTCTCCATTTTTGGTACGGTTTCTCTCAAGCCGAGGCTTAAGGCAGATCGATTGAATCGCGGATACGGTATCCCCCAAGTGGAAATGCTGCAACGACTGTGGCTTAGTCCGCGCACGGTGCCTCAATACGCAGAATCAAGCGATTCACTAATAAGGGGAATTGACTCTACTACCGAGGTCTGCGAAGACTACGCTTGAAAGCCCGCGGGCGGTCCGCATTTTATTTCTTGTTACGATTGCCGAACACTCGATCCGGTCATCTGCATGGACAGAAACAAGTCGGCGATTTCGCGGCCCGCTAAAGGCCGCATAATGTTGGTTAACAGCGATTTCGCTCATTGAGAATTTGGCGACTGGTGGTCAATGCATTATGAAAGAGCGCCCCGCTTCAGAAGGTCGAAGCTGGATGTGGCGCCGCCTCCGCTGCGCTGTGCAGGGCTTCGCTCCGCTACGGCGGCGCTGGAGAGTAAGACCACTTATCTGGCCTCGGACGGGCGTCTGGACAACCTGCGCTCCGATCGTGGGCGGTAGGTCGGCCAACCGGAAGTTTATCGGAGTGGCCATCAGCCAGGCAATCGCCTCAAGGGGTGAAATATCGCGCTAGCACAAATTTGCGCTTTCCTTTCGCCTGTCTGGCGAACAAACGGCGCAAGCTGGGTGAAGTCGAGGGGTGGCGC
>PLHP01000048.1 GCA_003138955.1 Acidobacteriaceae bacterium | reverse complement strand
GCTCCGATTGCTACCGGGTGGAGCGATCCAGTTCCCGGGCGGGTCTTTCTTCCCGCTGTGGTCCAGTGCCTTTCACGGCGCACTGTCATCGAGATGTTAAAACCGCCGTAGCCGGTCAACAATGTTGGGTTTTTGCCGTTTTTCTCGATTCCCTTCTTGCCGACGACAAACATCGGAACTTTCGTGCCGTCTTTCGAGGTGTACCAAACCTGCTGCACGTCATAGGCAGAAGGATCGATGGAGGGCGCGTCTACTTTGGCCCAGAGCGCGCTTTTCACATCGGTCAAATCAACACGGTAGATCGAGGGTGGGACGGTGAAGGACTGGAATCCGAAAAAAAATTCGTTGCGATCATAGCGGCCGGAAGCGCTGAAAACGGCTCCGACGGCCGGCAGAGGAATGTCGGCGAGCTTCTTGCCGTCTAGCCCGAACAGCTTTAGTTCGGAAGTCACGTTGTGTTCGTACTGCGCCAGGAGCTTGCCGCCGGTCACGCTCACGCCTTGCAGGACCGCGTCGGTCTGCGGAATCAGTTCTTTCCAGTTTTCGCGCTTGGGATTGGTTGCGTCGACGACAAAAACGCGAAAGTGGGGCGCGTCTTCGTTGGTGGTGATGTAGAGTTTGCCCTCGAAGAAGTCGGCGTCGTAAAGAAAATCTTTGCCGGTCGTGATTTCGACGGGAAGATTCTTCGCAGTGAGATCCTGCAGAAACATTTCGGTTTTCGTGTAGCCGTGCTCCTCGTCGATCAGCAACCAGCGTCCGTCTTCCGAAAGGCTGACATTCGGCCACCACTCAGGGTCGCGGCCCTCGCCGAAAATCAGCAGGTCGTGCGCCGGATCGGCGCCGAGTGCGTGATAGAACACGTGCCGGTTGTACACCTCCTGCCCCTCGGGAACGTCTCCCTTCTTGGGATAGCGAGTATAGAAGAATCCGGAACTGTCGCGTTTCCAGGCGAGGCTGGCGGCCCGTGTCCGTTCGATGGCATCGGGCAGCAGTTTGCCGCTGGCGGTCTCAATTACGCGGAGTGTGCTGATCTCGGAGCCGCTTGGCGACGTTCCATAGGCCACGTACTTACCGTCTTCGGCTGCAAACCACCAGTCGAGCGCAACGGTGCCGTCGATGGACATTTTGTTCACGTCAACCAGCACGCGGTCTTTCTTGCTCAGTCCGTCGCTTGGTTCGCCGTTCACGCCCTCGCGCACATAAAGGATGGGCTGGTTCTGGCTGCCCTCGCGGCGGGTATAGAAGTAATACTTGCCACCCATCTGCGGAGCTCCGACGGAGCCAATCTCCAGCAATTGCGAGAGACGCGCATTGATCTTGTCTCGTCCCGGAAGCGGGTCAAGGATGGCGCGGGTGTAGCTGAGTTCCTGCTCGACGTAGAGCTTGGTATCGGGATCGTTCGGATTTTCCAGATAGCGGTAGGGATCGACGATTTTGTGACCCTGGACGGTGTCCTCGACCGGGGCAACTTTGGCTTTCGGAGGTCCGGCCAAACCGGGAGGAACGGTGGAATCCCCGGATGGGGAGTCCTCCGCGTAGACGAGGGCAACCACACCGATGAGAAGAATCAGGAAAAAAGTCAGCAAACGCGGACCTCCCAGCATAAACACCTCAGCACTGTTGTGGACGATACGCCGAGGATTAGGTTAGCAGAATCGCGGTTATCTGTAGGCAGGCTGTCTTTTCAATACTTTGCAGGCGGTAGATTACGGCAGATTACCGTAAAGTAGGCACATTCGCCATGGGACAATGCAACGACTGTGCAATGAGGAATCGAACCCCTAGTCGGCAGGTAGGGATTCGAGCACGTAAATACAAGACACCGAAATCGCATTGATTCTTACACGGAAAACCTGCGCCCGGTCGAGAGCGACCTGTGCCGACTCTTCGGTGTCAAAAACTCCTCCGTCCCAATCGCGGTCAAAACTGCACAACGAGATGAGGTAGACTCGCCAGACGCTCATTTCGTTTTCTCCCGCGTCCGCAGTGCTTCTTCGAGCAGCAGGCGTATTGCATTCCCCCGGGTCCGCCGTTCATCGTTCGCCAGCCGGTCGATCTGTGCCAGCAGAGCAGCGGGCAGTCTGAAACTCACTCCGACCGACTCCGATTGGAGGCCCAGACGGCGGTGCCCGCTTGGAGTTTTGCTGCTGATTTGGGAAGGTCAGCCGCCTCATGGGTGCCGCTCACTGGCAGAACCGTGGCCCGCTGGACGCGCCCCTTCGGCAGGATCGACGGCCTTCAGTGATCTAGGTACTCGGAACCGGCATCCGTAGTCTGGAGACTGAAAACTGCTTTGATGAAGTGGAGACGATGGTCGTTCGACTTCAGGAGGAGGCGCAATGGGCGCGTTTGAATGGACGGAAATGTACGCTGTAAAGGTCGCAGGATTTGACCGCCAGCACCGGACTTTATTCCGCACGGTGAACGAACTGAACGAAGCGCTGCGTGCGGGCCACGGCAAGGACGTTGTGGGCAAGGTTTTGCAGCGGCTGATTGAGTACACGGCGAGCCATTTCGCGGCGGAAGAAGAGGCAATGGACAGGAACGGGTACCCGGAGTTGGGGGCGCACAAGGCATGAGCACAAAGCGCTGGTCGAGCAGGTGCTCAAATTTCAGAAGGACTTTCAGGCGGGCAAACCAGGCGTAACCACGTCGCTGATGCCGTTTCTGCAGAAGTGGCTGTGCAATCACATTATGCAGACGGACAAGAAATACGGTCCGTTTCTGAACGAAAAGGGGATCCACTAACACGCTGCAGCACGAAACCGGCGGAGTGCGGAGAGCCTGGGGAAAAAGACAGAATGCGGAACGGGCGGATGAGGTTTAATGACGGCGCCGAAAAGCAGTTGTGTGCGAAAGGCAAAGCAGGGGGAAAACCTTCGGCAAAAGGACGTCGTTCGATTTCAGGGGAGGAAGCCCCATGGGCGTATTTCAATGGGAGGAAATGTACTCCGTACAAGTCGCAAGTTTTGACCGCCAGCACCGGGGCTTATTCCGCACGGTGCACGAACTGAATGAAGCACTGTGTGCGGGCTGCGGCAAGGACGTTGCAGGCAAGATCTTGCAGCAACTGATCGACTACACGGCTTCCCATTTTGCGGCGGAAGAAGAGGCGATGGATATGGCCGATTACCCGGAACTCAGGGCGCACAAAGCTGAGCACAAAGCACTGGTCGAGCAGGTGCTCGAGTTTCAGAAGGACTTTGAGGCCGGCAAACCGGGCGTGGCCGTGGCGCTGATGCAGTTTCTGCAGAAGTGGCTGTGCCATCACATCATGGAGACGGACAAGAAATACGGACCGTTTCTGAACGAAAAGGGAATTCACTAACACGCTACAGGACGAAGCTGGCGGAGTGAGGGGAGCCTGGGGAAAAGACGGAACGCCGGCCGCGGATGAGGTTTGGGCGGCGGCCGAAAAGCAGTTGGGTGCAGAAGGCACGCAGCGAAAACCCTTCGGCGAGGGAGCGCCGCTGGCTTTGGTGTGTTCCCAATCGCCGTCACCTCTGATATGATTTTTCTGTTAGATTGGCACGCAGCAGCGTGCCTCCACTCCTCAGT
>PLHP01000099.1 GCA_003138955.1 Acidobacteriaceae bacterium | reverse complement strand
TGGCCACCAACGAGCGCTACAAGGACAAAGACGGCAACTGGCAGGACCGCACCGAGTGGCACAACATCGTGCTCTGGGAACGGCTGGCGGAGATCGCCGGAGAGTATCTGAAGAAGGGCGGCAAAGTCTATATCGAAGGCCGCATCCGAACCGACTCCTGGGACGACAAGCAAACCGGTCAGAAGAAATACATGACTCAGATCGTGGGCAACGACATCGTTCTGCTGAGCGGACGCGGCGAAGGCGGTGGTGGCGAGCACGCCGGCAGCACGCGCGGGGTCTCGGCATCCGCGGGCGGCAACAACTTCGACCAGAGCGCGCCCGAACCGGAGCACGCCCCAGCCGGCAGTTCTCCGATTACGGATGAAGATATTCCGTTCTAGGTTGAAACCTTAGCTCGTGTGGACTTAGCTCGTGTGGGGACGGGCGCCCTCGCCCGTCCCAGCCGAGCGAAGCTCGGCGCGCCTCTACCTCCGGCGATCAACTCAAGAAAAGTAAGTTGTTGTAAGCTTATCGCTTCGATGCTGCACCGCAGACCAACCCTCATCCTCATTCTGCCCTTGTTTTTCGTAGCTCTGGCTTTTCCTGGTCTGTCCGCCCAGACAACGCAAGTGGAGGGGGTCGTCCGCGATACGAGCGGCGCCGCGATTGCACACGCGACGGTCAACCTGCGAAGCGATGCCTTTCGCGCGACGACTGAAACGGATCACGTTGGCCGGTTCTCGTTTCCCCATGTGCTGGGCACAACCGGAACGGTCGAAGTGAGCGCCGCGGGATTCACCGTCGCAAGCCAATCCTGGCGGGTTCAAGCGAATCAGGCTACGCATCCAGAAATCACGCACCCGGAAATTACGCACCCGGAAATCGCCCACCTGGAAATCGTCTTGCGGCCTTTATCCGCTAACGAGCAAGTCACAGTCTTAGCGGCCCGCACCGAGGTTCGCCTCTCGGAGACTCCGGGCAGCACGGTTCTGCTTTCCACTCCCGATATTGCCGCCACTCCTGCCCTGCGGGTCGACGACGTGCTCCGCCAGGTTCCCGGATTTTCGCTTTATCGACGCTCCGACAGCCGCTTCGCGGTTGCCTCCAACCAAGGCGTCTCGCTGCGCGGACTGGGCGGCACTGCTGCCAGCCGCGCTCTGGTTCTTGAAGACGGCTTGCCTCTGGTCGATGCCTTCGGCGGCTGGGTCTACTGGGATCGCATTCCACGCGAGGCGCTCTCGACGGTCGAGGTATTCCGCGGCGGTGCTTCGAATCTCTACGGCAGCGACGCGCTCGGCGGAGTTGTGCAGTTCGTCACGCGCCAGCCGCAGGCTCCGGCGATCAACCTGGAGACCTCCTATGGCAACGAGCGCACTCCCGATCTTTCCTTCTGGACTGGAACGCGCGCTGGCCCGTGGGACGTCTCGCTCGCGTCGGAGATGTTCCGCAGCGATGGCTTCGTGGTCGTACCCAGTTATCTTCGTGGCAGCATCGATACCGCCGCCAATGCTGAAGACGCGACGGTCGATCTGAACCTCGGCCACAAGCTCGGCGACCAGGGAAGAATCTTTGGACGCGGCAATTTCTTCACCGAGTTCCGGCACAATGGCACGCTGCTCGAAACCAACGATACGCGTTCGGGCGAAGGCGCTTTCGGCCTCGACCGGCAACTGGGCAGCGATGATTCGCTGAGCCTCCGCGCCTACGGCCTGGTGCAGGGATACGACGAGGTGTTCTCCGCCGTCGCCGCCGATCGCGACAGCGAATCGCTGACCGACATTCAGCATGTCCCGGAACAGGTCGGCGGCGGCGGTGCGCAGTGGACGCACCTGCTCGGCAAGAGCCAGACGCTGATCGCAGGTATGGACCTCATGGAAGTCATGGGCGCGAGCGATGATCAATTCTATTCGTCGGGCACGCACACCCATAACACTGCGGCCGGAGGACGGCAGCGCAATCTGGGGTGGTTCGGCGAAGACATTCTGCGCTTGCGCCAAAAGTGGACCATCATTCTGGCCGGGCGGTTTGACGGCTGGAGCAATTTCAACGACAGTTCAATCTGCACGCCGGTTTCCGGCACGTGCAAGTCACCGAGCACGCTTTTCCCGGCCCGCAATGCAACGGCTTTTGACCCGCGCCTGTCGGTGCTGCGATCGCTGAACAGTCATGTCTCGCTCACGGGTTCCATATACCGCGCCTTTCGCGCGCCCACTCTGAATGAGCTCTACCGCCCGTTCCGAGTGGGCGACATCCAGACCAACAACAATCCTTACCTCAACGCCGAGCGCATGACCGGAGCGGAGGCTGGAGCGAACGTTACGGGATGGAACCGCAAGCTCGACTTGCGCGGAACTTTTTTCTGGAGCGACATCGTTGATCCCGTCCAGAACGTCACCCTTAGCCAGACTCCATCGTTGATTACCCGGGAAAAAGAAAACCTCGGCCGCATACGTTCGCGCGGCGTCGAGATCGACGGGGTGGTGCGCGTCAACCGCGACATTCAGATTTCCGCGGGCTACGAATTCACCGCGGCCACGGTCGTGAGTTATCCTTCGCCTCCCTCAGTCTCTCTGGTGGGCCTGGAGGTGGCGCAAGTCCCGCGCAATGTCTTCACCTGGGAAGCTCGCTACTGGAATCCTTCGCGGCTTCTGCTCAGCCTGCAGGGACGTTTCGTGGGGCAGCAATTCGATGACGACCAGAACCAGTTTCCGCTGGATCGCTTCTACACCATGGACCTGCAACTGGGCCGCGCCCTGACACGGCACCTCGAAGTATTTGCCGCTGCCGAGAATCTGCTCGACCAGCGTTACCAGGTAGCGCGCACACCCATCGTCAATATTGGCCCGCCCATCCTCTACCGGGTTGGACTNNAAATGCGTCCCCTGCCGCGGCGGTACACCGCCGCTGAAGGGAAAGAAACTTACGGAGATTCATCAGCAGTTGGAGGAACCTGGACGGTGGAACATTGTCGAGGAACATCACCTGGTGCGCACCTACAAGTTCCCGGATTTCCTGTCGGCCCTCGCCTTTGTGAATCGAGTTGGCGAACTGGCCGAGGAGCAGGGCCATCATCCCGACATTTTGCTGGGATGGGGCAAGGTCGAAATCACAACCTGGACGCACGCGGTGGATGGGCTGACCGAGTCGGATTTCATCCTGGCGGCGAAGATTGACCGTCTCGCCTGAATCGGGTGATCGACAATCCCCACAGCGCCGCCGGAATCAGCATCAACATGCCCGCGACGCTGGCTACGTTACGCGCGGCGAAACCCCAATCCACGAAGCGTCCGGCAAGATACGCCCCCGCGGCGATGGTGAACATGCAGAGGCCGAGGTCGGCGGCGAAGACGCGCCCGCGAAACTTGTCGTCGCTTTGCAGATGCAACAGAGTGGTCGAGAACACCCACACGATCGAACCTCCAGAGTGCGCCAGCATTACGCACAAACAGGCCTGCCAGAGATGCCCTGACACACCGACCAGCGTGTAGCCGGCGGCCGCTGCGAGGTATCCCCAAAAGATCGCGACTTCCAGGCGATGCTTCCAGTGCCCCGCCCATGGGGCGGCCAAAAGTGGCCCGAGCAGCGCGCCTAGTCCGCGGGCGCCGAGCAGCAGGCTCATCCCGAGAAACGCGCCGCGTTCGGGCGCCATGCCATGCCAGCGGACAGCGAATTCCTTTTGTCCCATCACCGTGAAGAGCACCCAGCCCGGCCCGATGATCAGGAGTCCGAACTTTACAAAAATCGTCGAGCGCAAACGAACATGCGCCCGCACGTAGCGGATTCCCGCGAGGATCGGCGAAAAATCCACCAACTCTCGCGCCTCGAACCGCCGAGCACCTTCGGCATGGGGCTCGGCGAAACGCATCCTCCAGATCAACGCGGCTGAAACTACAAA
>PLHP01000116.1 GCA_003138955.1 Acidobacteriaceae bacterium | reverse complement strand
ACCTCCTCCTCACTGGCCCTGAGCGGGCCATCCTACATGGAGAAGTCACATTTCCGCTTGACTAATTTCTGGGGGGCAGGTCACGCCGACTGCCGAATTGCGCGCCCTTTATCCCCGATATGAATCGACCCTGGCGGCCAACCATGCGCCGGGGAGATGATCCTACGAATCTCGTCAGCGTCATAAAAATTTTAAATCGGAGCCAAAAAAATTTCTGTTAGACTGGGGCCTTTCTTTCCGCTCTCAACTCGCGTAGATTCGTTCGTTCATCCGTTATGTGCAGACGCCAGCTGGCCAGTTTCGCCGCGAACATCGTTTCATACAACGCAAGAGTTGAATGACCGTTCGCGGCGGTGCTGCACGGCTGCACCGGAATAGTTCTACGAGGCCATCATGATCAAGAAAGTTGGGTTGGTCGTTCTCCTCGCCGGATTTTCCTTGGGGGTGCCGTTTGCTTTCACACCCTTCGCCCACGCGCAGCAGACCCTCGGTGGCATCACGGGCTCGGTCGCCGACAAGACGGGGAGTGTTCTGCCGGATACGGTTGTGACGGTCGTCGGTGACCAGACAAAACTTACGCGCACCCAGAAGACCAACGCGAATGGCATCTACGACTTCGTGAACCTGCCCATCGGCACCTTCACGCTCACCTTCACTCACGACGGCTTCGAAACGCAGAAGGTGCCCTCGATTACGGTGCAGGCGAACCGCACCGCTACCGTCAACGCGGTATTGCCCGTCGGGCAGGTGGGAACGGTGATAGAGGTTAAAGCCGACCCGCTGATGAACGCCGTCGATACGACGAACGGTTACGTCCTGGACGACCAACAGATTCGGGCCGTCCCGCTGCCCACCGGCAGCTTCACTGGTCTCGCCATTCTTTCTCCCGGAGTGAATGCGGAACTTCCCGGCGGCACCGGCGCCAACAGCGGCCTGGGCAACCAGCCGATCTGGGCCAATGGCCAGCGCGATACCAGCAACAGTTTTCTGCTTAACGGAGTCGACGCCAGCAATCTGTTTAACGGCAAGAGCACAAGCCAGGTCGCTTCTTCCCGCATCGTGAACAATACCGGCGTGGCCGGAGTCGCCAGTACGAATGCCGCCCCCGTCCAGAGCACCGCATCTGTCTATTTGGCGATTGGTCAGGCGTTGCCGACTCCGGCTCCTGAGACGGTTCAGGAGGTGCGCGTCAACACTTCCATGTATGACGCGCAACAGGGCTCGACCAGCGGGGCGCACATTGACATGAGCACCGCGTCAGGGACCAACACCATGCACGGCGAGGCCTACTGGCACCGCGGAACCGACTGGCTGAATGCTGCGCCGTTCTTCAATAAGCAGGATCCTAACATCCCCGCCGACCAGGCTGTCCCGGAGTTGCATCGCGAAATCGTGGGCGGCAAATTGGGTGGCGCACTCATCAAGAACAAACTCTTCGGATTCGTCGGCTACCAGCACCTGCACACCTCCGACCAGGACATCGGCCTCTCGCGGCTGATGGTACCCATCGATTTCAACCCAACCTACCTGATGGCGCAGCCCGGTTGTGGTACTGCCAACCGGCAAGACCCACGCTTTGCTTCGTGTTTAACCGCCATCGCCAACAATGATTTCGGCGCAGGGATGACCGTTAGCCAGGTAAACCCGGTCGCGCTTGCTCTCTTTCAATACCAGTTCTCCAATGGCCAGTATCTGGTTCCATGGTCCAATTACGGCGTCATGCCAAACCCGGATTTTCCGGAAAACGCCACCATCCCCGGTACAGCCATCTTCAGATCCGACCAAGCGGTGGCGAATCTTGACTGGGACAAGAGCTCCAGGGATACCGTCTCCGCCAAATACTATTATCAGCACGACCCCACTTCCGCTCCTTACGCCTACTCCAACGTTGCCGGCTTCACCCAATATCTCGACGCCGGCAGCCAGGTTGCGTCGCTCACCAATACGCAAGCCCTGCGGCCCAATTTGAGCGTCGTCGAAGTCCTCGGCATTCTCCGCGAGAAGGTCTACAGCACCATCGGTCAACCGTTCACGCCCCAACAGATGAACATCAACACCTTCGGCTCGACTTTTTTTCCCGGAATCAGCATCGTGAATATTCTGACTGGCAACTCCCCTGTGCCCAATGACTTTCTGCAGTTCGGCCAGGGTGCTGCTTCCCAGGCGGCCTTTACGGGAGTATTTCAGAATCGCATCATGCCTTCCGCCAACGCCATCTGGATGCGCGGCAAGCACACCCTCACCTTTGGCGGCAGCTATGCCTATACCCAGCTTAACGCCCGTGACGAGAGAACGAACCAGGGCATTATTGGTTCCGCGGACTTTGGGCAGTTCCTCCAGGGCTTCGTCACCACCAACGACGATTACACCACGACCAAATTCCTTCAGGGCAACGCCAACCGCTACTACCGGGCCGGGCAATCGGGCGCTTATCTCCAGGACAAATTCCAGTTCCGCCCCAACCTCAGCCTGACTGCCGGACTGCGTTGGGACTGGGACGGAGGTCTCACCGAAAAATACGGCCGCATTTACAATTTCGATCCTTCGCTTTACTCCTACAACGACGCAACCGATACACTCACCTCCAACGGCTTAATCATTGCCGGTAACAACAATCTGTTTCCCACCAAAGGGGTCAGCAAGACCACGCTCACCGGACGGCAATGGGGATTTGCGCCGCGTCTGGGCGTTGCCTGGAGTCCGAAACACTTCAACGACAAGGTCGTCGTCCGCGCGGGGACCGGGATGTACTACGACCGCGGCGAACTCTTCTCCTATCTTTCTCCAGGCTTCGCAGAGGGCGTGATTAACGGTGGACCGTTCGGCGTTAACCAAACGCCTCCCTTCGTCAACGCCCAGGCGTGCAGCCCCGCTTCGGAGACCTTCTATCTGAACTTCGCTCCCACGTGCCCCTCTCCCGCCTATTCGCTCTCCAGCCCGTGGGGTGCCACCCTCGGTCCTGCCCCCACTGGCAACCCTAAGGACATCGACAATTACCTGCCCAATACCGGGGTGCCCGGAGTCGGAATAGAGCAAGGAATCTTTGAAGGCCAGCAGCTTTTTTCCTTTGCCACCTATAACCGCGCCAACAAGCTGCCCTACACCATCAACTACACGCTCGACATTCAATGGCAACCGCGCCATGACCTGGCCATCGACATCGGCTATGTAGGCAACTTGGGCCGGCACGAAGTCATTCCCATTCCCTTCAACCAGCCCGGCGTCGCCTCGCCGACTCACATCCTCCACCCTAATGCTCCGTACCCGCAGCAATACACATACGGCTATACGGTGCAGCAAGCAGCGAGCTGCTCTCCGACTTGTCCAATCAATTTGCCGAACGGGCAGCCCATGCAGGTCACCTACGAAGGCGGTAATGTGGACTTCCGTGTCCCCTATATTGGTTATTCGGCGGAGTCGGAGAGCTACACCGCCGCTGGCGTCTCGCAATACAACGCGCTCCAGACTCACGTCGAAAAGCGCATGAGCCACGGTCTCCAGGTGGGCTTCTCCTACACCTATTCCCACGCCTTGGACGAGCAGAGCGGCATGGGCCTGTTCTTCAACGGCAACAATCCGCTGAACCTGCGCTCCGCGTACGGCTCGTCTGACTTTGACCGCACCCACGTTTTCAACTTTAGCTACAACTACGAATTGCCCAAGTTCTTTCCCGCGTCCACGCTGAAAGGTAAAATGGCGAACGGATGGGGCATCCACGGGAGCGCCGTTTTACAGAGTGGACAGCCCTACAGCGTCATCGACTACACCGGCGCCGTGGGCAGTATCTTCTACAGCGTTTACGATGGCATCACCAATCCCGTCGTGCCGCTGAGAGCGGGCTGCACGCCAAAGAGCGCGCGCACCGGTTATTCCGGCGCCAACGCCTACTACAATATCAACCAGACCGCCCTCAATCCCAATTGCTTCACCCTGCCCCTGCTCAACCCCGGTGATCTCGGAGGCGCAATTCCCGCCAACGATACTTTCGAGACCAACTTCACCAACGGCCTGCGCAACGTCTTCCGGCAAACCTGGCAAAGAGTCGCCAACATTTCGTTCGTAAAGCTAACGTCACTTACGGAACGCTACTCGCTGAGTTACAGCTTGGAGATCTTCAACCTCACCAATACCGCCAGCTTTGATGTCCCCATCGATGACGTCTCGCAGAACCAGTACTACAACCAATTCCCGGTAGTGGGAACCACGCCGTTGCCCCCTGTTTGCCCTACTCAAAATCCGACGTCTTTCTACAACTGTCCCAACTCCCTGGGAGCCGTCAATAAGACCATCGGCAGCCCCCGCCAAATTCAGATGACCCTGCGATTCATTTTCTAGTTCTACAACTGGTCTCATAAATGGTTTTGGGAAGGGCGCGGCTTTACAGCTTGCGGAAAAAACCGCCGCGGCCCTTGCTTTTGGGTGGCGCAGCGGTTTACCGCTGCGGTAACTGCCTTGTTTTGAATTCGGCTTTAGCCGCTGCGGGCACGGCTCTCGATCAGGAATTACTTTTTCCGCAGCCTGTCTAGCCGTGCCACTACCGGCCAATAAAAATGCGGGCTTTAGCCCCTGAGGGCCGGACACTCTGCTCGGAAAACCATTTGTGAGACCAGTCCTAGTTTTGGGACTTATTTTGTAGGGCGGAGGCCGCGAAAGGGCGTGGGCACGACGTGAAAAATCGACTAATTGACAAGCAAGGGCTATATAAAGGTTAGACAACGGCCCAAACGGGGCTGTTAGGCCGCAATTTAACCTAAGTTCTTTGACATCTGGATCGTGCGCGAACTTAGTAAGTCTAGCTTATTGATTCTAAAGTGGAGGTTGCCCGGAACTCCGTTG
>PLHP01000304.1 GCA_003138955.1 Acidobacteriaceae bacterium | reverse complement strand
CCTCCTGTGGGAGCGGCGATAGCCTGTGACCCTGCTTAAGGAACTCGCAGCACGTTCTCCGCTCCCGCCAGGAGGAAAGTTATGTCTTACAGGATAGCGGGAATCGACGTTCATAAAAAGATGCTGGCTGTCGTCGTAGCTGACGTGGAAGTCCCGGATTTGGGATTGGATCGGGTAGTTATCGCAGAAGAGGCGTCCGCGGGCTGAAGGTTCCCTCACAGCAGCTGTTTCCTCAGTTATTTCTGGATGGTCGGCTAACCTTCCCTAATCGATAAGGTAAGGTTCGCCCGTCATCCACCCAGAGTCCGCATCATTGGCCAGGCATTAGGCCGATGATGGGATCTTGCCCCCAAGGGTGGCTTTCAGTGCGTTAGGGATTGCTTGCGCCTTCATTCCGCGTAGACAAAACCGGCTCCCGCTGCTTGCACATCACCGGAATTCTTTCAGCCACCACTGACAGCGGGGACGATCGAAATTTCGCATCCAGCGGAGACGGGACTCGCGAGTCCGCCCGTATATCGAACATCTTCGTTCCCAATGAAAATATTGATATGTTCTCGCACTTGCCCTTGCTCCGTTGCGATGCGATCTCGAACGCCCGGATAGACCGTCCAGAGAGCCAAGAGGGCGTCGGCCAAAGTTTCGGGCGAGGACTCGATCTCGACTCTGCTGCATCCCGCGGTAAATTCGCGCAAAGCACCCGGAATGTGAAAAGTGACCGGCATGGATCACCTCTTCGGTCGCTGCGTCTTGCTTTTCGACCGAGATTTAGTTTGATGTGAAGGCGTTGGCGCAGGCTTAGGCAACGTTGGCCCTAAACCGGCCGAAGTGTCCTCCACGACTGCATTGCGTACGCAGACCACAGACGGCAACCCTTCGAGTATCTTTTGCCACGTCCTGCCTTCATCGCGCGAGCCAAACAGCTGTCCGCTCCGCGTACCGAAGTAAATTCCGACGGGGTCGAATGCGTCCGCAGTGATGGCATCACGCAGAACAGTTTCGTAAGCACGCTTTTGTGGCAGGCCCCGAAAAAGAGGCTCCCACGAGACGCCAGCGTTTCGTGTTCGATAGACGCGCAGTCGCCCGTCGCACGCGCAGCGAAACTCGTCAGATTCAACCGGAACGATATACACGCAGTCGCGATTTCTGGGGTGCGTGATCATCGCAAAACCGAAATCCGACGGTACTCCGTTGGCAATATCGAACCAGTTTTCGGCGCAGTTGTCAGAGCGGTACAATCCCCAATGACTTTGCAGAAAGAGGCGCTCCGGGCGGGCAGGATGCATAACAATTTTATGCACGCATTGCCCGAATTCGGGATACTTTTCGGGCATGGTCGTAGCGCGGATGCCGTGGTTTTGCGGCGTCAAGGTGTGTCCGCCATCGGTAGTCCGATAGACCCCTCCCGCTGAGATGGCCACGTACATCCGCTGCTTGTCGGCGGGGTCTAGCAGAATGGTGTGCAAAGCAAGTCCGCCATTTCCCGGCATCCAGCGCGGACGATGCGGATGATCGAACAGCCCACGTACCAGCGACCAGGTTTCGCCCGCGTCGCGGGTTTCGAAAAGTGCGGCCGGCTCTACACCGCAATAAAGTACGTCGGGTTCCTCGGGGCGCCCGAGCGTGATCTGCCAAATGTTCTTCAAGGAAACGCCGGTATCAACGGGAAATCGAAGGGGGGCCTGCTGCGGATTGGTCCAGCTCTTCCCGAAATCGTCGCTCGATCGCAGGAGGGTTCCCCAATAACTCGCCGTCGAAGCCCATATGCGGTGTTGCCCTCCGCGATTGTCAAAGGCCATCGCGTAAACACTGTGCCCGTGGAAATAGGGGCCTCCGACCTCCCACCGGCTGCGCTGCGCGTTCGAGCGAAGGATAAATGCTCCTTTGGTTGTTCCCAGCAACAAAAGAAAGTCTCCCTTCCTGACATGAGCGTGGCGCACACTGTGCAAGACAGTGGTTCTAGGCGCGCCTGGATCGGGGCCGGGACTGGCGGAAACAATTCCAGCAGACTGGACGGCTTCCAGAGCGGCCTGAACCTCACCAGCGCGCTGATAGCGCTGTATTGGTTCCTTGGTCAGGCAGCGTTGAATGATGGCCCATAGCCCGGGCGGCACGGGAGGGCCGAGCGGGTTCGGAATTTCGCGCATGATAGCCGAGCTGATCTCGAAGCCAGTGCGTCCCCCAAATGGCAGGCGTCCCGAAGCGGCTTCATAGAGCACAACTCCCAGCGCCCATAGATCACTGCGATAGTCGGCCGCATCGCCACGCAGGATTTCGGGCGCCATGTACGGCAAAGTGCCAATTACACTGGACGTGTTCTCTATGCTTGCAAAGGACCGGGTAGGTCCCTCGAATATGCTGCTACCTACCTGTTTGGCTAAACCGAAATCGAGGACTTTTACCAGACCGTCAGCGCTGATGACGACATTCGCCGTCTTCAGGTCCCGATGAACGATACCGCGGTCATGAGCCCGGGCGAGTGCGCTCGCGATCTGAACGCCATATCGCAGGACCGATTCTGGCGCCAGTCCCACAGCTGCGCACATGGCGGCCAGAGACTTGCCCTCGACCAGCTCCATCACGATGTAGAGCTCCCCCTCATTCTCGCCAACTTCGTGAATGGTGCAGATGTTGGGATGAGCGAGAGAAGAAGAAGCGCGTGCCTCGTGGAGTAGACGCTGGCTCGACGAAGTATCCAGACGAGCATCCTTCTTCACAACTTTCAGGGCAACGTCGCGGTGCAGTACCTCATCGTAAGCGCGATAGACAACTCCCATTCCTCCTTCCCCAATCTTGGCCACAACGCGGCAATGACCCAGAACCTGACCAATCACAGGGCACTCCTTTAGCGCCCAATGTTAGGCCGCGCTTTGGAACCCGTCAATGAATGGGAACGTCGATGCGAGCAACGTGATCGCGGACCGCGCCTCTTCAAGCTGATTTTGCGAGCCCTACGAGAATTGGCTGCCGCACATCCATCGTGCAAATTGAGGATTGCGGATGTGTGGTCGGCAGGATCGCCGCGACAGTCATTCCATCCCACCAACCAAATCCCCACTCTATCGATTCGATTCCCATTCTAAATAACGAGTCTCTGACACCAACGACCGGGCAGAATCAGGCTAGGTGGAAGGTTGCCATGTTACATTTACGGCAATGCGTTCTGAGATGGAACAAGCCGTGCACCTTTTGCAGCGGGGTGACGAAGCCGGTTTGGAGCAGGCTCTCACTCTGCTCCAAAATACCGTGTTCTCCTTTAGCATGCGCGTCTGCGGCCATCGCGAGGACGCGGAAGATACCATGCAAGAGGTGCTGCTCAAGTCGGTTCCGCACCTGCCCAAATTCGACAGTCCCAAAGCGCTCGTGGTGTGGCTCTATAAGGTGGCAAAGAACCGCTGCCTGATGAGTCGGCGCCGGAGCAAATTCGCGCCGAAAGCGGAACTGTCTCTGGAAGAGTTGATGCCGGACCGGGACGATTTGGAGCGACTCGACGGCCGTATCAGTGTGAGCCCGGAAGGGGCGGCCATTCGTGGTGAGCAAGGCCGGCGGTTGCGGGAGGCGATTCGGAGCCTCCCGCCACACTATCGGATTGTTATCGTGTTACGCGACATGGAAGGCCTTACGGATGAAGAGGTCGCGGAAATCACCGGGTTGCGCCCGGGAACAATACGCGTGCGCCTGCACCGGGCTCGCTTATTCGTGCGCAAGGAACTGGCAAAGCTGAACGGGAGCACGAAGAATACTGTTGCGCGACGAGTGCATAGAAATGCGGAAGCTCCATCTCGCACCGGTCGCTGTAAGAAGATATTCGCCGAGTTGTCGGATTACCTCGATGGGCAACTGGACGACTTTTCCTGTGAAGAGTTAGTGGCCCACATGAACGGTTGTCAACCGTGCAAAAAGTTCCTGCGGAGTGTGGAGAATACGATTAAGCAGTGCCGGCAGTCACCCGCCGATCGTCCAGACCCTAACGAAGCCGCCGCGCTGCGAAAGCAAATCTTGGCAACCTACAGCCGGGCACTTGCTAACGCCGGGAAGTGACCCGGGCTGATGGTTCCGTCCGTCCCAGTTCATCCCCCGCATCACCGTCCGGCCACATTCCCTTTTTTGTTGTAACAAATCCCCCAGGCTTGCATTTGTTAAGGTAGTTCCTACTAGGAACCGAGCAGGGGGTACCAAATGATTTCCGCCAAGGTCGAATTGACACAGCCGTTAAGCCAGCAAAGACAGTTCGTGGCACGCACTGGCAGTGAGCATCATCTCCTACTGGACGACGCGGCCGGAGGGACGGGTCCTAAACCGATCGAACTGGTTGCAGTCGGACTTGCGGGCTGCACGGCCTTCGACGTGATCACCATTCTGCGCCAGAAATATCATCAGAAAATCACCGGATACGAAGTGCGGGTGGAAGCCGACCAGGCGGAGCGTCCGCCCCAGGTGTTCACGGCCATACGCATTCACCACGTGGTCAAGGGTTTTGAGATTGACGCTGCAGCCATCGAGCAGGCGATTCATTTGTCGGAGGAGAAATATTGTTCAGTCGGGGCGATGGTGCAAAAAACGGCCAGCTTCCACACCACGTTTGAAATCGTCGCCGAAAAGACTGATTGGCTGAATCCAGCGGCGCCAGCCGCAGCCAAGGCTTAAGAGATTGCTGATGCAACAGCTTCCACCCCAATTCGGTGATCCAGATCACGGTTTCAGTCCTAGCAAAGAGAGCAGGATTAACCGGGCGCGCGAGCTCTTCTCTAAAGCAGGTCTGAAACCTATGAGCGTTCTTTTTGCCTTTCGCCGTTCTCGTCCGATCTGGCAACTCGCGGTTGTTGTCTCGTGTGTGACCGCGGCGATGTTCTCCCAGGAGCCACCTGCGCTTCCCCCTCTTTCGTTGCAGCAGGCGGCGAGCATAGCTCTGGAGAAGAATCCGCTACGCAAAGCGGCGGTCGCCGATACCAAGGTGTCCTCGGCAGGAGTCCGCGAGGCGCGATCGTTCCTCATGCCGCATGTGACCTTCTCGGAACTCGGCACCCGGGGCAACGATCCCGTCTACGTGTTTGGCAGCAAGCTTCGGCAGCAGCGTTTCACGACAAGCGACTTCGACTTGAACCAGTTGAACACGCCACGGCCGTTCGGTAACTTCACCACGCGTTTTGGTGGAACCTGGAACCTGTTCGATTCCTTTGCGACCTGGCATGGAGTCAGTCGCGCCTCGGAGATGACTCACGCTGCCGAGCATCAGTTGGAACGAACGGATCAGGAGATTTTGTTCCGCGTAGTGCAGTCCTACTACGGCTTGTTGCTCGCGACGAAGCAAGTGGAAGTAGCCGATCAGGCGGAGCAAACGGCCAAGTCGATCATGGAACGCAGTCAGGCGAGGTTCGACAGCGGGGTGGTGGTCGAGTCGGACCTGCTGAGCGCGAAGGTCCGCCTGGCGAGCCGCGAACAAGAACTCATTAGCGCGAGGAACAACCTGGAACTCGCCCGCGCCCAACTGAATACCGCGATGGGCGTCCCGGCGGATGCGCTATATCAGCCAGCGGACCCGCTTGCCGAACGGAATCTCGCGTCTCCCGCGCTCGCTGAGGTGGAGCAAAAAGCACTCACGAGCCGCCCGGACCTGAAGCGGATTGAATCCGAACAGTCCGCACAACAACTGAGCGTTGCGATCGCCAAGTCATCGTTCGGGCCGCGCCTGAACGCTTTTGCCGGTTGGGAGATGGACAATCCCACGCTGCTGGCCGGAGGCGGTGGAAACAACTGGCTCGGGGGGATCGAGTTGCAGTTTGACCTCTTCGAGGGTGGAGCGAAAAGAGCAACTCTGTCGCGCGAACATGCCGTCGCCGAAAAGATGGCGGCCCTAAAGCAAGCGGCCAGCGACGCTGTGCGATTGGAGGTGCGCCAAGCCTACTACGATCTCGATTCCAACCGCCAGCAGGTAGGAGTGGCACGCACGACAATTGCCCAAGCACAAGAGAGTCTGCGCATTAACCAGGATCGCTATGAGGGCGGTCTGATTACGATTACCGACCTTCTGGGCGCAGAGGAGGCGGCGCGCCGCAGCCAGACCGACTACTGGCAGGCGGTATATCAGTTTCACATCAGCTCCGCCAATCTGGAGTTGGCGAGTGGGACTTTGAATCTGCAATCACCGGCGGTTAATCCATGAATCTGATTTCTTCTGCGAAACCTTCCACTGCGAAACCTTCTAGTGCGAAACAAGGAAACCGAATGAAACTCGCGTCCGTGGTGACAGCGGGTCTCCTTTTGCTCGCTCTTGCGACCATAGTGACGACCATGGGGGGCTGCTCAAGCGAGCGTGAAACCGCCAGCGCTGCGCCGGAGACGGTAGGCAACGTGTCCGTGTTGTCTGTGCAACCGGCGAACGTTCCGGACCTGGTGGAGGCCGTGGGAACGCTGCGCGCGGCGCAGACGAG
>PLHP01000313.1 GCA_003138955.1 Acidobacteriaceae bacterium | reverse complement strand
TGCTCGCCCGGAATGTTCATGAATACCGGCAACCCGGCGCCCGTCCCGATAAACACCGCGTCGTAACCTTCTTCCTCGAGCAGTTCATTGATGGAGATGGTCCTTCCCACGACCACATCGGTCTCGAACTCGACTCCCATGGCACGCATGTAGTCGAGCTGCTCCCGGATGATCTGCTTGGGCAGGCGAAACTCAGGAATGCCGTACACCAGCACGCCGCCGAGTTCGTGCAGCGCCTCGAACACGCGAACCTTGTGTCCCTTCTGCACCAGGTCCCCAGCGACCGTTAGCCCGGAGGGACCACTGCCGACGACGGCAACTCTTTTCCCAGTCGGAGGAGCATTCGGCACGGGGCTAACACCCATTCGCTTCTCGTAATCCGCAACGAATCGCTCCAGGTAGCCGATCCCGAGCGGTTTAACTTTCTTCCCCATCAGGCAGCCGCCCTCGCAGTGGTCTTCCTGCGGACAGACGCGGCCGGTGATCGCCGGCAGAACGTTGTCTTCCCTGATCTTGGCGGCGGCGCCCAGGTAATCGCCCGCCACGATCATTTGCACGAATTCATGGACCTTGACGCCGACGGGACAGTCCTTCGTACACGCCGGCTTGGCGCACTCTATACAGCGCAGGGCTTCCTGCCGGGCAAGTTCCTCGCTATAGCCGAGATTCACTTCGGTGAACTCGGTCGCGCGGACTTCTGGCGCCTGCTCCGGCATGTGCTGCCGAGGCAACTTCATGCGGTCCTTAATGGGCACCGGATTCAGCGATGGCTTGGGGGGAACGGTCATTGGGTGACTCCTTTCGCGGCACAGACGCCGTTCCCTTCGGCTTCCGTGTTCTTGAGATGCGACTCCAGTGCACGCCGATATTCGGCCAGGGATTGCTGCTCTTGACTGCGGTACGCCCCATTGCGCTGCACCAGCACGGCGAAGTTCACCTGGTGCGCATCGAACTCGGGTCCATCGACACAGGCAAACTGGCTCTTATTGTCCACCAGCACGCGGCAGCCGCCACACATGCCAGTGCCGTCAATCATAATGGGATTGAGGCTCACAAGCGTGCGAATGCGCTCGCTGCGCGTCATGTCAGCTACTGCCCGCATCATGGGAATGGGACCGATTGCCAGCACCAGGTTAATAGGCACGCCGTTCTGAATCAATTGGCGAAGCTTGTCGGTGACGAACCCTTTATCCGCATAGCTCCCGTCGTCGGTCGTGATCATCAGCACATCGCTGACCTCACGCATCTCACGCTCCAGTATGACCAGTTCCTTGTTGCGTGCTCCCACAATCGAAATGACCTTGTTCCCGGCCTGCTTCAAAGCCGCCGCGGTGGGATATGCCATGGCAGTCCCCACGCCTCCGCCCATCACAACCACCGTGCCGAACTTTTCTATCTCCGATGGTTTCCCCAGGGGGCCGACCACGTCCATAATGTGGTCTCCNNTTCTCGATGGTGAGCGGGATGCGCTCGCCTTCCTCATGAATGCGCACTATGACGAACTGGCCGGGTCTCTGCTTGCGCGCAATGCGTGGCGCCTCAATGACGAACCGCTTGATACCCGGGGCTAGGAATTCGGCGTGAAGAATATTGAACACGAGCACCTCAACAATTTGGTTTTAACAACAGATTTAATAACGGGTTTCTCAAATCACCTTCCGGATGCGCTCGAAGGCCCAATCAATCTCCTCCCGCTGGATGATCAGCGGTGGCGCGATCCGAATCACACGATCGTGGGTTTCTTTGCACAGGATTCCCTTTTCTTTCAACGCTTCGCAGTAGGCGCGGGCCGGACTGTGAAGTTCGATTCCGATCCACAGCCCCTTGCCGCGGACTTCCTTCAGATCGGGGCTATGGAGCGTCTGCAGCAACTCAAGAAAGTAAGCGCCCAGTTCGGCGGAGCGTTCGACCAGTTTCTCCTGCATCAGTACCTGAAGCGCGGCGCGCGCTACGGCGCAGCCCAGGGGATTGCCGCCGAAGGTGCTGCCGTGGTCTCCGGGCTCGAAGATGCTCATGATTTCCCGTGAGGAGAGCACTGCGGAGACCGGGTAGAAGCCGCCCGAAAGCGCCTTGCCCACGATCACTACATCCGGCCTGATGCCCTCGTGCTCGTAAGCGAAAAGTTTGCCCGTGCGGCCGAGGCCGGACTGAATCTCGTCCACGATCAGAAGAACGCGGTTCTGGCGGCAGATATCGGCGGCCTGCTTCAGGAATCCGGCTGGAGGAATGATGATCCCCGCCTCCCCTTGAATGGGTTCGACGAGGAAGGCGCAAGTGTTCGGCGTGATGGCGCTCTCCAGAGCTTGCGCGTCTCCAAAGGGAATCACCTTGAATCCGGGTGTAAACGGCCCGAAGCCGTCGCGATACTGAGCGTCCGTCGAGAAACTCACTTCCGTGANNTTGATCTTGTATCCCCACTTGCGCGCGGTTTTGATGGCGGTTTCCACCGCTTCCGATCCGCTGTTCATGGGCAGCGCTATGTCGTAACCGGTCAGCTCGTGAAGTTCTTTGTAAAAAAGCGGGAGTTGGTCATTGCGAAAAGCCCGCGAGGTCAACGTCACCTTGTGCGCCTGCTCGACCAGCGCCTTCAGAATCTCGGGATGGCAGTGCCCCTGATTGACCGCGGAATACGCCGCCAGGCAGTCGAGATAGCGCTTGCCTTCGACGTCGTAGACCCAAACGCCCTCCGCCCGCTCGATCACGACATCAAGCGGATGGTAGTTGTGGGCGCCATACTGGTTTTCCAGTTCAATAAAATCGCGCGTGCGCAGATGTTCTTCTGTAATAAGTCCGTCATGCATAAATGTGTCCTTACCCTTACTCCTTATCCAGCAACATGGTCAGCAGCGCCATGCGCACGTACAGTCCATTCACCGCCTGGCGGAAATACAGCGCCCGCGGATCTTCATCCACTGACTTGTCGAGTTCCACGGTTCGCGGCAAAGGATGCAGGATGAGCGCGTCCGGCTTCATCTTCCGCAAGACCGCCGAGTTGATCGCGTACTGTTGCGGGCTTCTCAGACCGGTCACGCGCTCAGGCCGGATGCGGGTCTGATAGACCACATCCACTTCTCCGATGATCCGGTCGATGTCAGGCTCAAGTTCGTAACGCACTCCGTGCCCCTCGAGATATTCAAGGATGTCGGGCTTCATCTGCAGCTCGGGCGGACTCACAAAACAAATCTTCACCCGTTCGAACTTTGCCAGAAGATAGGCCAGCGAACGCGCCGTACGTCCTTTGTCAAGTTCTCCGATTATGGCGACACTCAAGCCATCGAGCGGACGCTCGCGATAGATCGTGTACAGGTCGAGCAACGCCTGCGTGGGATGCTGCCCGCCATCGCCATCTCCGGCATTGATTACCGGCACATGAGAGACCTGTGCCGCCCGTTTGGCGCCACCTTCCTCATGGTGCCGGATCACGATCACATCGGAATAGCTGCCCACGATGTGGATCGTGTCCTCGACGTTCTCTCCCTCAATCTCGGAGGAAAACTCTCGCGCGTGCTCGGTCGACACGACCCTGCCTCCCAGCCTCTGCATGGCGGCTTCGAACGAAAGCCGGGTACGGGTCGAAGGCGTGTAAAACAGCGTCGCCATGATGCGGTTTTGATAGTCGAGTGTTCCTCCGCGCTCCACCACCCGCTCCATGCCGCGGGAACGGTCAAAGAGCTCCATCAGCAACGGCACCGTGAACTGCTGCGACTCGATGACGTGCTTCAGCTTCCCTTCGCGCGTAGCCATGGGCTCTGCGCGTCCGCTTCTTTGCGCGTCCGGAATGAAAACTTGATCTTTCATTGTTACCTGCCTCCCACCGGCAACTCAGTGTGCACAGGGGCGTCAAGCGCGGCCACTCCCCGATCCAACTCAACCCGATTCGGCACAATGTGAGTGCCCACCGGTCCAGACTCGGTTGAACCAGACACGGCTGCATACAGGTTTTCGCAGGAGGTTATGATTGCCTCGCGCCCTCCCTGCATCAGGAATCGCAATACGGACTCGACCTTAGGCCCCATGTTGCCGGGCGGAAAGTGTCCGCCCTCTGCATACTCCTGCAACTCGCTGCAGCCCACGAGGTGCAGCGGTCTTTGCGTCGGCTTCTTGTAATCCAGATACACATAGTCCGTGTCGGTAGAAATGACGAACAGGTCCACTCCCAGACGCGATGCCAGCAGCGCGGAAGCGCGATCCTTGTCAATTACCGCTTCGACACCTTGCAATCTCCCCTCGCGCCACGCCACGGGGATGCCGCCCCCTCCGCAAGCGATTACCAGTACGTTCCGCTCCATCAGATCGCGGATGATTTCGAGCTCTATGATGTCCTGCGGCTCGGGCGAGGGCACCACCCGCCGATAGCCGCGCGCCGCATCTTCCACAATTTCCCAGTTTAACAGGCGCTTACGTTCCTCAGCATCGGCCCGGGAGTAGAACGGACCAATCGGTTTGCTCGGTCTCCTCATGGCCGGATCATCCAGCGAGACCACGACCTGGGTCAGCACCGTCACCACCGCCGGGGTCCCCGTCAAGCCCGGTTTTGGCTTGACGGGGTGGAGCGGCACCTGCAAACCCGCGAGCCGAAGTTCCGTATCAAGCGATTGCTGCAAGACGTAGCCGATTTCGCCCTGCGTGGAGGCGTCACACACATCGAGCGGCTGTCCCGGGACCTGGCTCGCTCCCCGTTCCGAACGCAAGAGCGCCGCTCCAACCTGCGGCCCGTTGCCGTGGGTGAGAACGACGCGGTAGCCGTTACCGATCAACTTGGCGACCTCTACCGCCGTGCGCCGGGCGTTGGCCAGTTGCTCGGCGATGGTCCCCTTTTGGCCGGCGCGAATCAGCGAGTTCCCGCCTACCGCCAGCAGCATGGTTTTTGTGGCTGTTCCTGTCAAGCGTGCACCAACTCCGGTATGGTTGCGGGACGCACCGGACCTACGGCCACGTCCTTCATCAATTCCAGCATGATCGCCTTCTGGATATGCAGCCGGTTTTCCGCCTGCTGGAAGACAACCGAGCGCGGCGAATCAATCACGTCATTGGTCACTTCTTCACCGCGATGTGCCGGCAGGCAGTGCATGAAGATGGCATCGCCCTTAGCACAAGCGAAGAGCTCCGAATTCACCTGATAATTTCGGAAAACACTAGGCCGCTTGGCGGCGTCGGCCTCCTGCCCCATGCTCGCCCACACATCGGTGTAAACCACATCCGCCGCCGACACCGCTTCTTTCGCATGGTTCGTGATCCGGCAACTGCCTCCTGTGTCTCTGGCCCGCTCGCTGGCCCAGGCGATCGCATTCGCTTTCGGCTCATAGCCCGGGGGCGTTGCCACGAAAACGTCCGCCCCGAGTTGCGCGCCTGCGAACAGGAGCGAGTGCGCGACGTTGTTTCCATCTCCGATGAATGCGACTTTCAACTTCTCGAGCCTGCCTTTGACCTCCCACATGGTCAGAAAGTCTCCCATCGCCTGGCAGGGATGGCTGTAGTCGGTCAGCCCGTTGATCACCGGAATCCCGGCATACTCTGCCATCTGTTCAACGATGGCGTGCGCGAAGGTCCGGATCATGATGCACTGCACCATACGTTCCAGGTTCTTGGCCACGTCATACACGGATTCGCGCTGGCCGAGGTTGATCTCCGCCGGAGAAAGGTAGAGTGAAAAGCCGCCCAGTTGCTGGATGCCAACATCAAACGTCACCCGTGTCCGTAACGAGGGCTTTTCGAAAATCATGGCCAGCGTTTTCCTTTTGAGGGCTTCGCTATAAACATCAGGGCAGGCTTTGATCTGCCGGCCCAGCAGCAAAAGGTCTTGAACCTCCTGCGGAGAGAAATCTCTGATCGAAACGAAGTCTTTGGTGTTCATCGTCAAACCTCCGCCGGCATTTCAATTTGCGCGAGGATCTCAGCCAGTCCTGGATGCGTGAGCTCTTCCACCTCGTAAGTAACCCGCAAACTGGGTTTGTTGAGCTTGATGACTCGCGCCAGGTCAATCGGCGTA
This sequence comes from Acidobacteriaceae bacterium, assembly GCA_003138955.1. GTDB lineage: Bacteria > Acidobacteriota > Terriglobia > Terriglobales > Acidobacteriaceae > Acidiflorens. The sequence continues at coordinate 1,422 of PLHP01000313.1, read as the reverse complement.
GCGATCAAAACCAGGTCGCACGGCACGCGGTTGATGGTCTCTTCCAGTTCATGCCGTTGCATAACGCTGTAGCCCATCGCAGGCAGAAGATTGGTCAGGTGGGGAAAGCGGTCAAAAGTGCCGCGAATGGAGCCGACTGCATAGGGCTTCGGGCAAACCAACTCGGCCGCTCCCCATTTCCGCGCGGCCACTACTCCGGCGCCATATGGCATTTCGCCGTGGGTCAGGGTCGGGCCGTCTTCCACCACCAGCACGCGCTTCCCCCTCACCAGTTCAGGCGTAGGCGCCGAGACCCGGCAGGCGGTTTCGAGAATTCTGGCTTTGGGATTGCTTATGTGGATATTGTGCCGGACGGTTTCGATGTCCTGCTGCGCGGCCGTGTCTACTTTGTTGATGACCACCACGTCGGCGCGCCGCAGGTTTACCTCTCCAGGAAAATACGACAATTCGTGCCCCGGCCGGTGCGGGTCGACGACCACAATTTCCAGATCGGACTTGTAGAACGGCGTATCGTTGTTCCCTCCATCCCACAAAATGATGTCCGCTTCCGTCTCTGCCTGGCGCAGAATCCTCTCGTAGTCCACGCCCGCATAAACGGTTGTTCCCTGACGGATGTGCGGTTCGTACTCCTCGCGTTCTTCGATGGTGCATTGCTGAAAATCCAGATCCTCCACGGTGGCAAAGCGCTGCACCGCCTCTGCCGCAAGGTCGCCGTAGGGCATGGGATGGCGGATCACTACTGGCTTCCAGCCTTGCCGCCGCAGCTCACTGGCCACCAGTCTCGACAACGGACTCTTGCCGCAGCCGGTTCGTACCGCGCAAATCGAAACCACCGGGACTGACGACTTGAGTTGAGTGTGCTCGGTCCCCAATAACCAGAAGTCCGCGCCGGCAGCCACCACACGCGACGCGAGATGCATCAGGTTCTGGTAGGAGATATCGCTGTAAGCGAACACCACCGTATCCACCCGCTCGTTGGCAATCAGTTTTTCCAGGTCCTTCTCTTCAAAGATCGGTATTCCATCGGGATACAGCAAACCGCCGGCCAGTTCCGCCGGGTATCGGCGGTTTGCAATGTCGGGGATTTGCGTGGCGGTGAAAGCAACCACCTTGTAGTCGGGATTGTCGCGGAAAATCACGTTAAAATCGTGGAAGTCCCTGCCAGCCGCACCTAAAATGAGGATTTTTTTCATGGCTTTCCCCCTGTAGACCCACTCTTACTGCTATATGTTCTCGCGTCAAATGGAAGCGCACCGTGCCGCATATCACAGCCTCGTGTGACCCCGCACAGAGGGCTAATTTTCCCGGATTCCGCCCCTCCTTTTTCATCACATTTTTCTCGTACCGCCATCACAGACCCGCACCCCAATCGGTGCGAAGATACCTCGACAGTGCACTATCGAGAACTGCGCCAGTCTCCAG
>PLHP01000381.1 GCA_003138955.1 Acidobacteriaceae bacterium | reverse complement strand
TGACCTCGCCTCCTACCCGATCTCGACCTTCCTTTTGAAAGCTAGATCTCCAACTCCACCAACTCCGCGCGCACGTTTCCTGCCTCGATCATCAGCCGCCCCACGCTTACCGGCAAGTGGAAACGGCGCGGGCCGGCGCTGCCTGGGTTGAAATAGAGGACGCCGCTTTTCTCTTCGATCTTCGGCTGATGGCTGTGGCCGTACACGACCACGCGGAATCCGGCCGCTTCCGGCTTCAGTTTGAACTGGCCGAGATCGTGCAGCATATAGATGGATACGCCGCTGACTTCGACCACTTCGGTCGCAGGCAGAGCGCGCGCCCAGGGGTCGGTGTCGACGTTACCGCGGATTGCGGTTACGGGCGCGATTTCGACGAGCGCTTCGAGGATTTCGGGAGCGCCAACGTCGCCGGCGTGGAGGATGCGGTCCGATCCGCGCCGAGCCTCGATCGCCTCGGGCCGCAGCAGGCCGTGGGTGTCGGAGATTACGCCGAGGATCACTGGTTTCTCAATCATCTTTCTCAATCATCTTTACTCAATAATCTTTACTCAAGCAGCGGATTCTCGACGATAAGTTTCTCGCAAGATCTCCCTAGCAGGTTGCGGGAAAACTCAGGTTTCGTATCAGGGTATCGCTTCAGCGATACCGCAAGTTCCTCCGAATCAGACGCCCCTTTAGGGGCTGGCTGTCGCCTACCAGAGCTCCAGCGCTGCCGAACGGCCCACAGCCTGCCCTGAGCTTGTCGAAGGAGCACCCGGGTCTAAGTGGTTCTTGCTGATTCATCACAAATCTGGTGTCGAACGCTCACAGACTTCAACAATAGATCAGCGGCTATACTGCAAAGAATGCCCGAAAGAAGCCTGCCCGAAGCTGTTCCAAACCTGGCCGAAGCGCTGCGCCGCTATTGGGGATACCACGAGTTTCGCCCCAAACAGGAAAATGTTATCCGCAGTCTGCTGGCCGCGCACGATACTTGTGTCGTCATGCCCACCGGAGGCGGAAAGTCGCTGTGCTACCAACTGCCGGCGGTGATATCGGGAAAGACGGCGGTGGTGGTTTCTCCGCTGATTGCGCTGATGCAGGACCAGGCCGCGCAACTGGCGCAGATGGGCATTCCGGCGGCGGTAATCAATAGTTCGCAGAGTTCGAGTGAGCGGCGGCAGGTGATGGAGAAAGCGGCGCGCGGCGAATATCGGCTGCTTTATCTTTCTCCGGAGCGGCTGGCCGCTGGAAATACTTTCGACTGGCTGGCGAAAGTGCCGGTCGGTTTCTTTGCGGTGGATGAGGCGCATTGCATTTCAGAGTGGGGGCACGAATTTCGACCGGATTACCGGCAACTGAGCCGGCTGCGCACCAGCTTTCCGAAGCTGCCGATTGCGGCGTTCACCGCCAGTGCAACGCGGCAGGTGCGGCACGACATTCTGAAGCAGTTGCAGATGCGCGAGCCCGATCTCTACATCGCCAGCTTCCATCGCCAGAATTTGCGCTACGTGGTGCATGAGTGCGAAGCCCGGACGCAGATGGAGTTGCTCGCCCGCGCTTTGCGCCACTACGCGGGTGAGAGCGTGATCGTGTATTCGCCCACCATTCGAAGGGTGGAGGAGACGGTCGAATACCTGGAGGAGAGCGGGATTGCGGCGGTTCCTTATCACGCGAAAATGGAAACGCCCCTGCGCCGGCAGAATCAGGAACGATGGATGTCGGACGAAGTGCGGGTGCTGGTGGGAACCATCGCGTTCGGGCTGGGCATCAACAAACCTGCGGTACGGGCCGTGATTCACCTGTCGCTGCCGCAGTCGATCGAGCAGTACTACCAGGAGGCGGGCCGCGCGGGACGGGATGGGCGGCCGGCGGATTGCGTACTGCTCTGGCAGAAACGGGACCACATTCTTCTGGAATACTTCATCAACAAGATTTCGGATGACGCCGAGCGCGAGCGAGCATCCGGGCGCAAGCGCGTGATCAGCCGGTTCGCGGATTCTCACAACTGTCGCCACCGGCAGATCTGCCTGCACTTCGGCGAGACTCCGCAATGGGAGAGCTGCGGGAATTGCGACAATTGCAGCGCCAAGCCGGAGTGGCTCAATAGGAAAATGGAGCGAGTAGACTTACCGAAGACCCGATCGCGAAGAGATTCGGTTGCGTTCGAGACTTTCCCCTCCACCTTTCGTTCGCTGCCACCTTCTGAAAAACAACCGTTGCAGGGTTTAGCGCTGCCCAAAGTCGATGCAGAGCTTATTGCCTATCTGCGTGAATGGCGGCGTAACATGGCGAGGGAGAAAAAAGTTTCTACGTTCATTATTATGCCCGACAGCACACTGGAAGAATTATGCCGTCGGCATCCGGTCTACTTTGCGGAGTTGAGGCAGGTACCAGGGATTGGCGAAAAGAGAGCCGACACGTACGGCAACGAAATTCTTCAGGTTCTGAAGAATTTTCGCGATGGAGCGCGCGCCACGCCGGTGATGGCCAAAGACGATGCCCCAGCGGAGGGAACGCTTCGGCTGTTGAATGAAGGGTGCAGCCTGGAAGAGATTGCGCGCATTCGCGCACGCCAGATGTCGAGCATTGTCTGCACGGTGGAAAGGCTGATCGAAACCGGCCGAGTGAAGCTGGATCCAAAGTGGATTTCCCCCGATGCGCAGCCGCTGATTGAGTCGGCTTGTCTGAAGCAGGGAGTGGAGCGGCTGAGAGATATTAAAGACGCACTACCGCCTTATGTCAGCTTTGACGATATCCGGCTGGTGGTGGCGCATCTGCGAGCAGAGAACCGGATCGCCGTAAAAACGGCGTAGCAAACCGCGCGGCGTAGCAATACGTAATCGACACCCTTAATACGACAAAATCCAAGATGGTCACACGCCCTTGGCGGCGGGATCCCAGATTAATTTATGGATTTGCAGGCTGAGCCGCGCGGGAATGTTGTCCGCGAGAATCCACTGCGCGAGCTCTTGCGGATCGAGCAGGCAGTGCGAAGTGTCGCGCGCGCCGGAGGCGTCCTTTTCAAACGCGGGAGAAAATAAAATGGCGTGAACGCGCTCGGCCAGCTCGTGATTCAGGACGAAGTCGCGGGCAAATTCGTAGTCGGCGCGGTCGGTCAGCACGAACTTGAGTTCATCGTGCGGCCGGAGTGCGTCCAGATTCTCGAGCGCGAAAGTGTTGGCCTCGCCGGAGTGCGGACACTTTACGTCGACGATCTTGACGACTTGCTTCGGGACCCGCGCCAGCGGGCGTTCGCCGCTGGTTTCGAGCAGCACCTGGTAGTCAGCGTCAAGAAGTTGCTCCATCAGTGGGATCACTTCGCGCTCCTGCAACATGGGTTCGCCGCCGGTGATCTCGACCAGCCCGCCGGCCGGACTCAGACGCGCTACTTCGCTAAGCACTTCTTCGAGCGTCATCTTGCGCCCGCCGTAAAAACTGAACTCGCTATCGCACCAGGAGCAGCGCAGGTTGCATCCGGTCAAACGCACGAAGACGCAGGGCAGGCCGGAATACGTCGATTCACCCTGGAGCGATTTGTAGATTTCGGTGATCTGCATAGAACCAGTTGCCAGCTGCCAGTGGCCAGTTGCCAGTTACTCCGGCTTGCAGATGGAGGCTAGCAAGCCGTTCAGGATTCGATCTACTTCTGCACACATCTTCAGCAGCTCCAGCGTTTTCGCGGCCTCGATATACCCTAGGTTTTGAGCGGCAACCGCTACTCTGAGTAGCGCGCCGTGGTCGTGTCGGTCTCGAAAACCGTGACGTCCTTCACCCTCACCCTGTCGTTGGTTACGCTCTTTAAGCGGAGGTTGGTCTCGTCGTAGAAATATTTCGCGAGATTTTCGGCCGAGGGGTTGAGGACGGTGAAGGGCTCGATCTCGTTGATCATCTGGTGGTCGAGACGGTCGATGGCGTGCTTCATCACGTCTTTCAGGTCTTTGAAATCGAGCAGCAGTCCGGCCTTGTCGAGTTCAGTGCCCGCCAGGGTCACACGAATCTTGTAGTTGTGGCCATGCGGCTTTTCACACTTGCCCTTGTAATTGCGCAGGTAGTGTCCGGCGGCGAATGTGTCTTCGACGGTAACTTCGTACATGAAATCCAGCTAGCCTCCACTGGGTTTTATTGTACATTTTGGAGCCTTGGGAGCGCGCTGACCTTTCTCTCCCGTGAAATGCTCGTGACTTCAGGAAAGGAAAAAATCTAAGTGTTGACGAACGAAAAATTAATCATCCGTGAAGAGCGCCAGCATTGCAATGCTGTTTACCACCTCATGCGGTCACTTCGTGTGGTTATCTTGGTACCTATACCCAATGCTGATTTTGGGTTCTGAAGTTGATGGAAGTAGCACAGCGCAGGGGAGCCGTGGAGATCAAGCCTCTTCAGAGATAAACTGTGGAGCGACCGCAATCGGTCGGGATATCTCGCTGTTATGTTTTGATCATTGGCTGGTTTGTATCAGTTGGTGCGACGAGCGCGTTCTCGCTCGAAAGATTTTGTCGCGGGGCGAGACATGCCGATCTCTCCCATCGGTAAATCGATACCAAAGTCCAATTGCGCTCTCACTATGGAGCGGCGCATCCTCGTGCCGTGGAGTACAACCCAAGAAAGTGCCGAAATGGAGAAGGAGTCAACCGCTTTGTCAAACCGCTGCCCGGATTCGCTGCGAACAGCACTCCCTTCGTGGCACGGGAACAGCAAGAAACTAGATCGACCAGTAGTCGATCGCGGTCACGGCTCCGCCAATCACAGACTTATCCATCGCGATAGAAAAGGAGAAAAGCAATGCCACACATTACAGTCGGAAAAGAAAATTCAGGAGACATCGAGCTTTACTACGAAGACCATGGCTCGGGCCAACCGGTTGTCCTCATTCACGGATACCCATTGAGTGGTTCTTCTTGGGAGAAGCAAGTACCCGCTCTCCTCAATGCGGGTTACAGGGTCATCACTTACGACCGCAGAGGCTTCGGCAAGTCCAGCCAGCCGACCGCAGGCTACAGCTACGACACGTTCGCAGAGGACCTTCACAAGCTGGTCACCCAGCTCAAGCTGCACGATTTCACATTAGTCGGCTTTTCGATGGGCGGAGGCGAGGTGGCACGCTACATCGGAAAATACAACTCCATGGGCGTGAGCAAAGCCGTCATTATCTCCGGTGTGCCGCCGTACCTGCTCAAGACTGGCGACAATCCCGAAGGCCTGGATGCCAGTGTATTTGCCGGCATGGAGAAAGCCGTGGCCGCCGACCGCTATGCGTTCTTCACTGGCTTCTTCCAGAATTTCTACAACACCGACCTACTGCTGGGTAAGCGTGTCAGCGAACAAGCCGTCCAAGCGAGCTGGAACGTGGCGGCCAGCGCCTCCCCCACCGCCAGCTTGGCGTGTGTCCCAACCTGGCACGAAGATTTCCGCGAGGACCTGGCCCGCATCGACGTGCCCACGCTGGTCATTCAAGGGGATGCCGACCGCATTCTTCCCATCACGGCTTCGGGCTTGCGCACCGCCAAGCTCATCAAAGGGGCGCGCCTGCTGGTCGTGAAGGACGGCCCACACTGCATCCCGTGGACGCACACGGAAGAAGTCAATGCCGAACTGTTGAGCTTCCTGGGCGAGAGGGGCGACAAGTCAGAGAAGAAAGTTGCCTAAGCGACCAGCTTTGTAAGCGAGTAGCCGTGAATCGTCGGACGGCGTGAAGTAAGAGCGTCACGACCGGTCCTGGTGTTAAGATCACTGCCATCTTATGCCCACCCGATGGAGGCCAATCCAATGAGTGCGCTCCAAGCGGCAGGTGTCTTGCCTGCCGTCGCGCAAGCGGTAGCTGCGCCGCTTACCCGCGCCGCAATCTTCTTGGTCGCGACCATAAACCCGGGCCCTGACAATCGCGCCACCGTGCGATCGTTCTGCGGAGACATCCCTGCGCTGGTGCGCGCGGTCGAATTCCGCGACCTGGAAGGGGGCCTTTCCTGCGTGATGGGGTTTGGGTCCGACGCATGGAACCGCCTCTTTGGGTCGCCGCGGCCGGCAGAGCTGCATCCTTTTCGGGAGATTCGCGCGGAAGCGCGCCATGCGGTCTCCACGCCGGGCGACTTGCTGTTTCACATCCGCGCCAAGCGCATGGATCTGTGCTTCGAGCTCGCCACACAGTTCATGGCGCATATCGGAAATGCCGTTTCGCCGGTGGACGAAGTGCACGGCTTCCGTTACTTCGACGACCGCGATCTCATAGGATTCGTCGACGGGACGGAGAATCCCAGGGGCGCTGCAGCGGTCGACGCCGTACTGGTCGGCGACGAGGATAGCGATTTTGCCGGAGGCAGCTACGTCATCGTGCAAAAATATCTTCACGATCTTGGCGCATGGAATGCGCTTTCCACCGAGGCGCAGGAACGCATCATCGGGCGCGCCAAGCTGTCCGACATCGAATTGGACGAATCCGTGAAACCGACGTCAGCGCACAACGCGCTCACTACGATCGTTGAGAACGGGAAAGAGATTAAGATCCTGCGCGACAACATGCCCTTCGGCCGGGCTGCGCACGGTGAATTTGGCACCTATTTCATCGGTTACAGCCGTTCACCCCGTACGATCGAGCAGATGCTCGAGAACATGTTCATCGGTCGGCCGCCTGGCAACTACGATCGGCTGCTGGACTTCAGCCGTGCTGTCACCGGAAACCTGTTCTTCGTGCCGTCCGCTACGTTTCTGGAAACGGTGACCGAAGATCAGCCTGCGGTTGCAGACCCACCCGCGGCACCGGTGGCGGCTGACTCCTCTCCGTCCATCCCATCGGTGCGCGAGGGCTCGCTCGGCATCGGTTCTCTCAAAGGAGATATACGACATGAATAACCTCCATCGCGAGATTGCCCCCATTTCCGATTCCGCATGGGCTCAGATCGAAGAGGAAGCATCGCGTACGCTCAAGCGCTATCTTGCCGGACGGCGCGTCGTCGACGTAAAAGGCCCGGGCGGCACCGGCCTTTCTGCCGTCGGCACCGGCCACCTACGGACGATCACGGCTCCGGGGAAGGGCATCGTCGCGAGGCAGCGCGAGGTGAAGGCGCTGGTCGAGCTGCGTGTTCCGTTCGAGCTGGATCGCCAGGCGATCGACGACGTCGATCGCGGCGCGAACGACTCGGACTGGCAACCGGCGAAGGACGCCGCGCGACAGATCGCCTTTGCCGAGGACGGTGCCATCTTCGAGGGCTATGCCGCCGCCGGCATTGGCGGTATCCGTCAGGGGACCAGCAATCCGATCATGACGCTCCCCACGGACGTGCGCGCGTACCCGGAAGCCATTGCCCAAGGCTTGAGCCGATTGCGTCTCGTCGGCGTCAACGGCCCCTACTCGGTGCTGCTCGGTGCCGACGCCTACACCGCACTCGCCGAGACCAGCGACCAAGGATACCCGGTGCTGGAGCACGTCAAGCGGCTCGTCAAAGATCAAATCATCTGGGCGCCCGCCATTGCCGGCGCTTTCGTGATGACCACGCGTGGCGGTGATTTCGACCTTCACATCGGCCAGGACGTCTCCATCGGGTATCTCAGCCACACCGATACTGCCGTCCGCTTGTACCTGCAGGAGACTTTCACTTTCCTCATGCTCACCACCGAGGCTGCCGTCGTGCTGGCTCCTCCGGCGAAGGCGAAGAAGACCTGACGCGAGACTCAGATTTCTTCTCACACCCAACTCGAAAGCTGCTCGCGCGGGATCAAGGAAGTTTATCCAGCTTTCTAGCATACTAATACCGTTAGAAACAGGCTTTTCAGGGGCCTCGAAGTTCGGGTTGGCTACTGTGACGATCGCAGATCCGGGGCTGGACCAAACACCACATTTTCCCTACGCGTTAATCTGATCGAGATCGATTGCCAAGAGACGCAATCACCTTTCAAGAACATGGCGATCCCAATTGCCTAGGCTTGCCCCGGCCTCGTATGTGCTTTGGCAAAACTCGAGTAGCGAAGCAGTGGGCGACCCAGCGTTGCGCACATCTTCGTACATCAGGAGGAATTCGCCGAGCTGCTTCTCATAGTAGGCGGCATTTGGCCGGACAGGCGCTTCTTTGAATCCTTGCGGCTCGGGAACCGTGTAGGAATAAAAGGCCGCATCTTTGACATCGCCACCGCCAGGCCAGAAGCCAACACTGCTCACTTCGTGGGAATACGCTTCTCGCGTCATCGCGTCCGCGCCGGGTCGCTCCGGAGCTCGGCGGCCCGAAAACCGCGTGACCGCAAGGTCAAAACTTCCCCAGAAGAAGTGCACCGGGCTGCATTTGCCAATGAATCCCGACCTGAATTGGCTGAAGACGGCGTCCACGGACAACAGAATCCGCCAGAATCTCTCAACCGCCGCAGGATCGTACGAGCGATGCATGTGATCTTGGTCGAAGGGAATCGGATTGGGGATTTCGACCGGCATTCGCCAAATCTTGACTTCGATCCCCGCGGACCGAAGCATTCCCATGAATTCCCCGTAGAACTCGGCCACTGAGCGAGGCACCAGCGGGAGCGTCTTCAGTATTCCGTCAGTCGTCTCAATCACAAGCTGGTGTCGTATGAAGTCAAACCGGAGTTCGAATGCTCTTTGTCCATACGGGATTCGAGATGTGGTCAGGCCCCGGGCAGTTACGTATAACGGGACATTCCACCAATGGTTCACGAGCGGCGTCAGACGCAGCCGGACCTTACCCACCATCTGGGTCCACATATGGACCGTGGCGTACGTGTCTTTCCAAGAATCCAGCGACAGCCTAGGCCAGCATTCCGGTTGATCCGCGACGGCGTGCAGCATAGTTGGGCTCCTATGTGATGCGCGTTCCGAGAATTCTAGAGCATTGGACCAACCAAAGATAAGCCCTGTGCAGCCAGTCTGCGCAGCGGCTCTCGTCTCTGGCGACGATTCACCGATGTTTGATGAAGGTGCCGGTTTGCAATTCGGCCATTGCCTGACGTAGCTGTTCCTGCGTGTTCATCACAATCGGGCCGTGCCATGCAGCCGGCTCCTCGAGAAGAGCCGCTGTAATGTCCTCGTACGATCGACCCCAAATCTTCGCCAACTCCGTTATCCTTGGCGGACATGGAATCAACTCCGGCTAACGACCTCGTCATTGAGTTTCGTGACGTCTCTTACACCTTACCCACAGGCCAGCAGGTGCTTTCGGGGCTGAGTCTGGAGGTGCGGCGCGGACAAACTCTCGTCCTGCTCGGCCGCAGCGGTTCGGGAAAGACGACCGGCCTGAAGCTAGTGAATCGCCTGCTATCGCCCACCGGAGGGGAAGTGCGCGTGAACGGCCTGGCGGCCGGGGACGTCGTTCGTTTGCGCCGAAGCATCGGATACGTCATTCAAGAAGTAGGTTTATTCCCGCATTTCACCGTGGAGCGGAATATCGCTCTCGTCCCAACGATTGAGGGCTGGCCGGAAGAGCGGATTCGCACACGAGTGCGGGAGTTGCTGCAGATCGTCGGACTCGAACCTAGTATGGCGTCGCGATATCCGCGACAACTTTCCGGCGGCCAGCGGCAGCGCGTTGGCGTGGCTCGGGCGCTAGCGGCGGACCCGCCCATTCTTCTGATGGACGAGCCGTTTGGAGCGCTCGATCCGCTTACACGCGACGAACTTCAGCGTGAATTCCTCGCCCTGCAGCAACAACTGAGTAAGACCGTAGTCTTTGTCACCCATGACCTGCGCGAAGCGTTGCGACTCGCGTCTCGCATCGCACTGATGGAAGCGGGAAGGCTGGTCACGGTGCTTGCTCCCCAGGATTTCGTACGCTCCGACGATCCATGGGCGTCCGCGTATGTGAGGGCCTTCGGAGTCGTGCCGGCCTCGGCGGCAAGTCGTAACGAAGTTCGTAACGAAGTGCGGAACGAAGTTCGGAACGAAGTTCGGAACGAAGATCGGAACGCGTCATGAATTTCTTTCATTTCATCATCGAGAACCGAGGACAGGTTTTGCAGCTTACGTTGGAGCATCTCTGGCTCGTGGGGGTTTCTACCCTGCTTGCCGTGGTCGTAGGCATACCGTTGGGCATTATGACTGCGCGTTGGCCCAAGTGGAATAAGCCGGTGTTAGCGGGCGCGAACATCATTCAGACGATCCCGAGTCTGGCGCTGTTCGGATTCCTGCTGCCCGTGCCCTGGTTGGGTGAACGTGTCGATCGCTTGGCGATCCTGGCTTTGACTCTCTACGCGCTACTGCCCGTGATCCGCAATACCTACACGGGCATCCGCGGCGTTGATCCCGCAGTGGTCGAAGCGGGCCGCGGCATGGGACTGACCGATGGGCAGCTCTTATTCTGGGTCGAATTGCCGCTGGCCCTCAGTGTCATTCTTTCCGGGGTGCGGATCGCGGTTGTCATCTCGGTGGGGCTCGCGACCATTGCTGCGGCCATCGGAGCGGGAGGCTTGGGAGAGTTTATCTTCCGGGGTCTGGCCATGGTGAACAATCAGGTCATTCTGGCGGGCGCGGTTCCCGCCGCAATTCTGGCGCTGTTAGCGGATCTCAGCCTGGGATGGCTCGAGCTTCGGTTGCGACCACAGTGAAGAATGATGACGAAGAATGAAGAATAACCAATGAAGAGTGATCGACCTAGTCACCGTCGCGGTGCACAGCGTGTTTGCCCGTTTGGCAGGAAATCGCTCGGCTTCCGGTTGGGACAGTGGAATTCCTTGCTGATTCTGGTTATAGGGGCCCTGCTCTCCTCCTGTTCGCCCGCGCGCTCTGATCGCGTTGTGATTGGCTCCAAGAACTTTACGGAGTCCTTGATTCTGGGTGAACTCATGGCGCAGCAGATCGAAGCTCAGACAGATCTCAAGGTGGAGCGGCGTTTTTATCTTGCCGGAACATATATCTGCCATCAGGCCGTGTTGGCCGGGCGCATCGACATTTACCCGGAATACACCGGCACCGCCCTGAGTGCCATTCTGAAGCGAAAACCCGAAGGAAGCCGGGCTGAGGTTTATCAGCGAGTCAAGGACGAATACGAAAAGCGCCTGGGGTTGACGCTGGGATCAAGCTTCGGCTTCAACGATACGTTTGCCATGGAGATTCGGGGTGACGATGCACGCCGCCTGAACATCGGAACCCTGTCGCAGGCCGCCGCGTATGCGCCGCAATGGCGTGCTGGCTTCGGCTACGAATTCATGGAGCGTCCTGACGGATATAGAGGTTTGGCTGCGGCCTATGGCCTGCATTTTGCAGCCCAGCCACGCGTGATGGATCTGGGGTTGCTAGCCAGAGCGCTTCGCGATCATCAGATTGATCTAGCCGCGGGGAATGCCACCGATGGGCTGATCTCCGCTCTGGATTTTTTTGTTCTCGAAGACGATCGGCACTATTTTCCACCCTACGAGGCGGTGCCCGTGGTTCGCGAGATGGCTTTGCAGCAACATCCCGAAGTTGCGCGGGCGCTTGCGGGTTTGGCGGGAACGATTTCGGATCAGGAAATGCAGCAACTGAATTATGCAGTCGATGGGCTGCATCTCGATGTGAAAGAAGTGGCGCGCGATTTCCTGCGGAAGAAAAGGCTGGTCGAATGAAAATCCGATATTCCACCTGGCCAGAACCTGATCGCCAAATCGGTTTCGCCCCGTGCCCCAGGTTCGCGTCCGTTCTTTGGACGCGAACCTGGAGTGGAGAGTGATCGGAACCGACGGGCTTTCCTCTTTCGTCACCGTCGGGCAGTACGCCGCGTCACCGCTCCGGCGCCCCAACCACTGCGTTCCTCCCAACTTTTTTCATCACATTTTTCTCGTACGCCCATCACAGACTTGCACCCCAAT
>PLHP01000415.1 GCA_003138955.1 Acidobacteriaceae bacterium | reverse complement strand
CAAATTTCCCGGACGAGGCTTAAATTCTGGGAGCGAGAGATTGCTGGGGCGACACGGCTCGGCGCGGAAATCTCTTGCCTTCATCTATGAATGTTGAAAATTTCAACGGTCATTCTTTCAACGGCCATTCCATGACCGGCGAACTGCTGCGGGTGATGGTGTGTCCGCCGGGCAACGCTGGGTGGGATAACCCGCAGAAAGCCGCGGCGTGGCGGGAGCTCGGATTCCGGCATGCTCCCGATTTTGCAGCGGCGCAAAGGCAACACGAGATTCTGTGCCGGCTGCTTAGCGAGAGCGGAGCCGAGATCGTGAGTCTGCCTGCGGCGGAATCGCTCACGCTCGATGCCGTCTATGCGCACGACGCTTCGCTGGCCACAGACTATGGTCTCGTCCTGATGAATCCGGGAAAGAAGAATCGGGTGGCGGAAGCGCAGGCGCACGCAAGCTTTTGCGGGCGGCTGGGCATTCCGGTGTTCGGCGAGATAGGGCTGCCCGGGACTTCCGAGTCGGGCGACATCGTATGGCTTGACCCGCGGACGCTGCTGATCGGTGACGGCTACCGGACAAACAAGGCAGGCATTGAGCAGATGCGGCCGCTGCTGTCGTCAAAGGACTCCCGGAAGAATGTTGAAGTGATGTCGGCGCCGCTGCCGTACGGATCGGGCCCCGCCGCGTGTCTGCATCTGATGTCGCTGATGAGCATGCTCGATGAGCGGACGATTCTGGTCGATCTGCCGTGGCTGGCGGTTGAGACCGTCGAACTGTTGAAGGGGCGCGGGTTTCGGCTGATTGGGATCGAATACAGCGAGCGCGAAACGCTCGCTTGCAACGTGCTTGCGCTCGGTAAGAAGCGGCTGATTGCGCTGGAAGAGAACGTCAGGACGAACCAGCTTATGCGCGACGCAGGCTTTGACGTGCGCACGTTTCCGGGATCGGAGATCTGCATCAACGGGGCGGGAGGGCCGACATGCCTGACGCGGCCGCTGCTGCGGAGATGAAGATCGAGGGTGAGGTCACCGGAACGGGTGAGCCGCGTCACTGCGCGCTCGAAGCTTGGGTGGTAAATTAAGCGCCCCAAGGAAGGAAAACTTGCCATGAGACGATTCGCAGTGGTGACTCTAATGTTATTGATCGGCGCCGGCCCGTCGTTCGCTAAGACGCACAAGGACATGTATTCGATGCAATGCAGCGCGTTGTGGCCCGCAGTGAAGGATGCCCTACGCAACTCGGGAAAGTACGGAATACTGGGGATCGACAACACCGAAATGACCGCGTCGTTCGTCATTGGTGGGACGCTCAGCGGGAAGCGCATCAACTCCGTGGTGCTGAACGCGAAGGGCGACGCTTGTGAGATGCAGGTCCAGACCGCCTACAGCGGGATAGTTCACAACGACGAGGGCGATTTCAAAAAGCGCGTGGATGAGTCCCTGGCCAAGCAGCAACCGTCGCCGCCAGCTGCGCCTGCTCCGCCTGCAAAGGCGGACAGCCCCAAGAATTGACGGGCTTGCCTCCCATTGGAGGGGTGTGGCTTCTCCGCGCCGTGCGTGAGGAATGGGTCGCCCCGCCGTTCCTTCTGCCTTGGTAGAATCAAAAGGAAATGCTTTTGCCCTTCGTCCGCGAAATTTTCGCGGAGGTGGAAAGATTACCTGCCTTCACGCGTGCCGCCTCCCATCTGCGGGAAAGCACGGGGCGGATCAGTGTCACTGGACTGTCGACGGCGGCCAAGGCGCTGATCGTCGTTCTGTTGCGCCGCGCGGTCGATCGTCCATTGGTGCTGGTGGTGGCCGACAACCGCGCGGCCGAAGAGCTGCTGCCCGTGTTGCGCGCCTTCTGCGAACTGACCGGAGCCGCGGATCCAGACTCGGTGGTAAGCCTTCCAGCGCGCGATGTGCTGCCCTTTCAGAATCTGTCGCCGCATCCGGAAATTCAGGAAGAACGCGCTACGGCGTTATGGAAGATCGCGACGGGGCGCGCCGCTTTCGTAATTTCACCGGTAACCGCGACCACAATTCTGCTGCGTTCTCCCGACTACTATGCCGACCTGGCGCGGGTTCTGCGCCGCGGGGAGATTTTCGACCTGGAAAAACTGCTCGAGCACCTGAACACGGTCGGCTACAGCGCAACCGATGTGGTGGAAATGCCGGGACAGTACGCGGCTCGCGGCGGCATTCTGGATGTTTACTCGCCGGAAGCGGATCGCCCGGTGCGCGTCGAGTTTTTCGGCGATGAAATCGAATCGATGCGCAAGTTCGACCCGGCCAGTCAGCGGTCGTCAAACCCGGTCGATGAAGCGTTGCTTCTGCCGCTGACGGAAACGCCGGTCACGGAAGACCTGCTCGGTTCCATCAACGCGCGGCTTTCGGGGAAACGCATTACCGGATCGCCGGAGGTTGTGGAGCAAGCGGTGCGCGACTCGGGCGCGGGAATATTTCCGGGCTGGGAGTTCTACGCCCCGGTGGCGGGCGCCGACCGCAGCATTTTCGGACTGCTTCCGGAAGCGCGGGTAATTCTCGACGAACCCGAGGCGCTGAGGCAGGAACTCGACAAAGTCTGGGNNGCGCACGAGCGCAGCGGAGTGGGAAACCTGGTTCGTCCCGCCGATCTTTATCTAACGCCGGAAAGCTGGCGGGAAACAACCGCGGCGCTCCCCGGAGCCGATTTCGAATATCTGGCGGTGGCGCGCGAGGCCCACGGGGACCACGAAGCCCCCGAAGCCCCCAAAGAAAGAACGGAAGCCGCTTTTCTTTCGCAGCCCGCCACGCGCTTCCACGGTGCTGTGCCCGCCATGATCGGGGAGGTTCAGAAGCTGGTCGGCAGCGGCACACAGGTAATTCTGGCGGTGCCCAACACCGGAGAAGTTGAGCGCCTCGCCGACATGTTCACCGAGTACAACGCTTCGTATCGTCTGGGAAGCCGCACGCGCAGCGGAGAAAGCTACGCCGACGAAACGTCCTATTTTGCCGGCGACGTTCTTACCACTACCCTGCTGAAGGCTTATTTGCCAGACGGCTTCGTTTTGCCGGAGGCGCATCTCGCGGTCTTTGGGGCGCGCGATCTGTTCGACGAATCGGACCTGGTCGCGGCGCGGCCGCAACGGCAGAAATCGAAAGTCTCGGCGTTTCTTTCTGATTTCCGCGATTTGCAGGTAGGCGACTACGTGGTTCACGTGGAGCACGGCATCGGGCAGTATCAAGGTTTGAAGGAAATCAACCAGGGCGACGGTGCCGCGGAATTCATGCTGCTCGAGTATGCCGAAGCTGCCCGGCTCTATGTTCCGTTGACTCGCCTCGATCTAGTGCAGAAATATCGTTCGGCGGAGGGCGCAAANNGCCGACACCGAGTGGATGAAGGAGTTCGAAAACGCCTTCGAATACAACGAGACCGACGACCAGGCGCAGGCCATCGCCGACGTGAAGCGCGACATGGAATCGCAACTCCCCATGGATCGCCTGCTCTGCGGCGATGTCGGTTACGGCAAAACCGAAGTTGCTATGCGCGCCGCCTTCAAGGCCATGAGCGACAACAAACAAGTCGCCGTGCTCGCGCCCACCACGGTTCTCGCCTTCCAGCACTACGAAACTTTCAAGCAACGATTCGCCCCGTTCCCCATCACGGTCGATATGATCAGCCGCTTCCGGACGGCCAAGCAGATCAAAGAAATTTTGCAAAGAGTGGAAGCCGGCAAGGTGGATATCCTGATCGGCACCCACCGCCTGCTCTCAAAGGATGTGAAGTTCGCCGATCTCGGCCTGCTCGTCGTCGACGAGGAACAGCGCTTCGGCGTGCGCCACAAAGAACGCATCAAGCAGATGCGCACGGAAGTCGACGTGCTAACCATGTCAGCGACGCCGATTCCGCGCACACTGCATATGTCGCTGGTGGGCCTGCGCGACATGAGCGTGATTGAAACGCCGCCCAAAGATCGCATGGCCATCCAGACGGTGGTCGCGAACTGGGACGAAAAACTCATCCAGTCGGCTATTGAACAGGAACTCGACCGCGGCGGCCAGGTTTATTTCGTGCACAACCGGGTCGAGACGATTTGGGAGATTGCGGCCAAGCTTCAAGCGATGGTCCCCAATGCCCGCGTCGCCGTGGGCCACGGGCAGATGGGCGAAGGCGAGTTGGAAAAAGTGATGCTGAAATTCATGCGTCACGAGGCCGACATCCTGGTCTCGACCACGATTATCGAGAACGGCCTCGACATCCCGCTCTGTAACACGATCGTCATCAATCGGGCCGACCGACTTGGCTTGTCGGAGCTTTATCAGCTTCGCGGAAGGGTTGGCCGCTCGAACCGGCGCGCTTACGCATACCTGCTTCTGCCCTCCGAAATCGAGTTGACGCCTGTCGCCCGGCGGCGTCTTGCCGCTTTGAAAGAGTTCTCCGACCTCGGCGCCGGCTTCAAAATCGCCGCGCTTGATCTCGAGCTGCGGGGCGCGGGAAATCTTCTCGGCGGCGAGCAGAGCGGCCACATCGAAGCGGTGGGATTCGAACTTTATACCCAGATGCTGGAGCGAGCCGTCCGTGAGATGAAGGGCGAGGCAGGCGTTGAAGTGACGGAAATCCAGCTGAACCTTGGGCTGAACATTCGCATTCCGTCCGACTATATAAAAGAAGAGAACCAGCGGTTGCGGATGTACAAGCGCGTCGCCGGAGTCGAGACCGAGTCGCAGTTACACGACGTGCGATCGGAGCTGATCGATCGCTATGGCGAGACGCCCAGGGCTGTGCGCAACCTGCTGGAGTATGCCGCGCTCAAGCTGCAGGCCATGCGGGTCGGCGCAAATGCTATTGAGCGTAAGCGCGAGTTCGTGAACATCAAGTTCAGCGCCACTGCTGCGATTGATCCGGGGAAGCTGGCGCGCTTTGTGGCGTCGCAGCGCGGTACGCAATTTACTCCGGACGGCATGCTGAAGTTCTCGATAAAAATCGACAGCGCCGGAGGAATCCTGCAAACGCTGCGCGATCTGCTGGAAGAGCTGGCGGTGCACGAAGAAGCGGTGCGCCAGGTATAAAGGCAAGCGGTTACAATGATTCCGCAATGAAGCCGACGCACGAACGACGAACGAATAGCGACCGCCGCAAGATCCGGACCGTCCGCAAAGCGATTTTTCCCGCCGCCGGATTGGGCACGCGATTTCTCCCGGCCACCAAAGCTCAGCCGAAAGAGATGCTGCCGCTGGTGGATAAGCCCATCATTCAGTATGGCGTGGAAGAGGCAGTGGCGGCCGGATGCGACCAGATCATCATCATCACCGGGCGCGGCAAGAGTGCGATCGAAGATCATTTCGACGTCAGCTACGAGCTGGAAAAAATGCTCGAAGAAAAGGGCAAGCACGATTTGCTCAAGATCGTGCGCCAGATTTCGGACATGATCTACGTGGCCTACGTGCGCCAGAAAGAGGCGCTGGGCCTGGGACATGCCGTGCTCACGGCGCGTGAATTGATTGGCGACGAACCCTTTGCCACGCTGCTCGCCGATGACGTTATCGATGCAAAAGTGCCGGTGCTTAAGCAGTTGATGAACGTGTTCGAGGAGAAGCAGTGTTCCGTGATCGCGACGCAGGTCGTCGACGGGCCGGCGATTTCTTCTTACGGCGTGCTGAAGGCGAAAGAGGTCGCGGGCTCCGGCGGCAAACTCTACGAAGTTCTCGACCTGGTGGAAAAGCCGAAGCTCGCGGATGCGCCTTCGAATCTGGCCGTGATCGGGCGCTACATTCTGACGCCGACGGTCTTCGAGACGCTCTCCGACATCAAGCCGGGCGCGGGCGGCGAGTTGCAACTCACGGACGGGCTGCGCGGATTGCTAAAGCGCGAGAAGCTGTATGCCTACGTCTACGAAGGCCGCCGCCACGACACGGGCGACAAACTCGGCTTCCTTAAAGCTACGGTGGAGTTTGCGCTGAAACGCGAAGATCTGGGTGGGGAGTTCCGGAAATATCTGAAAAAAATGAAGCTTTAAACGAAACTTGCGGGCGCGCGTCTTTCCATGCCGCTGCGCTCAATCTTGCATCGTCGCTTTCATTTTCTTGGATTTCTCTTCCACGCCGCGCGCCAACTTCTCTTTGTGCGCTGCCAGTTTCTTCGCGACGGACGAGTCGGCGACGCCAATAATCTGTGCTGCGAGAATCCCTGCATTCGTCGCGCCGGGCTTGCCGATAGCAACGGTCGCCACCGGAATGCCGGCCGGCATTTGCACCGTCGCCAGCAAGGAATCCAAGCCCTGCAAGGAAGTGGAAGGGATCGGAACGCCGATGACCGGCAAGGTTGTGTGTGCCGCGATTACGCCCGCCAGGTGCGCCGCTCCGCCTGCGCCCGCGATGATCACGCGAATGCCNNAGTGGCTGGCTCATGATTGTTGGCGTCCATCCAAAGTCGATCTCAGCTTGCCGTGATTCATCGCGCGAACGCGATCCTATTTTTTCTTCAACGCCCGTGCCGCGATGTCTTTGCGATAGTGCGCGCCCTCAAAACCGATCTTCGCAGAGGCGTCATAGGCGCGCTGTACCGCCGTCTGCAACTCCGCGGCTCGTGCCGTCACTCCGAGCACACGTCCGCCGGAAGTATAGAAAGCACCGTCACGTTTCGAGGTGCCGGCATGGAAGACTTTTACGCCGTCCAACTTCGCCGCATCATCGAGGCCGGTAATTTTCTTGCCCGCCTCGTAGCTTCCCGGATAACCGCCCGAAGCCATCACCACGCATACCGCCGCATCGTTCGACCACTTGAAGTCGCCGTCGCTGGTGCGGCCGTCGATGGACGCCTCGATCGCCTCCACCAAGTCGCTTTCGAGACGCATCAAAATGGGCTGCGTCTCCGGATCGCCGAAGCGACAATTGAATTCGAGCACCATGGGGCCGCGCGCGGTCATCATCAGGCCGCAATAGAGAACGCCTTTATACTCCGCGCCTTCCGCCTTCATGCCGGCGATGACAGGCCGCACGATGTGGGCGAGCAGCCAGTCGCGCATCTGGTCATCCACGATGGTCGAGGTCGTGTAGGCGCCCATGCCGCCGGTGTTGGGGCCGGTGTCGCCGTCGCCCACGCGCTTGTGATCTTGCGCGGCGACCAACGGCGCTACCCGTTCGCCGTCGCTCACGACCAGAAACGAGAGTTCGTCGCCTTCGAGAAACTCTTCCAGTACCACACGCGATCCGGCCTCGCCCAGCATCTTGCCGCTGAGCATTTCATGGGCCACGGTCGAGGCCTCACCCTTACTCTTGGCGATGACCACGCCCTTGCCCGCAGCCAGTCCGTCGGCCTTCACCACGAGCGGAATATGGAAGTGCGGCAGCGCATCGCTCACCTGTTCCGAAGAATCGCAGATCGCGTAATGCGCCGTGGGAATGCGGTGGCGCTGAAGGAATTCCTTAGCAAAGCTCTTGCTGGTTTCAAGCTGTGCGGCGGCGCGGGTCGGACCGAACGTGCGCCAGCCGCGACGTGTGAATTCGTCCACCAGGCCGAGCATCAGCGGCAATTCCGGCCCCACGATTGTAAGGTCGGGCTGCATCCGATTCGCGATTGCGATCATGGAGTCGAGGCTCTTTAAGTCCACCGCGACGCATTCCGCCTCGTCGGCGATACCGCCGTTGCCGGGCGCGCAGTAGATTTTCGTAACCCGCGGCGACTGCCGGAGCTTCCACACCAGGGCGTGCTCGCGTCCGCCGCTGCCGATGACGAGGATCTTCATAGTCGAGACATTCAAGAGTAGGAGCGGATGATGATGATGTCAAACGAGGGGAGGTCAGAGGTTAGAGGTCAGATTGCAGAGGTTCACCCCCTTGTGTGAAAAAGGTGGCTTGACTGAAAACCATAGCAGTGCCGTTTGAGTTTTAACCTCTGCAATCTGACCTCTAACCTCTGACCTTTGTAATCTGACCTCTGCAATCTTTCGGTTAACTGTGTTTAATCCCGCCGTATAATCTGTTCCAGTGATCACTGTTTCCAAAGAGGACTATCTTAAGGCGATTCTCGAGGCCGAGAGCGAAGGGGAAACCGTCATTTCGGCCACGCTTGCGCACTGGCTCAAAGTGTCTCCCCCGGCCGTAACCATGGCTGTGCGCCGGCTGAAAAAAGACGGCCTGGTGCGGGTGCATGCCGGCGGCCGCGTTCGCCTGACCGCTGCCGGACGAAAGATCGCCCGCAAGCTGACGGTTCGCCACCACCTGATCGAGCGCATGCTCGCCGAAATTTTCGGAATGGAATGGTACAAAGTGCACGACGAGGCGGAACGTCTGGAGCACGCGGTCTCGCCCGATTTCGAAGCCAGGCTGCTCGCCAAACTCGGGCGCGGAGTCGCGTGCCCGCACGGCAACCTGACCGAACTGGAGAGTCCCGCCAGCCGACGCCGTCGCGGGCTGCTGCTGCTGGCGCAGGCTGAGCCCGGCGAGATCTTTCAGGTGAGCGGCATCTATGAACGCGATCGCCATTTGCTGGAATTCCTTGAACAGCGCGGCATCCGCCCCGGAGCCAAAGTTCATGTCGCGCATCGCAATTACGACCACACGCTAACCCTGACCACCGGCGCCGGCCGGGTTTCCCTGGGTGTATCGGCCGCTGAAAAAGTCTGGGTTAAACCGGCGGATGGGAAAGCCGTGTCCAAAGGGTAAGGGCGCGTCCTCTCGCCGCTCCTCCGCAAATGGGTGCCCTGGCATTTGACAATTCCCCGCTCCTCATTCACAGAAGTAATTAACCGTAGTTTATACCCTGATGTATACTTGCGCTAATTACCCAACGAGCGGCATCGTCTCGCGCTCTCTTTCGCACTGCGTCGACGGGATGAACGACAGCATGAAAGAACCAAAGACAGCATCGGAGCCGCGAGGGGTAGCCTTAGCCCAATCCAACGTCCTGAACGATCCGCGAACCTCTGGCGATAACGTTGTCATCACGCATGAGGACATCGATCGAGCGCATGACCGCGAACGGGTTTCGGAGACGCGCGCGCGGCGCGGATTCCGGCCACGGTTGCGCTTGTTCTGGTTGCTCATTGGCCCCGGCATCCTCGTGATGCTCGGGGAAAATGATGGTCCGAGCATGCTGTCGTATGCGGCGACCGGGGCGCGGTTCGGCATCGGTTTCTTCGTGCCGTTCATTGTGCTCACATTCGCCATGGCTTGCGTGGTCCAGGAAATGACCGTGCGTTTGGGCGCGGCTACACATCGCGGACACGCTGAGTTGATCTTCGACCGCTTTGGTCCATTTTGGGGTTGGTTCTCGATGATCGACCTCATGGTGGGCAATTTTCTGACGCTGGTCACGGAGTTTATCGCCATTCGCGCCGGGCTGGGATTCTTTGGAGTGCGGCCGGCGGTTGCGGTTTTGAGCGCGTTGTTGGTTCTCTCGGTCGCGCTCATGACGCACCGGTACTGGACGTGGGAGCGGATCATTTTAGGCGCGGCAATGTTCAACCTGGTGTTTGTGCCGGTGGCGCTTCTGACGCATCCGCACTGGGGGACGGTGGGCCGCGCATTGGTGACTTGGAGACCGCTGCCGGGTGGGCTCACCCAGGAGACGGTTCTAGTCTTGCTGGCCGATATCGGAGCGACCGTCACCCCGTGGATGCTGTTTTTCCAGCAAAGCGCGATTGCCGACAAGGGTCTCACCACGCGCGACATCCGCTTCGGGCGCGTCGACACGGTGCTGGGAGCGGCTTTGGCGACGGTCGCCGCGCTGGCGACGATGATAGCGACGGCTCCCCTGTTCATGCACCACATGTCGGCAGCGAACTTCGAAGCCGCCGAATTCGCCCAGGCTCTGCAGCCATTTATTGGACACTGGGGCGCGGCGCTTTTCGCGCTGGGCATATTCGAGGCCGGGATGGTCGCGGCAATTACGATTTCGACTTCATCCGCGTATGCCTTTGGAGAAGTCGCGCGGCGGCCGCACAGTTTGAATCTCCCCTTCAAGCAGGGGAGGGCGTTCTATCTCGTTCTGCTGCTCGAGGCTGCGGCCGCGGCGGGGCTGGTTTTGATCCCGGGAATTCCACTTGTGTACATCGTGCTGCTGGTGAACGTGATTGCCGTCCTGGCTATGCCTCCGGCGCTGCTTTTTCTATACATGCTGGTGAACGATCGTGAAATCATGGGCAAACTAGTCAGTCCGCTGTGGGCGAATGTGCTGGCGCTGGGCGTCGTGATCGTACTGATCGGCGCCGGCCTGTTGTTTGGGATCAGTGTGATCGCGCCCCATGCACTGGCGCTGGTTGGAGGCAAGTAGATGGAAGAACAATTTGATTCTGCGCCTGGCGCCGAAATGAGCGCTGAAGTAAGCCGTGAAGAACTCACCTCGGTGATGACAGCGCTGGAGCCTGACCAGATCGTTTTCACCAAGGAACACCATCATTGTCCGCGACGTCGGCTCACGCGGAACGAGATGCTGCTTTTTTGGGCGCTCAGGATTTACCTGGTGTTCATGGTTGGCGTGGTGGTCTATCAGATTTGGACAGGCGTGCGGTAAGACGGATCGCTTGATTTCGTCTCCCGGTTGAGCAGCGGCGCCCGAAACGAATTAGACTATAAGTTCCGAGTCAGCATTGCGCTCCGGTTCTGTGCCGGGGCTTATGAAAGAAGGTAATCATGTTATCAAATAGTTTCGGCGCCCGCGCAACTTTGAAAGTCGGCAAAAAAGAATACGAGATCTACCGGCTCGACGCTCTCGACATGCAGGGCATCTCCACCCGGCACTTGCCGTTCTCGCTGCGCATTCTGCTGGAGAACCTGCTGCGCACCGAAGACGGGCGCAACGTAACCAAGCAAGAAATTCGCGCGCTTACATCTTGGAACAAGAAGTCGAAGCCCGAAAAGGAAATCGCTTTCACGCCCAGCCGCGTTCTATTGCAGGATTTCACCGGCGTTCCTGCGGTTGTGGACCTTGCCGCCATGCGTGACGCCATGAAGCGCCTGGGCGGCGATGCCAAGCTCATCAATCCGCTGCAGCCCGCCGAACTGGTCATCGACCACTCGGTGCAGGTCGACGAATTCGGGTCGTCCAAAGCGTTTGATGTGAACGCGCTGCTTGAATTCCAGCGCAACAAAGAACGCTACGCGTTTCTGCGCTGGGGACAGACCGGCTTCCGCAATCTCGCTATCGTGCCGCCGGACACCGGCATCGTCCACCAGGTCAACCTCGAGTACCTGGCTCGCGTGGTTTTTGTGCACGAAGAAGGCGGAAAGCGCACCGCCTATCCCGACACGCTCGTCGGCACCGACTCGCATACCACCATGATCAACGGACTCGGCGTGCTGGGCTGGGGCGTGGGCGGCATTGAAGCCGAGGCCGCCATGCTCGGACAGCCCGTCTCCATGCTGATCCCGCTCGTGGTCGGCGTGAAGCTCACCGGACGCCTCCGCGAAGGCGCCACGGCAACCGATCTTGTGCTTACCATCACCGAGATGCTGCGCAAGCACGGTGTGGTCGGCAAGTTCGTCGAGTACTTCGGCCCCGGCCTGCAAGACCTGCCACTTGCCGATCGCGCGACGATCGCGAACATGGCTCCGGAATACGGCGCCACCTGCGGCATCTTCCCCATCGACAAAGAGAGCGTTCGCTACCTGAAACTCACCGGTCGCAGTGAGGAGCAGATCGCGCTGGTCGAAGCCTACGCGCGCGAGCAGGGACTGTTTCACGACGCCAGCACTCCCGAAGCCGAATACTCCGAACTGCTAAGTCTTGATCTTGCCACCGTCGAATCGAGTCTCGCCGGACCGAAGCGCCCGCAGGATCGAGTGGTGCTGTCGAAAGCGGCCGAATCGTTCGCGAAGGCGTTGCCGTCGCTGATCAAACCGAAGGCTAAGGCCGCCGTTGCGGTTCCGGCTGAGGCTTCGTTTAAAGTCAATCGCTGGGAACAGGAGGGCGGAAGTCCGACGGCAGTTGGAGTCGAGGACCCGAACGTTCACGAACACATCCCGGCGAATGGGAATGCTGCACTGCGCCACGGCAGTGTGGTGATTGCCGCGATCACCAGTTGCACGAACACCTCGAACCCGTCCGTGATGCTGGCCGCCGGACTTCTGGCAAAGAAGGCCGTGGAACGCGGTCTCGAAGTCCCTGCGACCGTCAAGACTTCGCTCGCTCCGGGATCGAAAGTCGTCCTCGACTATCTCGAAAAAGCCGGCCTGATGCCTTATCTGGAGAAGCTGAAGTTCCACATCGTCGGCTACGGCTGCACCACCTGCATCGGAAACTCCGGCCCGCTGCCGGTTGAAGTTTCGAAAGAAATCGAAGAGAAAAATCTGGTTGTTGCCTCGGTGCTCTCCGGCAATCGCAACTTTGAGGGCCGAATCAATTCCGAAGTGCGCGCCAATTACCTGATGTCGCCGCCGCTGGTGGTAGCGTTCGCTCTCGCGGGACGTATCGACGTCGACCTGCGCAAGGATCCCGTCGGAAAAGGCAAGGACGGCAAGCCGGTTTATCTCGCCGACATCTGGCCCTCGCAGTCGGAAGTCGAGCAATCGATGGCGAGCGCGATTACATCTGAGATGTTCCGCAAGAGCTACGCCGAGGTGTACTCGGGAGACGAGCGCTGGCGCGGGCTGCCCGTTCCGAAGGGCGAGACTTACGCGTGGGAAAAAGGCTCGACCTATATTCGCCAAGCTCCTTACTTCGATGACATGGCGCTCAAACCGTCCGCCGTCGAGGACATTAGGGGCGCGCGCGTGCTGGCCGTGCTCGGCGACAGCGTCACCACCGACCACATTTCGCCCGCGGGGTCCATCAAGAAAGAGGGACCCGCCGGCAAATACTTAATCGCTCACGGCGTGCAACCGGCGGATTTCAATTCTTACGGTTCGCGCCGCGGCAATCACGAAGTCATGGTGCGCGGCACCTTCGCCAATGTTCGCCTGCGCAACAAAATGGTGAATACCGAAGGTGGATTCACCCGCCACCTGCCCGATGGCGCCGAGATGTCGATTTTCGACGCGTCCGAAAAGTACCATGCCGAAAAAGTGCCGCTCGTGATTCTCGCGGGCAAGGAATACGGTTCCGGTTCGTCACGCGACTGGGCGGCTAAGGGACCGCGGTTGCTCGGCGTTCGCGCCGTGGTTGCGGAAAGCTACGAACGCATTCACCGCTCCAACCTGGTCGGCATGGGCATTCTGCCGCTACAGTTTCTGCCGGGAGAAAATGCCGAGACGCTGAAGCTGACCGGCGAAGAAGTTTTCGAGATTGCTGGCATTCGCGAAGTGGTTGAGAAGTTTTCTTCCGGTCACAAGATTACGGTGCGCGTGAAGGGTGGAAAGACGGCGGAATTTCAGGCCATAGTTCGCATCGACACTCCGCAGGAAGCGCTGTACTACGCCAACGGAGGGATACTCCAATACGTGCTGCGGCAATTGCTGGCGGGAAAAACGCAGCCGGAGGCGGCTACGGCGTAGCATTTCCTGTAGACGGGGCTTGCCGCATCTCAGCAGCGTGAGACGGGGCAAGCCCCGTCTCTACCGAACCGTTGTAGCGATGCCTCGTTGTCCCTACGTGGTTGTTGCTCGCTGCGTGCTACTCTCAAAATCCCATGTCGCTCGCAGCCCAATACATTCCTGCTGCTTATAGCTTGACCGCAGTTGGCGCCTGGGGCGCCAGCGATTTTCTAGGCGGAGTGGGCGCGCGCCGCGTGAACGCCTTTCTATTCACAGCCATCGTGCACATCAGCGGCTTGGTCGTGATCGTCGCTCTCGCGCTAATGGCGCACACTCCATTTCTAACCAACTCCAGTGTCGTTTGGTCGCTGATTTCCGGGGCGGTCGGGGGCATAGCTCTAGCCTTGTTCTATCGTTCCTTGGCCAGCGGAAATATGGGACTGGTCGCGCCCGTGGCGGCCGTTCTCGGCGCCGCCATTCCCACCGTCGTGACCGCGTTTGCGGAGGGCTTTCCCGGTTATCGACACGTGCTCGGTTTTGTTCTTGCTGGAATCGGCGTCTGGCTCATCTCGCGTACCGAAGGCGACGCTGGACGTCCCGAAGGCATAGGCATGGCCGTGCTGGCCGGAATCGGCTTCGCTGGGTTCTACCTGTGCGTCCACCAGGCTGGCAACGCGTCTCCTTTATGGATCGCCGCCTGCTCGCGATCCGGGGCCTTCTTGGTCACGGGCAGTATTGTTCTGTTCGGAAGACACTTCCGCGTGGTGTCCACGTCGGTACTGGCGATTGCCGTCGTTGCCGGAATCCTCGACATCACCGGCAGCACCGTCTTCATCCGCGCGTCTCAAATCGGACGCCTGGACGATGCGGTTGTGCTCAGTTCTCTCTATCCCGCCGTCACCGTTGTGCTGGCTCGCGTGTTTTTGCACGAACACTTCAGCCGGGCGCGAACTATTGGCATGGTGGCGGCGCTGGCGGCGGTGCCGATGATTGCGGGGTAAGCAATCGTTGTTCCATATTCTGGAATATGGAATGATGGACCGCATGCGGCGGATTGTTGGGGGGAGTGATCTGTGCCTCTAGTCGAAGTTCACAATCTCACGAAGGTTTTCGATCTTGCCGAATCCCCCTTCGGCAGCCGCCGCGCCGGCGAAGTTCGCGCCGTGGACGATGTGGCCCTCGACATCCAGAAAGGCGAAACTCTTGGCCTGGTTGGTGAATCCGGCTCCGGCAAGAGCACACTTGGACGGCTCATTCTCCGCCTCATCGAGCCGACTTCGGGCGCCATCGTTTTCGATGGCCTCGATCTGCTGCAAGCGAACAGCTCCGAATTGCGCCGTCTTCGCCGCGACATGCAGATCATCTTCCAGGACCCGTTCGGCTCGCTCGACCCGCGCTACCGCGTGGAGGACGTGATCGCCGAGCCCCTGATTCTCCACCGAAAGATCATGCACGAAAGCCTCGGCCGGGATGGCCGCCGCCAGCGCGTGCGGGAACTTTTGCGTGCCGTGGGAATGGATGAATCCGCCATGCGCCGTTATCCGCACGAATTTTCCGGAGGCCAGCGGCAGCGCATTGGCATTGCCCGCGCGCTTGCCTTGCGCCCGAAGTTCATCGTTGCCGACGAACCGGTTTCCGCGCTCGATGTCAGCGTCGGCGCGCAGATCGTGAATCTGCTGCAGCAACTGCAGCGCGATTTCGGCCTCACTTATTTGTTCATCTCGCACTCCATGCCGGTGGTTCGCTATCTCTCGACCCGGATTGCAGTGATGTATCAAGGCAGGATCGTTGAGATCGGAAGCACGGAGCAGATCACTGCCCAGCCGCAGCACGCTTACACGCGCAAACTGTTGGCGGCAACGCCGGAGTTGGCGGCGTCGTGAATTTGGGCTTTGGTGTGGGGACGGGCTCCCGTCCAGCAACTTCCTGAGGTGTGACAAAAGTCATAGCCTGAGTCGCCGGCGCGTATTAGCCTCTACGGTTCCTAACCGGAGGATTTATGCGTCGTTTTCCCTTTTTAGCCGCTCTAGTCGCAGCGATTAGTTTGCGGCTGTTCGCGCAGTCCGCAAACCCAGCCGCGTCCTGCATTGAGTGCCACAGCAAGCAGACGCCCAACATTGTCTCCGACTGGAAGCTGAGCAAGCACAGCCAGGCGGAAGTGACCTGCGTCGCCTGCCACGGCGATCGGCACCAGTCGGCGAGCGACGTGTCGAAAGTGAAAATTCCCACACCCGAAACCTGTGCCCAGTGCCACTCGACGCAGGTCGAGCAGTACAAGCACGGCAAGCACTCGAAAGCATGGGCGGCCATGCTCGCCATGCCGACCATTCACTGGCAACCGATGGCGATGATCGAGGGCCAGAAAGGTTGCGGCGGCTGCCACAAGATCGGCGAGAAGCCGGTGGAGGAGATCGCCAAGCTGCGGCAGCACGGCAGCGAATTCGGCGTTGCCTCCTGCGATTCCTGCCACACGCGCCATACGTTCTCGGTTAAGGAGGCCAAGTCTCCACAAGCCTGCGAGACTTGCCACATGGGATTCGACCATCCACAGTGGGAGATGTATTCGTCGTCGAAGCATGGCGTGCGGGAGGATCTGAAGCAGCGCGGAATTCTGCCCGCCGAAGCGGCCGCGCCCACCTGCCAGACCTGCCACATGCAGAATGGCGATCACGGCGTGCGCACGGCCTGGGGATTCCTTGGGGTTCGTCTGCCGCTACCCGAAGACAAGCAGTGGGCCGCGGATCGCGCCGCGGTTCTGCAGGCTCTCGGAGTACTCGATCCTGAAGGCAAGCCGACCGCGCTGGTGGCGACGGTGCAAGCCGCCGACCTGGCGCGCCTGACTCAGGAAGACTGGCAGGGCGAGCGCGAAAAGATGCTGAAGACCTGCAACGAGTGCCACTCCGGCAACTTCGCGAAGCAGCAACTGGAAGCGGGCGATGACATGATCAAGAACGCCGACCACCTGATGGCCGAAGCGATCAAGATCGTCGCCGGTCTATATAAAGATGGCGTTCTAGCCCAGCCGAAGAACTATGCTTATCCGTTCCCGAACCTGCTGACGTTCCACGACGCGCCCACGGTGATCGAGCAAAAGCTCTTCGTGATGTACCTCGAGCACCGCATGCGCACGTTCCAGGGCACGTTCCACGGCAGTCCCGATTACGCGCTCTGGTACGGATGGAGCGAGATGCAGCGCGACTTGACCGAGATCAGGGAACTGGCCGAGCAGATGCGGCGGGAGAAGAAGACCGGGCCGGCATTGAAACCAGCGGCGCTGAAATAAGAGCTGTGTGGCGGCGGGGCTTCGCCACGCCGGGACGGGCAGGCCCCGTCCCGACATGAGTGCGGCCATTTACAATTGCGGCGCACATGCACACCGCAGACGTCGTTCTCATCGGCGGAGGGATTGTCGGCTCCAGCATCGCCTACCACCTTGTCGCCGCCGGCTGCAGCAACATTCTCGTACTTGAGCGCGAGACAGCGCAGGGTAAGGGATCCACGGGCAAGAGCATGGGCGGCGTGCGCGCGCAGTTTTCGACGCCGGTCAACATCCAGATGTCGCTTTACTCGATCCCGTTCTATGCGAGCTTCGAAGAGCGCCTCGGGTACCCCTGCGACTATCGGCCCCAGGGGTATCTTTTTTGCGCAACCAACGAAAAACACATGGCCTACCTGCGCGCTAACTACGAAAAGCAGGTCGCCATGGGACTGAAGAACGTGCGACTGGTGGCGGGCGACGAGATTCGCGGCATGTTTCCGCTGCTGCGCGGCAACGACATTGTTGGCGGGAGTTTCTGCGCGACCGATGGATTTGTCGACCCGAACAGCGCGATGATCGGCTTCATGACGTGGGCTGCCGACCACGGCGCGACGCTGTGGAAGAACGCGACCGTAACGGCGATTGCGCGACGCGGTGCGACCTTCGAGGTCGCTACCACCCGCGAGTCAGTTTACACGCCTGCGGTCGTGAATTGCGCGGGACCCTGGGCAGCGGAGATCGCTCGGATGGCTGGCATCGGCTTGCCCGTCGAACCGCTGCGCCGGATGCTGGTTCCGACCGAACCTTTCGACCAATTCCCACACACCGCGCCCATGATCGTCGACATGTCCACCGGCTTTCACTTTCGCCCGGAGAGCCGCGGATTCCTGCTGGCGTGGAACGATCCGGAAGAAACGCCCGGCTACAAAACCGATTTTGACCCGAGCTTCATCGAGAAGATACTGATCCGCGCTGCAGATCGCGTGCCCGTCTTCGAAAATGTCGAGGTCAATCCGAAGCGAGCCTGGGCCGGGCTTTATGAAATGACGCCCGACCATCACCCGATTCTCGGTGAATCTCCCGAGGTCCCCGGTTTCTTTTTCGCCAACGGCTTCAGCGGGCATGGAGTGATGCACTCGCCCGCGACCGGAAAAATTCTGAGCGACCTGATCTTGACCCGGAAGACCGATCTGATCGAAGCGTCGCTTCTGAACTTCTCGCGCTTCGCGGAGGGACGGATGATTCACGAGACGGCGGTGCTATAGTTTGGCTTTCCTCGGGAGGGTCACAGGGGAAGGCAGCACAGCGATGGATTACGCGGTCCTCACGAAGTTCTATAATCATTGGGCGCACATCAGGACGCAAATCAGGACGCAAATCAGGACGCAAATCAAAACACGAATCGTCAGACGCGGACCAAGAGTCAAATCATCGGACGGGAATCACGAGAGCAGCTCGAAAGAGGCAAGGCATGGCCCAGATGACGGCGATTCCAGTTGCAACCCACGGTTTTTTTCTGGACGGGAAATGGTTCGAAGAGGGTGACATCGTCGACGTTCGCGCGCCTTATGACGGCGCCCTCATCGCGCATGTCTACCAGGGACGCCGCGAACACGCGGAAGCCGCCATCGCCGCCGCTGTCAAAGCCTTCGGAACCACTCGGCGGTTGCCCGCCTTCGAACGCCAACGAGTTCTGCGCCAGATCGCGATCGGCATTCACGATCGCAAAGAAGAATTTTCCCACACGATTGCGCTGGAAGCGGGCAAGCCCATCAAGAGCGCTCGCAGCGAAGTGGACCGCGCCGTATTTACGTTCAACATCGCCGCCGAAGAGACCATTCGCGGCTACGGCGAGTATTTGCCGCTGGATTGGCAGCAGTCGACTGCCGGGCGTTGGGGCATCGTAAAGCGTTTTCCTCTTGGCCCCGTCGCCGGGATCACGCCCTTTACTTTCCCCTTGAACCAGGTCGCGCACAAAGTCGCACCCGCTATTGCCGCCGGCTGTTCCATGGTGCTCAAGCCCGCGCCCGAGACGCCGCTCACCGCGCTGCTGCTGGCGGAAGTGATCCAGCAAGCGGGCTGGCCGGATGGCGGATTCAATGCGGTTTTGCTCTCCAACGAAGATTCCGGCCTGCTCGTCACCGATGAACGCATCAAGCTCATCAGCTTCACGGGCAGCGCCGCCGTCGGGTGGGCCATCAAGAACAACGCAGGAAAGAAGAAAGTGGTTCTCGAACTCGGAGGCAATTCGGGCGTCATCGTCCACAGCGATACCGATCTCGCTTACGCCGCCGACCGCTGCGTCACGGGAGGCTTTGCTTATGCCGGACAGTCCGGCATTTCGGTGCAGCGCATTCTGGTCGAGCACACCATCTACGGAAAATTCACCGAACTGTTCCTGGCAGCGGTCGGCAAATTGAAAGTCGGAGATCCACTCGACGAGTCGAGCGACCTCGGCCCTCTCATCCGCGAAAGCGACGCCATCCGCGCTGCCGAGTGGGTGCAGGAGGCGGTTCGCGGTGGTGCGCGCCTGCTCTGCGGCGGCAGCCGCAAAGGTTCCCTGTTCGAGCCCACCGTGCTTACCGGCACCAAGCCCAACATGAAAGTGAATAGCCAGGAAATTTTTGCGCCGGTCGTGACCGTCGAGCCCTACAACGATTTCGCCTCCGCGCTGAAACAGATCAACAATTCCCCTTATGGCCTGCAGGCCGGACTTTTTACCCGTGACGCCAAACTCATCTTTCAGGCGTACGACGAACTCGAAGTCGGAGGCTTGATCGCCGGCGACGTTCCCACTTTTCGCATAGACCATATGCCCTACGGCGGCATCAAAGATTCGGGACTTGGACGCGAGGGCCTGCGCGACGCGATTCAGGAAATGACGGAACCCAAACTGCTGGTCATGAACCTGCGCTGAGGGTTTTTGGCCGGCGAGTTTCTGAGAAACGGATTCGTCACACGCTCAATTCCCTTATGGCACAAAGAAAAACTGCGCGGCCTGTTCCAATTCGCCGGGTAGCTGTTATACTCGCATGTTTCAGTAACGTGCGTCACAGCAGTACGTGACGCACATCATACCAATGCAATCAACCAGGAGCGGCGCAAGCCAATCTCGAAATACCAAAAACTTCACACTCAATGCAGATCTTCCCTCGCAGCAGCAATGCAATCGCCCGGGCCTCTATGGTCCTGACTGTTTTGGCCGCGGCCGGGGTATTTTGGGTCATGGTGCAGATCGAGCGGTCTCCATACATCACTTATGCCGGAGTCCGCAAGTCGCAGCCCGTCCCGTTTAGCCACAAGCACCACGTTACCGGGCTCGGCATCGACTGCCGTTACTGTCACACCTCAGTAGAGCAATCGAGCTTCGCCGGTATCCCACCCACCAAGACTTGTATGAACTGCCATGCGCAGATCTGGACGAACGCGGCTTATCTGGAGCCTGTCCGCGAAAGTTTCCGCACCGGCCGCTCGCTCCAATGGACGCGCGTCAACCAGTTGCCCGACTACGTGTATTTCAATCACAGCATCCACGTGAATAAGGGTGTGGGCTGCAACACCTGCCACGGCCCAGTCGATCAGATGCCGCTGATGTACCAGTACGCGTCGCTGCAGATGGAATTCTGCCTCGACTGCCACCGCGCTTCGGAAAAATATCTGCGCCCGCGCGAACAGGTTTTCAACATGCGCTATGAGGAGCCTTCCACGGGCGAGCCCGTCATTGTTAAGGGAGCGGCATACTCCGATCAGGAAGCGCTCGGGAACGCCTTGAAGGAGCTCTATAAGGTGCGCTCCGTCAACGACATCACCAGTTGCAACACCTGCCATCGCTAGCGACAGATCGGCAGATCCGAATGACGAAAATGAATTGATGAGAAGAAATAAAAATCGACGATGAGCATGGACGAGAACACGATAAAGCCGGCCGGAACCAACAAGACCGACGTCTGCCCGAGCAAGCGAAAACAGCTTGACCTCGCGACCGCCAAGGCGCAGATCGAGGAGACGACCGGCCCCGAGTACTGGCGCAGCCTCGANNGAGTTTCAGGAGATGCTGCACCGCGAGTTCCCCAAGGGCGCTTCCGAGTGGCTCGACGGCTTCTCGCGCCGCGGCTTCCTCAAGACCATGGGCGCGTCGCTGGCGCTCGCCGGTTTGACCGGTTGCACGCGGATGCCGATCACCGAGATCGTGCCCTATGTAAGACAGCCGGAAAACGTCGTTCCCGGGCGACCGATGTTCTATGCGACCGCGTTCACGCTCGGCGGCTACGCCTCGCCGATTTTGGTCGAGAGCCATCTTTTCCGTCCGACGAAAATCGAAGGCAATCCGCAGCATCCCGCCAGCCTCGGCGGCACTGATGTTTACGCGCAGGCTTCCATCCTCGACCTCTACGATCCCGACCGGGCGCAGAGCATCACTTACCTGGGCGACGTCCGTTCGTGGAACGCTTTCACGGAAGCGGTTCGCGGCCCCATGAGCGTGGAGAAGAGCATAGCGGGCGGCGGCGTCCGCATTCTGACGCAGACCGTTTCCTCACCCACGCTAGCCGCGCAGATTCGCAGTTATCTGGACGCGAATCCGCAGGCGAAGTGGCACGTTTACGAGCCGATCAACCGCGACAATGTTTACGAAGGTGCGAGGCTAGCGTTTGGCGAGGTGGTTGAGACCCGCTACGATTTGTCAAAGGCCGACGTCATTGTTTCGCTGGACGCGGATTTTCTCTACGCTGGATTCCCCGGCTCCGCTCGCTACACGCGCGATTTCGCCGCACGGCGCAATCCCGATGCGAACATGAACCGGCTGTATGTGGTCGAA
Source organism: Acidobacteriaceae bacterium (assembly GCA_003138955.1). GTDB lineage: Bacteria > Acidobacteriota > Terriglobia > Terriglobales > Acidobacteriaceae > Acidiflorens. The sequence goes on along the minus strand of PLHP01000415.1, from coordinate 30,662 downwards.
AGCACGCCGAGTTCAACGGGGATGAAGGCGGATCATCGTATTCCTGTGCGGGCCTCGGATATCGAGGGATTCGCGCGTGCGCTGGCGGCCATAACCGGAACGGACAACGGTATTGCTGGCGGAAAGAATGAGATTGGCAGGTCCCTGTTGGCCATTTGGCAGGATCTCCAGGCTCACAAGGGATCCAGCGTCGTTATCGTCGGCGATCATCAACCTCCGGCGGTTCATGCGCTCGCGCACACGCTCAATCAGATGCTCGGCAACGTTAGGAAGACGGTTTTCTATACCGATCCTGTTGATGCCAATCCGGTGAATCGCAACGAATCGCTGCATTCGCTCGTCGAGGACATGCGCGCCGGTAAAGTCGACCTGCTGCTGATTCTCGGCGGCAATCCGGCCTATGACGCGCCCGCAGAATTGGAACTCGCTTCGGCTCTGAAATCGAATGCCGTCGGTCTGAAAGTATTTCTCGGCTCTCACCGCAACGAGACCGCCGAACTTTGCCAGTGGCATGTTCCCGAAGCGCACTATCTAGAATCCTGGAGCGATGCCCGCGCCTATGACGGAACGGTTTCGATCATTCAGCCGCTGATCGAGCCACTCTACGGCGGCAAGAGCGCGCACGAACTCATTACCATCCTCGCCGGCCAGTCCGGAGTCACGGGACACGATCTCGTTCAGAGTTACTGGCAGAAGCAACATGCTGGTGCTGACTTTGACGCTTTCTGGCGCAAGTCTCTGCACGACGGCTGGATTGCGGGTACAAGCTACGTGCCAAGGACGCCTGCGCTGAAAACCAGTGGCTTCCCGGCATCGCAATCCGCGTCCGGCGCTAACTACGAGCTCAACTTCCGCCGCGACCCGTCTATCTACGACGGCCGCTTCTCGAATAACGGCTGGTTGCAGGAGCTTCCGAAACCACTTACTAAGTTGACGTGGGACAACCCCATCATGATCGGTCCCGCGATGGCCGAGCGGCTGAAGCTGAATTTCAAAGATGTTGCTGAACTTGAATTCAACGGGAAAAAAGTAAAAGGCGCAGTCTGGATTCAGGCCGGCCATCCTGACAACTCCATCACCGTCTTCCTCGGTTACGGGCGCACGCGCGCGGGCCGCGTCGGCACCGGCACTGGCTTCGACGTCTACCCGCTGCGCACCAGTCAGACTCCATGGTTTGCGGACGGGGCGCAACTTCGTCCCACCGGCGACACTTACCAACTCGCCAGCACACAGGGCTATCAGACCATGGAAACTCCTAACGGCAGCGAGCGCCCACTGGTACAGGAGCGCAGCCTCGAGGAGTACAAGAAAGAGCCAAACTTCGCGAAAGAAGGGGAACCCCCGCAGGAGCTTACACTCTACAAGCCCTTCGATTATTCGAAGGAAACTTATGCCTGGGGTATGGCGATCGACCTGAACGCCTGCGTGGGGTGCAATAACTGCATCGTCGCCTGCCAATCGGAAAATAACATCGCCGTGGTCGGCAAAGAACAAACGCTCAAAGGCCGCTATATGCACTGGCTCCGCGTTGACGCTTATTACAACGGCCCGCGCGAAAATCCCAAGGGCTTCTTCCAGCCCGTGCCTTGTATGCAGTGCGAGAATGCGCCCTGCGAGCTGGTCTGTCCGGTACAGGCGACCGTTCACAGCAGTGAAGGCCTGAACGACATGGTCTACAACCGCTGTGTCGGCACGCGTTATTGCTCGAATAACTGCCCATACAAAGTGCGGCGGTTCAATTTCCTGCTTTTCGAGGACTGGAAGACTCCGCAGTTCAAGCTCATGCGCAATCCTGACGTGACCATACGCAGCCGCGGCGTCATGGAAAAATGCACTTACTGCGTGCAGCGCATCAGCGAGAAGCGCATTGACGCGGAAACTGCTTCCGTGAGCGAAGGTAAGGAGATTCGCATCGGTGATGATCTGCAGACGGCTTGCCAGCAGTCCTGCCCGGCCAACGCCATCGTCTTCGGTAACCTCAACGATCCGAACAGCCTGGTGAATAAATGGAAAAGACAGGCAAGGAATTATTCTCTGCTGGGTGAATTGAACACGCGGCCGCGCACAACGTATCTGGCGGAAGTCCGCAATTCCAACCCCGAATTAGAAGCAGACTTAACGACCAAGTTGAGAACAACTCCAAAGGCATAAGTGGAGCGCATGTAAGACATGGCAACGAACACGCAAATACCCGTGGCAGACAGGCGAGTGCCGGTAATCGCACCGGGCTACACCTTCTCCACCATCACCGAGAAGATCAGCAACATCGTGCTGAGCCGCCCCATTTCACTGGGATGGATCCTCGGCTTCCTGATCGTGTTCGGGATGATGAACATGCTGATGGTGGCCCTTGGGTATCTGTTCATTAAAGGCACCGGGATCTGGGGCATCAACATCCCCATCGGTTGGGGATTTGCCATCGTCAACTTTGTGTGGTGGATCGGTATTGGCCACGCGGGCACGCTGATTTCCGCGATTCTTGCGCTACTGCGCCAGACCTGGCGTAACTCCATCAACCGCTTCGCCGAAGCCATGACGCTGTTTGCCGTCGCCTGCGCCGGTATCTTTCCACTCGCTCACATGGGACGCCCGTGGCTTGCTTACTGGATGTTTCCGTATCCTAACACCATGCGTTACTGGCCGAACTTCCGCAGCCCGCTGGTGTGGGACGTGTTCGCGGTTTCGACATACTTCACCATATCGCTCGTGTTCTGGTTTGTGGGATTGATTCCCGACCTTGCCACCTTGCGCGATCGCGCCGAGAACCCGTGGGTGCAGCGCGTTTACGGACTGCTCGCCATGGGATGGCGCGGTTCCGCCCGCCACTGGCACCGCTATGAGACGGCCTACTTACTTCTCGCCGGACTGGCTACGCCGCTGGTGCTCTCCGTTCACACGGTCGTCAGCTTCGATTTCGCCGTCGGCATCGTTCCCGGCTGGCACACCACGATCTTCCCGCCGTACTTTGTCGCGGGCGCTATCTATTCCGGTTTCGCCATGGTTCTTTGTCTAGCGATTCCGATCCGCGCGATCTACGGGCTTCAGGACTTCATCACCATGCGCCATCTCGAGAACGCAGCCAAGGTCATGCTGGCCACCGGCCTCATCGTCGCCTATGGCTATGGCATGGAGGCGTTCATGGGTTGGTACAGCGGCAACCAGTACGATTCGTTTCTGCTCTGGAACAGGCTCCACGGCCCGTATCGGTTGGTGTACGCTGCTTTGCTTGCCTGCAACATTTTCATCCCGCAGGTTCTCTGGCTGAAGAAGTTCCGCGTCTCTACCGGCTGGCTCTGGCTCATCTCGTTCATTGTGCTCACCGGCATGTGGCTGGAGCGCTTCATTATCGTCGTGGTCAGCTTGAGCCGCGACTTCCTGCCTTCTTCGTGGGGTCAATACTACCCAACCAAGTGGGACTGGATGACTTTCGCCGGCACCATCGGCCTGTTCCTGACTGCCATGTGGCTGTTCGTACGCATCCTGCCCATGATCTCCATCTTCGAATTGCGCACCTTGCTGCCGGAGTCGCAGGTGCACGAGGCGGCGGAGGTGAAACAGTGAGCGATTCTCCCGTCCATAGTTCGAACTATGGTCCGAACTATGGTCCGATCGATTCTCCGATCTATGGATTGATGGCCGAATTTGACTCGGCGCAAGAACTGGTAACCGCAGCTCACAAGACGTACGCAGCGGGCTATCAGCAGATTGACGCCTACAGCCCGTTTCCTATCGAGGGCCTTGCCGAAGCCATCGGCTTTCATAAGAACCGCGTGCCCCTCGTCGTCCTCATCGGCGGACTTATCGGCGGGATATCGGCGTATGCGCTTCAGTATTGGGTGGCAGCGATCACTTATCCGGTCAATGTCGGCGGACGCCCGTATCACTCCTGGCCCTCGTTCATCATTGTGACCTTCGAATTGACGATTCTTTTCGCCGGAATTTCCTCCGCTGTCGGCATGTTGGCCCTCAACGGGCTGCCCATGCCCTATCACCCGGTGTTCAACGTGCCTGAATTCGCCAAGGCCTCTGAGAATAAATTCTTCCTGGTCGTGTTTTCGAGCGACCCGAAATATGACGCTGCCGGCACGCGCTCGTTTCTCAACGGCCTCGCGCCCCGGATGATCGCGGAGGTGCCGAGCTAGCCATGGGCGCCACTCGCAACCTCCGAAAAGTTCTGCCCGCTCTTCTGGCGCTGATCGTCGCGACCGCCGGCTGCCGCATCGACATGCAGATACAGCCGTATTACCGGACCATGGCGAAGAGCGATTTCTTCCCCGACGATCGCTCTGCCCGCCTGCCGGTCGAGGGCACGGTCGCGCGCGGCGATCTCCACGAGGATACTTACTTCTACACGGGAAAAATCGGCAACGCCCCGGGCGATTATCTGCCGTTCCCGGCGACCGCCGAAGTTCTTGCCCGCGGACGCGAGCGCTTCAACATCAACTGCACGCCTTGCCACGGGCGCGTGGGCGATGGCAATGGCTTCATTCCCACGCGCGGATTCCGCCGTCCGCCGTCGTATCACATCGAGCGTTTGCGCAAAGTACCGATCGGTTACTTCTTCGACGTCATGACTCACGGCTACGGCGTGATGCCCGAATACGGCACGCAGGTTGCGCCGCGCGATCGCTGGTGCATCGCGGTTTACATCCGCGCGCTGCAACTGAGCCAGAATGCAACTTCGGCCGACATTCCCGCGGGACAAAAAGTTCCGTCGCCTCCGCTGCAGCTCCGCGACATCGGCAACGGAGCCACGCTGCCGCAGATCGCGCCCGCGCCGCCCGCCGCCGCAGAAGGGGAGCCCAAATGACCACGGCCACGGGGAAAGCGAAACTGACCAAGTCGGACCTGATGGCCCCGCCCGTGGCCCAGACCATGCAGCAGCGGTCGCTCGTCATTGGCGTGATCGGTGCCGCTGCTTCCGTCGCCGGCGCTTTCCTTGTCCCTGGCAGTTTTTATTCCGCCTACCTTATTGGCTTCATGTTCTGGCTCGGCCTTTCGCTCGGATGCATGGCCATCCTGATGCTTTACCACCTGGTCGGCGGCGCCTGGGGCACGGTCATTCGCCGCATCCTCGAGTCAGGCATGATGACGCTGCCTCTCATGTTCGTTCTCTTCATTCCGATTTTGCTGAACCTGCCTAAGCTTTATTCCTGGGCCCGGCCCGGACTGCTGGCCGACCCAAAGACCGACCCGAAGATCCTGGAAATCGCGCACAGCTATCTCAACTTCAACGGCATTCTGGTGCGCTACATCCTTTACTTCGTCATCTGGTACGGGATGGCCTACTTTCTGAATCGCTGGTCCACCGAGCAGGACTCGACTGCGGGTCAGAGCACGCTGCGCTTCCGCGCGATGAGTTCCATTGGTCTCGTCGTCTACTCGCTTACGATTTCCTTCGCCGTGATCGACTGGGTGATGTCGCTGCAAGCGCGCTGGATCTCGACCATCTACGGCCTGCTCTTCATAGCGGGTGAAGCGCTCTCCGCCTTCTGCTTCTGCGTCGTGATCGAAAGCATCCTCGGCAAACGCAAGCCAATATCCGAGTACCTCACCGATACCGAGGTCCACGACCACGGCAAGTTCATGCTCACCTTCGTTATGGTCTGGGCTTACTTCAATTTTTCGCAGTGGCTCATCATCTGGGCCGGCAATCTGCCCGAAGAGATTCCGTGGTACGTGCACCGAATGAATGGCGGATGGGAATACGTCGGCCTGTTCCTGGTGGTGTTCCACTTCGCCGTGCCTTTCGCGCTCTTGCTCTCGCGCCAGTTGAAGCGCAAGGCGCGCACTCTGGTGTGGCTCGCCTCCTGGCTCATATTCATGCGCATCATCGACATCTGGTGGCACATCGAACCGGCGTCGCATCCTGCGCTTCACATCAGCTGGGTGCATTTCACGATCATTGCTGGAATCGGCGGTCTTTGGATGGCCTACTTCTTCCACAATCTTAGGTCGCGTCCGCTGCTCCCCGTCAACGCACCGCAGACGCTGAGACTTCTGGAGCCGACGCATGAGTGACGAAATGATGAACCAAGGTCACGCGAATCAGGGCCACTCGAACCATGGCCACTCCGGCCACGAAACCGAGTACGAACGCAAAGACCTGGGCACGCGCGGCGTCTTCGCCTTCATGATCGGCCTCGCGATCGTTGGCATAGTCATCTATTTCATCATCGTCGGCATGTACACGTTCCTCGATAAATACGAGCGGTCGCAGATGACCAGCGCCAGTCCGTTGGTGCCTTTGAAGGGGGCGATGTCGCGTGTGGTCACGCAGGCGGAAATGGATAAAGCGTTCAAGGACAATGGCGCTCCCATGCTGGAAACCAACGAGCGCGGCCAGTTTCGCGACTTCCTGATCAATCAGGAGAGCCAACTCAATAGTTACGGCTGGGTTGACGAAAAAGCGGGCTTGGCGCACATTCCGATCGAGCGCGCCATGGAGTTGACCGTGCAGCGCGGATTTCCCGTTTATCCGCAAGGCGGCGCGGATGCAAGCGCATCGGCGCCCGCTAAGAAACCGGCAGCGGCGAGGCAGCAGACGTCCGGCCCCTAAAAAGGGGCGTTTGATTTCGAAGGCGCTGTGGTACCGCTGAAGCGATACCCTGGTACGAAGTGTGGCATCGCTCAAGCGATTGCTGATATGGACCAACCGCTCCGGCCGGATAGCCGGAAAAGGAAAAAGCAGTGCGCAGTAAAAACAGTTTCGCCAACTCGATCGCCGTAGCAACTTTCCTGCTCGTGCTCTCGGCCGCTCCGCTGTTTGCGCAAGGCGCACGCGGCCCTATTATGGGCGGCGGCATCATGAGCCCGCCCGCCAACCAGCGTCCGCCTGGGCTTGAATTCGTCGGCATCGAGCAACATCTCAACGCCGAAGTTCCCGCCGATCTCGAATTCCGCGACGAACTTGGCAACCCGGTCAAACTCGCCGACTACTTTGGCCACGGACGCCCCGTCATCCTCAACCTGGGCTACTATCAGTGCCCCATGCTCTGCAGCGAACTGCTGCAAGGTCTGGTGGGTTCGATGAAGGCGCTGACCTTCAATCTCGGCAAAGATTTTGACGTCCTCACTGTGAGCTTCGACCCGCGCGAAACCACCGAAATGGCCGCCGAAAAGAAGCGGGATATGATAAAGCGCTACGGCCGGGCGAATGCCGATAAAGGTTGGCACTTCCTCACCGGCAAGGCTGACCAGATCAATGCACTCACCAAATCGGTCGGCTTCCAATATCAGTTCGATGAGAAAACCGGGCAGTACGCCCACGCCACCGCGATCGTTATGCTCACGCCCGACCGGCACATTTCGGGATATTTTTATGGAGTCGAGTTCTCTCCCAAGGATTTGCGCCTCGGACTCGTGCAGGCCTCGGAAAACCGGATTGGCAACATCGGCGACCAAGTGCTGCTCTACTGCTACCACTACGATCCCAGGACCGGAAAATACGGCGCCGTCGTCAGCAACATCCTGAAGTTGGCGGCGCTCGGGACCATGCTCATCCTGGGAACATTTGTGTTCGTCATGTTCCGCGCCGATCGGCATTCCGGCCAACGAGCCGCCCACGACGAATTGAGGCGAGTCAGGTAATTATGTCGAGATTTCTACCTTTGTGGCCAGATCGGGCCTCGACCATGGCAAACCAGGTGGATGCGCTCTACATCTATCTGCTGGTGGTAGCTGGTTTCATGACCGCGCTCATCTTTCTTACGATCTTGGTGCTGGCGATCAAGTATCGTCGCGTACACGGCCGCGAAGCCCAGCAGATCGAAGGCTCCTTGATCCTCGAAATCACCTGGTCGGTCATCCCGTTTTTTGTGATGCTGACTTTCTTCATCTGGGGCGCAGTCATTTACTTCAGGGAGCGCACCCCTCCCGCCGACGCGACCGAAGTCTACGTCGTCGCCAAGCAGTGGATGTGGAAGATCGAACACGCGGAGGGGCAGAGCGAGATCAACGAACTGCACGTCCCCATCGGCCAGAACACCAAGCTCATCATGACCTCGCAAGACGTGATTCACAGCTTCTTCGTCCCTGCATTCCGCATCAAGCAGGACGTCTTGCCCGGCCGCTACACCACCGCCTGGTTCAAAGCCACCAAACCCGGCCACTATCATTTGTTCTGCGCCGAATACTGCGGGACCATGCACTCCGGCATGGGCGGCGACATCGTCGTCATGGAGCCGCAGGAGTACGCGCAGTGGATGGCGGGCACAGCGGTTGCGCCCTTGCGGGAAACCGGCAAGCAGTTGTTCTCTGCGCTCGGATGCGCCACCTGCCATCGTTTCGATGTGCAGGGCCGCGGCCCCAATCTGGTCGGCGTCTACAACAAACCGGTTCTGCTTGAAGACGGACGCACGGTAATTGCCGACGAGAACTATGTTCGTGAGTCCATCCTCAATCCCACCGCCAAGATCGTAAACGGTTTCAAGCCCGTGATGCCCACCTTCCAGGGCCTCGTCAGCGAAGAGCAGTTGAACGCGCTCGTGGCCTACGTCAAATCGTTAGCCCAGCCACCCCCGGGAACCGCCGGGCTGCAAAGCCAGCCCGCCACTTTCCCGGCACAAACAGAAAAGATGCAGGTGCAATAGTCATGGCGAGCACAGTAATTCCGGCGAATCGGGCTCCGGCTCCTACTCCGAAGCTGAACTATCTCAATAACGGGCACACTCTCAAGTCGTGGCTGTTGACCACCGATCACAAGCGGATCGCAGTCCTCTACCTGATTTCGGTGACGGCGTTCTTCTTTCTCGGTGGCTTCTTTGCCATGCTCATCCGGCTCGAACTGCTGACGCCACAGGGCGACCTCATGCAAGCCGACACCTATAACAAGGTGTTCACCATGCATGGCATCATCATGGTGTTTTTCTTTCTGATCCCGGTGGTGCCGGCGGTGCTGGGCAACTTCCTGGTGCCCCTCATGATCGGCGCCAAGGATCTCGCCTTCCCGCGCATCAACCTGCTGAGCTGGTATCTTTACATTATCGGCGGAATCCTGATTTCACACGTCATGTTGACCGGTGGCGTCGATACGGGCTGGACTTTCTACACCCCATTCAGCACGGAGTACACCAACACCAAGATTGTCGAGGCTGGACTCGCCGTCTTCATCGCGGGCTTCTCGTCCATCTTCACGGGACTCAATTTCATCGTCACCATTCACCGCATGCGCGCACCCGGCCTCACTTGGGACCGCCTGCCCCTCTTCATCTGGTCCAACTACGCCACCAGCCTCGTCATGGTTCTCGGCACGCCGGTTGTCGCCATCACCATTGTGCTCGTGGCCGTCGAGCGCCTCTTCCACCTCGGCATCTTCGACCCCAGGCTAGGCGGAGACCCGCTCCTGTTCCAGCATCTCTTCTGGTTCTATTCCCATCCGGCGGTGTACATCATGATCCTGCCTTCCATGGGCGTGGTCAGCGAGCTCATTGCCTGCTTCGCGCGCAAGCGCGTGTTCGGCTACAAGTTTGTCGCTCTGTCGAGCGTTGCCATCGCCGTCTTCGGATTCCTGGTGTGGGCGCATCACATGTTCGTCGCCGGCATCTCGCTCTACGCCGCCATGATCTTTTCTTTCCTGAGCTTCTCCGTTGGCGTGCCTTCCGCCGTCAAAGTTTTCAACTGGACAGCCACCCTCTACAAGGGTTCCATCTCGTACGCTACTCCCATGCTCTATGCCTTTGGCTTTATCGGGCTGTTCACTATGGGCGGATTAACCGGCCTCATGCTGGCGACCATCGGCATCGACGTTCACGTCACCGACACCTATTTTGTCGTCGCCCACTTCCACTACGTCATGGTGGGCGGCGTGCTCATGGGGTATCTCGGAGGCATGCATTTCTGGTGGCCGAAGATAACCGGCCGCATGTATCCGGAAGCCTGGGCCAAGCTGTCGGCGCTGCTCGTCTTCGTCGGCTTCAACCTGACCTTCTTCCCGCAGTTTATTCTCGGCTACGTCGGCATGCCCCGCCGCTACTGGCAGTATCCGCCGGAGTTCCAGGCGCTGAACGTTCTCTCAACGGCCGGAGCCAGCATACTCGCCGCCGGCTATCTGCTGCCGATGATCTACTTCGTCTGGTCGCTGCGCTACGGGAAGATCGCCGGCGCGAATCCCTGGCACGCCGCTGGCCTGGAGTGGAAGACCACGTCGCCGCCGCCCACCTTTAATTTTGACGAGACGCCGGTGGTCACCTGGGAAGCCTATAACTACGACGAGATCCCACCCTGGGAACGGAGGGCTCCCGTTGCACGATAGCCAATCGACCACCGGCCCGGCGACGACGATGGAACACGAAGCTCACAATCCGGCGCTGCGCCACCACTTCGCCGACGCTCAGCAGCAGAAGAATGCCGCCTCGCTTGGCATGTGGCTTTTCCTGGTCACCGAAATCATGTTCTTCGGCGGCATGTTCTGCGCCTACCTCGTCTACCGCCTCGCCCACTTCAACGCCTTCGCGGCCGGAAGCCAGCAGCTCAACATTTGGATGGGAGCCACGAACACCGCCGTCCTGATCGTCAGTTCGGTTACGGTTGTGTTGGCGGTGAAAGCGGCAGAGGCGGGCAAGCGCAAAGTGCTCGTCGGCTACCTTGTCGTTACCGTATTGCTCGGCATGACCTTCCTGGTCATCAAGGGTTTCGAGTATCGCGAGAAATTCGAGAAGCACCACGTACCCGGCCCGACGTTCAACTTCACGGACAAGTTCGACGACAACGGCAAGCAAATCCCGGTCAACCCGAAGGAAGCGGAGCTTTTTTTCTCCCTCTATTTCGCCATGACCGGAATGCACGCCCTGCACATGATTATCGGCTGCGGTCTTTTTACCGTTCTGGCTGTCCTCGCATGGAAAGGACATTACAATCCCGGCTACTTCACGCCTATAGAAAACGCCGGCTTATACTGGCACTTGGTCGATATCATCTGGATTTATCTATTCCCGTTGTTGTATCTGATCAGCCGGCACTCATGACAGTGGACTGACAGCTGAGAACTGAGAACTTCTATATGTCGGAACACGAAGAACACACTACTCACTCGCAAGGATTTTACCTGGCCATTGGCATCGGCCTGCTCGTCCTGACGGCAACCACGGTCGGCGCCGCCTTCGTGAACCTCGGTCCTTTCAACCCCATCATTGCACTCCTCATTGCGACCATAAAAGCCACGCTCGTCGTGCTCTTCTTCATGCACGTCAAAGGCGCGAGCGAAAAGCTGACCGGCGCCGTAGTCGTCTCCGGCTTCTTCTTTCTTGCGATTCTGCTATCGCTATCGTTGGCCGACTATCTAACTCGATCCTGGCGGTAGTACGCTGGAGATCGAACTTGGACGTCCCACCGGAACTTGAATTACTTCGAGTTCTTTGTGGCTAATAAAATGTAACACCACATAAGCATACGAAGTTACACGAAGAAATCAAGAACGAGTATCGAAGTGAATGGTTTCGTCTATGGCTATCGTCAGATTAAAGATTGACGTTTCTGGGACGGTGGGCGATGAAGCCTGGCGCGAACTGAAGCAGTTTGACCAGATCCAGAGCGCCGATTTCGGTCCGCAGTTCGGCAGTGGCGGGCGTTGCAATCATCCGCTTAACGAGCCTCACAACAAAGAGGAATGGATCGGCGCTGAGATCCGGCTCCAGACACCGCTTCTAGCCCAATACGCCGTCTCCCACTATCTGGAGCAGGACCGCGTGCTTGATGCAGATGTGGTGGAGTAACGCCCACTACCACGTTTCCGGGCTAGAGGCCGGAATTCCGTTTTCTGGTATATTTCCGTGATCCCATGCCCGTTCTCCCCGATGCAACTCCCCAATCTTCGCCGGATGCAAGCAATCCCCCCAGCCTTCCATCCAAGCCCCGTCCTCGCATGTCCACGCGCAACCGGCTGCTCTTCTTCCTGACCGCGTGGCTGATCGTGCTCATGCCGTTCCTGTTCTGGTGGAACACCTGGTTCGGCCGCCAGCTCTCCGATAAACAACTGGCCGAATACCTACAAGACGAGAATCATCCCCGGCACATTCAGCACGCGTTGGTGCAGCTCGGCGAGCGCATGAGCCGCCACGATGCGAGCGTCACCCGCTGGTATCCCGATGCTATCCGTCTGGCTTCGCATCCTGTCGAAGAGGTGCGCAACACTGACGCCTGGGTGATGGGGCAGGACACATCCGGCGGCGGATTCCATGAAGCTCTGCTGAGAATGCTCGCCGATCCTTCTCTCATGGTGCGGGGCAACGCCGCGCTTTCGCTGGTCCGCTTCGGAGACGCAACCGGAAGACCCCAGATCGTTGAACTTCTGCAGCCGGTCAAAGTGATCGCACCCGATGCCGGACAGATAACGGATACCAGCATGATCGGCGCCAGCATCCACCAGGGTGGAGTCGTCGCTAAGCTCCAAGTTAGCGGAAACGTCGACGCCAAACACACTACTGAAATGCGTTCCCCAATCACCGGGCGTCTGCGCACACTCTCTGCTCAGGTTGGACAGCAGGTCAAGCAGGGAGACCTCATCGCGACTATCGACCCGTCCACCGCGCAGGTCTGGGAAGCGTTGCGCGCACTCTACCTCGTCGGCCAGCCCGATGACCTTGCCGCAGTTCTTCCCTATGAACGAGAGTTGCCCGACATCCCCGATCACGTGCGGCAGCAAGCGCTAGGAACAGAGGCAGCGATACGTCAGAGGATGAAATAGGATGAAATAAGGAGTTCGGTCAGCGTTGAGCGGCGAACGTTGAGCGGCCAGCGGCTGGTGTTCGGCAAAAGTTGTACGTGCTAAGAGCCAAAAGCTAAGAGCTTATAGCTGCCCTCAAATCGGCATCACGCCGACTTCTTTTTCCACTTCGACCGTGTCCACCATCACAATCGCGTCCCACGGACAGCCGTCGAGGAAACATCCGTCTGGACCCTTGCTGAGGCACTTCTTGCACCCGATGCAAAGGATCGGGTCCACCTGGATTCTGCCGAACGGCGGATTATCTTCATCCGGAACCCAGAACATGCAGTCTTCCACCGGGCAATATTCCACGCAGGCCGGCGAGCCCGCGCATCCCGTGCAACACTCCGTAATGACCGCCAACTCCTTCGGTTTCTTCTTTCGTGGAGTCAAGAGGCCCTTGGATTTGGGTTCGAACTTGAACTCGTCGGGCACCATCCCGGCGGGTTTCGCGTCGGCCGCTTCAGCAGACATGCCCGTGAGTATACCGTATACGTTTGGGATTTTCATCTAAGCCCCTCAAAGCCCCACTAAGCCATTTAAGCCAAAGACAAGGCCCGACCGCCAGTCATCGAAGCCGATCGCAAGGGCGCTCGCAACCAAAACGGTCGTTTCATTTTGCCTGCCTTCGCCATTTTTCGCGGAATCTCTGCGTTCTTTGCGGCCAAAGGCTTGGTCGTTTGATATATTGGGTGTCGAAAATGCACGCACGGGCCGAGCGACCATTGCTGGTGGGAGGCTGCCGGGTGGAGGCATACCATGTCGAAGGATAAGCGCGACATTCTTGAAGCTCTTAAGTTCGAACTCGCATTCCTGGAGCAGGGAGGCTATGGACGTTCGGTGCGCACTCCCCAGACGCCCACGAGGAGCTTCCAGGATTCTCTCACCTGCCTCAATTTCAGCGAGCCGACGATGCCGCATCCGTGCAACGAATGCTTCCTCACCGACTTCGTTCCCAGGAACGCCCAAGGCGAAGGCGTGCCGTGTCACCATATTCCCCTGAATCCAGATGGGGAGACCGTGGACATGCTGCGGGACCATCAGCTAGAGTTGGAGGCGGCCTTAGGGAATTGGCTGCGCGCGACCATCCGCCGCCTCGAGCGGGAGCGCGCGGCGGCAGCAAAGCAGGAGCATGCTTAAGCTCGAGCATGAAAATGGGGGGAGACGCGATCCTGCTGGATGCCCCCGGGACGGCCGGCAAGATGCCGGCGCCACAAAGGAACTCGCAAGCCTATGATGCTGGTGCTTTCCGTCGTACTTGGGATTGTCCCTCTGCTGGGAGTAGCATGGATCGTTCTGCATGGCAGTATCGGCACTGTCGACGGCCTCTTCATGAGCCTGATACTTCTGCCACTTTCCGGCATTCTATTCCTCAATGCATATCTGGATCTCAGGGGGCGTTCGAAAGCAAAGACCGCAGTAGGTCCTTTGCCTTCTGCCGCAATCGCTACTCAGGGTATGCAAACTCCTACCCAGCTTCCCCATCACAAGGTCAAGATCAAGAAGGCCGGGCAGCGCGCCTGCAACGAGAAAAACGAGAAGGGCAAGTTTTGCGGCGGCCATTTGAAGCGCTGGTTTTATAGCGTCGATTTGATCGAGCAAGATTGCGGCGATGCGGAAAAGGCCTGGGGACTGGATGCCGAGGTCTACCGCTGCGAGCATTGCAAGACCTTGTATTTGCCGCACCCCGGGGAATCGGTGGTGAATGTAGCTGGGCAGGGGCAGATTTCGGTGTTTGGCCTGACGTTGCCGCCGAAGTAGAAGTAACCAGCCTTAGTTCAAAGGGCGTTCAAACCAATTCCATTCCGGCAATCTGCCCGTATAGGTTCGCGCCCAACCGAGAACTTCAGGCTTTCCGGGCAACAATCATTCCAAGAACTATAGGCAGATAGATAACCGAGGCATGCAAGACGCGGCTGGCCAAGACTATCGAATTTGATCTCGCCAACTTTGTTACGTGATAGAGCAGGAACACACCCGCCAGGAACATGCCACTCAGATAAATCGGACCTCCGTGATCGACCAGCGGAAGCATCGTAGTAACTATCAGGATGACAGTGAAAGCAATAATCTCGACGCGCGTGAAGCGCGAATCGAGATCAAACTGGGGCAGCATCTTGTACCCGGCCCGGGTGTAGTCCTCACGGTACATCAAGGCAATCGCCAGGAAATGCGGGAACTGCCAGAGAAAGAGAATGGCGAAGAGAAACCAGGCGTGCCGCCCGATACTTGCCGAGGCGCCGGCCCACCCGATCAGTGCGGGCATGGCTCCCGGAAAAGCGCCGAGCAGTGTGCACAGCGGCGTCTTCCGCTTCAACGGAGTATAGATAAGGAGATACGAAAGCAGCGTGGAGATCGCGAGCAAGGCTGCCAACCCGTTAACCGCAACCGCGAGATACAGGCCTCCGGCCACGCTCAGCAGAATCCCAAACAGAAACGCCGCGCGAGCATTGAGCCTGCCCGAAGGCAGCGGGCGGCTGGCGGTGCGGCGCATCTGACCGTCCCAAACCCGTTCCATCCACTGGTTCAGGGTTGCGGTACCGCTGGCGACCAGGAGCGTACCGACCAGTGTGTTCATCAGGCCGACAATCCTGAAAGGTCCACGAGAAGCAAGATAATAACCCGCCGACGTGGTCATAAGAATCAGCAGGTTCACTTCCGGCTTGGTCAGGGTGTAATAGTCCCGGAGTTGTGAAGTGAAGCGATCCGTCGGGCTGAGCTGCATCGTTCTGTGAATAGTTGCCATGCTCTCCTGCTACCAATTGCGGTCAGATTCAAAGCGGGCTCCGCCTGCCCTGCCTAAGGACGCATGCGGCGGAGGGATTGATCTCCGCCGCCGGTGCGTCAGTTCGCCGTCGCCTTGAAAGTGAAGTTGACATTCTTGGTTTCGTTGCCGGTAATGGTGACGTCGGCAGTCTGAGTGCCGTATTCCTCATGCCAGGCCGTGATGGTGTACTTGCCGGGAGGCAGGTTGGGCAGCTTGAAGTCCCCGGCACCCTTGCTTACGTCGTAGTGCGACGTTTTGAGCACCGCGAAGTAACCGTGCATCCAGGGATGAACGTTGCACTTCACCGAGATAAATTCTTCTCTAGCGAATTTCTCCACAATTGGCGCGGCGCCTGGCGCCTGGGATTTATTCCACTCGCGGTTCACTTTGGCCAGCGGGTGGATGTTGTGCGTAGCTTGGTCCTCGTTAGTGATCTTGAGTTCCTGGTTGGTGTGCATGACCATAACGTGCGGCAGATACTGGCAGCCTTTCTGCTCGAAGGTGACCGCCTGCGCCGGAACCTGACCTTCATCGGGGGCTCCGGATGAAACGTACACTACCACGTTTTCCAATGCATTCTTGGGCCCGGTCACAACCGATTCGAAAGTCACGGGTTTGGCATGCTGCTTGGCGCAGGACGGTTCTTTGCCCATATCGATGGGCTTTTGTCTGTCGGGCGTGCCGGTGTAGGTCACGTTGCCGCTAACCGTTCCAGCGAACATCAGTGACGAACAGAGGAACAGCGTCAAAAAAGCTAGTAGCATTTGCTTAGTGCGCATTCGAGTACTCCCTCCTCGGGTTTTGGTATTGCCGTGACGAACGACTTGTGCTCGTATTACAAAATCCTGCGCTTTACTGCGAACCACCGGCGCTAGCTGCTCGGTGGTGCGGATCCGATGAACTGGCGCCTTGCTTGATGCTGCGCGACGGCTGAGTCGAGGCCTGCGGGCGACCCTTAGCCGCGATCACCCGTCTTTGTTCCTCGGGCGTCAGCTGGAACATGTAATCCACCAGCAACTTGGTGTGGTCCTTATCATACCCTTGGAACGATGGCGGAGTGGGACCGGCGAATACCCAACGATTATTCTCGCGCCGGAACAGGTCTGAAGGCATGGAAGTGCCCGGGCTAATCGCTTGCGGATCGATGATCCAGCGCTCCACCCAATCGGGCTTGAGGCGCCCCCGCACCAGGAGGAGATTGGGAGCGACAGCGGTCTTGTCGTGCTGCGCATCGCCGGTGGCATGACACGTCAGGCAGGGGGCTGCCGTGCTGCTGAACAGGCTGCGCGCCATCTCGGTTTCCTTTGCCGTCAGCATAGGAACCTGCTCCGGTATGTAGGGAAAGGGCTGCCGCGAAAGCGCCTGGAAGAAGCGCACCAGCTTGCCCAGTTCATTCTCGGAAAAAGAAAAAGTGGGCATGTGCACTTGCAGGTAGTTCCGTACGCCGTTGCGATTAGTGTCCTTGTCGTTCAGCGCCGGGTTGGTGAGGAAGCGCAGGAGCCACTCGGGATCGACTCTGGCCCCTTCGGTCAGCAGCTTAGGAGGCAGTAGTTCCTGGGCATCCTGGTAGCGTTTCATCTCCATCAGCACAGTCTGCTGGCCGGGAATGAACTGATGGCAACCCATGCAGTTGTACTTCCTGACCACCCACCAGCCTTCCTGGATGTCGCGGCGATAATCGAGCGGCCGGTATTGATAATCGGCGGGCAGAGCGCTCTCCTGGCTGCCCATCATGAAGGTAGTGAGGTCTCGCACCTGTTCCTTGGTCAAGTGCAGGTTGGGCATCCGCAGCTTTTCTTCTTCGCTCTTGATCTTGCCTTGATCGTAGACGTTGGGCTCAGACAATTTGTGCTCGAAGAAGCCTTTGTGGTCGTACCATGGACCTTGCGCCGGGCCGTCAGGCAATCGTGCCAGGTCCTCCGGGTTGGTAATCGGTTCTGCATTCTTGCCGCCGCGCTGCGCGGCTTCGGTGAACAGGGCAAAATCGAGACGCTCAATCGGCTTGCTGCCCTCGAAAGTCAACTCGGTTCCGATGCGGCCTTCTTCCTCCATGCCGGCGATCTCATGGCAACCCGAGCAGCCGAAGTGCCGAATCCACCTCTTGCCTTGATCCTTCAGCCCCGGGTCATCCATGAATGAAGCGTCGGCGTAAGCGCCAGGCTCCTGCTTTTTCTGCGCAATCAAAAACGTCGCGACGTCTTGCGCATCCTCAATGCTGAGGCGCAGGCTGGGCATCACCGTCATGTTTTGCACTTGCAGTTCGTGGCCGTCGTTCGGGCATTTGCTGTGTTGCAGGTCGAAGACAAAAGGCAGCCCCTTCTTCGCATAATCTTCGGGGCCAATGTCTTTCTTTTCGTACGGACAATAAGGACGAGTGCGCTCGCGCGCGTTATGCACCCAGCGCACCAGATAGTCGTAGTTGGCCTTCTCCCCGACCCGGGTAAGATTGGCGGCGAACGTTCCACCCTGCATCTCATCGCCTTCGCCGATGGAATGGCAGGCCAGACAGCCGCGCGTCTCAAACAGTTCCTTGCCGTGCGCGGCATCGCCCGGTTTGTGCTGGGGCTGCGGGTCGGTCAGCGCCGACTGCCACAGATAGGCCGAGATGGCCTTGATCTGGCCGTCATTGAGCCGGAAGTTCGGCATCCGCGTGGTGGGCCGGAAGTCGGTCGGCTTCTTCAGCCAGACAGGAATCCAGTTCTTGTTGAGCTTGAGCCGGACGTCCTTCAGATTGGGCCCCACCTTCTTGACGTCCTGCAACAGGCTTTTCGTCTGCCGCTCCAGTTGCGCGATACGGGCGTTAGCTTTGCTGTTGGCCACCTTCAGTGCCACGGCTCTGTCGTTCAGCCGTACCGCTTCTTCGTTCGTTTCTGCGGCATCGGCCTGCTTCATCAAGTACGCCGCCTGCTTGATGTTCTGGATCTTTTCCCCCTCCAGTTGCTTGATCTCCTGGCTGACCGAGTTCAGTTCCTCCGGTTCTTTGTCGTACCCTTCATAGCGATGGCAGCCGAGGCAGCCCCGTTGGCGATACAAGTCCTTGCCCGCGCTGATCGTCGAGCCCACGTCGTTGCTCACCAGCAGCATGTCCGCGGCGTGGCAGGTCTGACAGCCAGCTTCCGTGTTTTCCTTGGGGAAGAGCGGCCACAACCAATGCTCGTAAGTTCCGTGCGCCTTCTCGACGCTGGTGGTGGCCCGGCCATTACCCTGGTGGCAGGGAGAGCAGCCGAACTTCTCCGGATCGTGCGTCTTCAGTAAACCGGGTTCAGGATGGCTGGTGAAAGCGCGCGCATACTCGTCGGGCTTCTTGCCCTGGTGTGCCATGGCAGCCGCCGTCAGCATGAGCGGCTCGCGGACTCCCATGTGGCAGGATTCGCAGCGGTCCACGATGTTGGCGTCCGCCACGTTAATCTGCACGATCTTTGGTTCCCACTCCGTGGTCTTCCTCTTCAGACCGTCGATTTGTACCGGTGTGAGATCGACCATCTGCTGGTTAATGTATGCTGACACCTTGGTGCTGGCTTCGGTCACCGGCTTGAGCACCTCGCCCAGCTCCGCGCTTAACTTGGTGCGTTCGTCTTTAAGCGCGTTATATTTTTCCACCAGTTGAGAGAAATCATATTTCTCCCTGTGACCGTCGGGATATTCGACCGGCCAGGTCTCCTTCTTGTAGTCTTCGAGTTTCTTCCGCTTGCTTTCCTTGCCCGAGGCACCCGTCTCGGTCTCGATCTGGTAGGTGAGAGCATTCACATAGGCGCGTTTGTCAACGAAGACGTTCTGCACCGCCAGAATTTTCCCGTTCAAATCAAGGATCTGTTTCTGCAGCTCATCTCGGTGAGGCTTGGCAGCTTGATAAGCCTGCTGGTAAGCCTGATCGATTTGCTGGTACTCGGCGCCCTGCTCGACGTTCTTTTCGGACTCCGCGGACTTTGACTCCGCTGTCTTCAGGAAGGCGCCGTAGCGCTGCTTCCACTCTTGCTGAAAGGCCTTCCAGGGACGTTGGCCGTAGTCTTCGTCCCACAGCGCCCAGAACAGCGTGGCCATGAGGATGAGCATGGATACGACGTAAGGTAGCGCGAAGGACTTGTTCACAACCGGATCTTGCTTGCGGATTGGTTGTTCGGGCACCACAGCCTCCGATTAGTCGTTGGTCGTTAGTCGTTGGTCCTTAGTCGTTAGTCGTTGGTCGTAGCAAAATCGTTTTTCTGCGAGCCGGGGCAACTGGCGAACGACCAACAACCAACGACGAACGACCTTCATGACTAACGACCATTTACACGTTAAACCACGGCGTGATCCACACGTACTTGATGTTGAATGCCAGCCGCAACATCATCTTGAGCGGCAGTGCCACCATGGTGAGCAGGAAGAACACCATGATCGAGTACTGCAACAGACTCATGCGCTGATAATCCTTCGGGTTGTAACGCCGGAACAGCGCATGGATGAGGAACCCGCCGGCCAGGTAATAACCTCCGACAACCACCGCCCCGAAAATGGCCTTGCCGAAGTTCGAGGCGATTCCGAAAAGATCGGGCAGATCGCGGTTCACCTCGTAAATCAGCCGGCTGTGGTCCCAGGTCTGCCCCGGCCAGAACCATTGCCAGCCCGGTCCCCGTATAAACGTGCCGATGATGATCATCGCGACCCAGAGAATGATGAAGCCAAACAGAAACGAGCCGATGGCAAACTTGCGCTGCTTCCAGGTGTAATAGCCGTTGCCCAGCGGATTGGTGTCGATGTAGGGAATCACCATTAACCCAACGATGATCAGCGTAGGCATCACGACGCCCGCAATCCAGGGGTCAAAGTACACCAGCATTTCCTGCAAACCGAGGAAGTACCAGGGTGCCTTCGCCGGATTCATAGTCAGGTTCGGATTCGACGGTTCCTCCAGCGGTGCGTTCAAAGTGACCGACCAGATCATCAAGACGATGGTGACGATGATGGCAGCCAGAAATTCAATGCGCAGCAGGAACGGCCACACGTGTACTTCCTTCTGCCACCCCGGCTCGAACGGCCAAGTCTTGCGATAACGCGTCTTCGCCATCGCCGGACTGGTTTCCAGCTCCGCAATCAACTCGTCGTTGCCCTTCGCCTGCTTCCATGCCAGGTAGCAATAAAAGGCCAGAAGCGGAATCAGAGCCACGATGGGTACGTTGTCGGGCGCGGAACAGATCTCCCAAAGTTGTCGCCAATCCATAAATGCTCCAGACCGTTACAGTGAAGCAGGCGTGACCACGGCTTCAGGCGTGCCTTGGGCCACGCTGCGCTTTATCTTCCGACGCGAGCACCACCGACCCCGGGCCGGAGATGCCGCCATCCTTCCGCACGCGCCAGAAGTGAACAATCATCAGTACGGAAGCCACGATCGGAATCCCGATGCAATGCCAGATGTAGGAACGCAGCAGGGCATTCGCATCGACGATGGAGCCGCCCAGCAGGCCAAAGCGCACATCGTTGTACGGCGTCATCCCCAACATTTTGCCGAACGGCCCTTCGTGTCCGAGCAGCGGCGTGGCGCGAGCCATGTTGGTGCCGACCGTGACCGCCCAGAACCCCAGTTGATCGTCCGGAAGCAGGTAACCGGTGAACGAAAGCAGCAACGTGAGCACCAGCAGCAGCACGCCAATGTTCCAGTTGAACTGACGCGGCGCCTTATAAGAGCCGGTCAGGAACACGCGAAACATGTGCAACCAAACCGTAATCACCATGAGGTGGGCGGCCCAGCGGTGCATGTTGCGCAGGATCTTGCCGAAGGGCACATCGTGTTCCAGATAGAGCACGTCGCGAAACGCTTGCAGTTTGGTCGGATGGTAGTAAAACATCAGCAGCACGCCGGTCAAGGTGAGCACGATGAACAAATAAAACGTGATTCCACCCATGCCCCAGGTGAAACTGTAGCGCACGGCGTCGCGATTGATCTTCGCCGGATGAAGATGCAGGAAGACGTTGGAAAGCACGCCCAGAGCCCGGTTGCGCGGCGTGTCATCGTGCTTGTGGCGGAAGATCGAGGTGTAGACCGCGGTCTTGGTTGGTTTCTTGAGCCCCTCGATCTGTTCCTTCGCTTTGGTCGGCATATCGGTCCGGATTGATTGAACGTCCTCGTGCAGGGCGGACTTCAATCGTTCCAGCAGGCCAACTTCTTTGCCGTTTTTTCCGTTCCCATTTTCTTCAGGCATCGTTTCCTCTGATCCGTCTGGTAATGATCGGTCTGGTAATCAGTCCGTCTCCCCCTCGCCGCCACCGCTCCGGCGACACGCCAATTACACGGGCAAGTAAGATCCATCGTCATTGAACTGGCTGGGCTGCCCCTTCGGCCACTGGTAGAGTCGCGACACATCTACCAGGATCTGACCGTCCGGAGATTTTTCCACGTGGGCCCGGTCCATGGGACGCGGCGCCGGACCCTCAAAGTTGACCCCTTCGCTGTCGTAGCCACTGCCGTGGCATGGGCATTTAAATTTGTTCTCGCTGGCTTTCCAGTCCGGCGTACAGCCCAGATGCGTGCAGCGCGCGTAAATCACGAACAAGCGATCTGGAGTGCGGTCCACCCAGATGCGGTACTTCTGCTGAAACTTGGTGTCCACTCCCAGACCGTATTCCTCGGGATAGCCGATTTTGAAGCTGGTCGCGGGCTCGAATAGAGTGCGCGGCAGGAAAAAGCGGAAGAATGCGATGAACCACGCGGCGAGGAAGGCAGCTACCGTACTCCACACCAATCGCCGGCGTTGCCGATTGATCTCATTGTCTTCCGGACCGACAGAGGCTACTCCTGCGCCCGCCACTGCTTTGGAAGTCCCCACCGCCGGTGTACCGACATATTTGGTCGCGTCGCCGCCCCGTGCTACGGAAGCAGCCGCGGAAGCAGTTACAGTTGCCGCCGCTGCCGCAGGACGAGGAGCAGACGCTGCGGTCGCAGCCGCCGGAGCACTCGGAGCAGCCGCCGCAGGAGCAGTCGCAGGAGTGAGTGGTTCGCCGAGCAGGGCCGTAATTTCAGCGTCGTTGAGTGCCGGCAAACCTTTGCGACCGCGATGTGCCTGTTCCGCTGCGATGCTCGATTTACTCCACTTCTTTCCGGCCGCAACCCACTTTGCGACTTCCTCGCTGATCGCACCACTGGGTGCGCTCGTGGCCGCAGCCACAGCTGGGGCTGCCGGTGCCGCCACGGCAGCAGCTGGCGCCGGAGTCGGTGGGGCGCCCGTTGAGGCTGGCGTTGAGGCCGCATCGCCGCTCTCCCACTGCATGGGCTGGCCAGCCTTCAACGCTGCAATATCTGCATCGCTGAGCAGCGGCAGGCCCTCGCGCTGTCGGCAGGCCTGCTCCATCGCTATGAGCGAGTTGCTGAGCTGCTTTCTCGGCCAAGGCGGAAGATGCCCGAGCAGGCCATTCACGACGCTCTTGGGTGAGTCGTCTGCCATCTGTACTTGTCCCCCTGTATTGGACCCCGAACCTACCCACAGTAAGACTCGGGGTTCGCCCCACCTTGCGACCGGAAAAGTATAGTACACTATCTCGCGCCTGGGATGAAAAGTCCGGCACAAGGAAAGTCAACTTCACCTTCATTCGCTTCGGCCATGGCAACTCTGAGTCCTCCAGTAACGGCGCACGTGCCCCAAACGGGTAAGCATGGGGGCAGTTCTCTTCCTCCCGTTTATGGTGGTGGCGGGGATGGTGGGCGCGGGGATGGCTCTCTCGACGATGGGTCGCGTCTGCGGCGCGCCCGCCTGGGACTGGCCGTGGCCATCGTTCCCATCGTAATGCTGTTTGTTGCCTTCACCAGCGCCTATATCGTGCGTCAGGGCCTGCCCACGCTCGACGAAAAAAACCATACCTACGTTCGTGATTGGACTCCAGTCACTCTGCCGGTTGCGCTGCTCCTGGTAAACACCGGATTGCTCTTGCTCAGCAGTATTGCCGCAGAGTTGGCCCGCCGGCAGATCACGCGCCAGGCCGCACTAGCTCCAGTTCGCTCCATCCCTGGCGTTTCTCTCGGCCCGGGAAAAGGCTTCCCCTGGCTAGGCATTACGGTCGTGCTTGGCGCCGGCTTTCTAACCGGCCAGTGGATCGCCTGGCGTCTGCTGGCCGAGCGCGGCTTCTACTTGGCAACCAGCGCCAGCAGTTCCTTCGTGTATTTGCTCACCGCGACTCACGCCGTCCACCTCATGGGCGGCCTGTTCGTGTTACTCTACGCCGCAACCGTTTCCCTGCTCCGTAAGCCGGTTGAAGCGCGGCGCATCGTGGTGGACGTGACGGCCTGGTATTGGCATTTCATGTTCCTGTTGTGGGTCTACATTTTTGCTCTTGTGTGGTTTGTCCGGTAGCAGCTAAGTCCGTTCCGCGGGGGATAGTAACCATGGGCAAAGCGTTCGCCGTAGTGCTGACGATCATCACCACTGTCTCCGTCGCAATCTTTGTCTCACGCCATTGGTGGTTTCCCGAAGTTGCCTCGGCTCATGGTGGCGCGATGGACCATCAGTTCCTGGAGACCTTCGTCGGCGCAGCCATCGGTTTCATCCTCGCCCAGTTGGGTCTGGCTGCCTTTGCCTGGAAATACGGAGAGCGGAAGGGCGAAACCCGTCCGATCCGCATCTTCCCGGGCGGGGCGAAATGGCTGGTCGTGCTCGCCTTGGTTTACGTCGGGTCGGAGATTATCCTGCTGGAGTTTGTGGGGCAGAAGGTTTGGGCCGCCATGTACTTCACTCCGCCGGCGGCCGATTCTCTCCAGGTTCAAGTGCTCGCCGGGCAGTTTGCCTTCTACTTTCGCTATCCCGGACCCGATGGCAAGTTCGGCCCCATCCACACCGGTAAGATTGATGAAACCAAAGGGAATTTCTTTGGCATTGACCCATCCGACCCCGGATCCAAGGACGATATTGTCACCGTGGAATTGGCTGTCCCGGTGAACAAGCCTGTGGAACTGCTGTTGAACTCCAAGGACATGGGTCACGGGTTCTATGTCCCGGAAATGCGCATTCAGCAAGACATAGTTCCCGGGATGGAGATCCCTCTGCACTTCACCCCAACCAAGATAGGCAAGTACGATATCGCCTGCAACCAGCTCTGTGGTCTCGGCCACTACACTATGCGGGCTTTCCTCGAAGTGATGTCGGAGGAGGACTATCAGAAATGGATAGTCGAGCAAGCCAGCTTGCAGTAATGTTTTCTGGCGACAGCGGCCGCCAACACGCGCTGGCGCAGGGAAGGTAACTCACGATGGCCATGGAAGCACAGCAACACCAACACACGGCACCAACCGGTTTCATCCGCAAGTACATCTTCAGCCTCGACCACAAAGTGATTGGCAAGCAGTATTATTTCCTCGCGATCGCTTCGGTGTTCCTGGGGATGGTCCTCTCGTGGCTGGTGCGGATTCACTTGGTTTGGCCAAACGTTCATGTTTGGGGATTGGGTGCCCTTTCGCCCGCTGGAGCGCCCGGGGGCGTAATTTCACCGGAGTATTACCTGTCGCTGCTGACGATCCATGGCACACTGATGGTCTTCTTTGTACTGACCACGGCGCCCCAGGCCGGATTCGGCAACTATGCGCTGCCCATTCAGATTGGCGCCGAAGATATGGCGTTCCCCACCTTGAACATGCTTTCGTTCTGGGTAACGTTCTTAGCCCTATGCGCGTTGGTCTCCACCCTGTTCGTTGAGGACGGTCCCCCGATTTCGGGCTGGACGGCATATCCTCCGCTCAGCGCCGTGGGTAGCCTTGCAGGGCCGGGACAGGGAATGGGGCAGAATCTCTGGGCTGTTTCCATAGCGCTTTTTTGTATAGGATCTTTGCTCGGCGCGTTGAATTTCATTACGACTACCGTGGACTTGCGCTGCAAGGGCATGACGCTCATGCGCATGCCGCTGACCTGTTGGGCATGGCTCATTACTGCCATCCTTAGCCTGTTAAGCTTCGCGGTTCTATTTGCGGCGTGCGTTCTGCTGATCCTTGACCGTAATGCCGGAACCAGTTTCTTCCTCCCTTCTGGCTTGTTGGTCAACGGCCAGCTCCAAAACCACTCTGGTGGTTCACCATTGTTGTGGCAACACCTGTTCTGGTTCTTCGGACATCCCGAGGTGTACATCGCAATCGTCCCCGGCTTCGGGGTTATCTCCCATGTGCTCTCGGTTTTCTCCCGCAAACCCGTTCTCGGCTACAAGGTAATTGTGACCTGCCTTTTGGCCATTGGTTTCCTGAGCTTCACCGTCTGGGGACATCACATGTTCCTCAGCGGGATGAGCCCCTACTCCGGCTTCCTGTTCTCCATCCCGACATTGATTATCACCATACCTGCCACCATCGTATCGCTCCTCTGGCTGGGAACCGTCTATGGAGGCAAGCTGCGCTTCACCACTTGCATGATGTTTGCCTTGGGTTTCGTCTCGGTGTTTGTGACCGGCGGCTTGGGTGGTATGTTCCTCGCGCAGCCCTCGCTCGACATCTTTCTCCACGGAACCTACTTCGTAGTAGGACATTTCCACATGGTAATGGGAGTGGCGGCCATCTTCGGCATGTTCGCCGGCACCTACTTCTGGTTCCCGAAGATGTTTGGCCGCATGATGAATGAACGGTTGGGCAAAATCCATTTCTGGATCACGTTTATCGGCGTCTACTGCATCTTCATGCCGATGCACTTCATTGGCCTTGAAGGCATGCCTCGCCGCTACTCGAGTTTCGTCAACGACCTTATGCAACCCCTCATGCCAGTGCACAAATTCATGACCATCGCGGCACTGATCACAGGCGCAGCCCAGTTCATCTTCCTCTTCAATCTTTTCTGGAGCATGTACAAGGGTCCCAAGGCGCCTGAGAACCCGTGGGAATCGACGACTCTGGAGTGGACCGTGCCGTCTCCACCGCCTTTTGACAATTTCGGAGGCAAACATCCCGTGGTTTATCACGATGCTTATGAATACGGGGACGTACACAACGGGAAGGACTACGTCATGCAGACTGATCCCGCCGGGCAGCCGGCAAAAAGTTAGTTGGGTCTGTGGCAGTACCGTGGCCAGTAAATTCACGACGGAGCGAGCGCGAACATGTCTTCTTCTTCAGACGGTCCACTTACAGCAGCCACAGCTCATGGTGGTCACGATATCCCGAGTTGGGGAGGCGGATCGCTGCCGTACGCCGTACCCTCGAAGAAACTGGGAATGTGGTTATTTATCGTTTCTGATGCCATCACCTTCTCGGCCGTAATTTTTGCGTATGGCTATTTGCGGCTCGCAGCCGCGGCTTGGCCGCGGCCGTTCGGGACGCCGAGTATCGCCAACGCGACCGTTATGACTTTCGTGTTACTCTCCAGCAGCGTAGCTATGGTTCTGGCCGTCAGAGCCTCCAGCTTGGGCAAGGTGAGCGGAGCGGTAGGATGGCTGGTGGCGACTGCGCTGGGCGGCGTGGTTTTTGACATTCTGCATATTCGCGAGTGGCTGGGCCTTATCGGCGAGGGTGTCCGTCCTTTCCACAACCCCTGGGGCACGCCTATGTTCGGCGCCGCATTCTTTACCATGACCGGGCTCCACATGCTTCACGTCACCATTGGCGTCGTATATCTGCTGGTCATCGCCGTCGGCTTTGGGCGGAGAAAGTTCTCAGCCGCGGATGTGGAAGTAAGCGGCCTGTACTGGCACTTCGTCGATTTGGTATGGATGTTCATTTTTCCGCTGGTTTACTTGCTGTCAGCGAAAACGGCCTAGCATAGAAAGGATCAAGACATGGAGCACGCTGAAACTGCTGGAAACAAGATCGTCTTCTCCGTGTGGTTTGGCTTGCTCGGGTTGACGGTTCTCGAAGTGATTCTCGCCTATCGTCAATTGCCCCTGGAGACCATGTTCAGCGTCCTGATGGTCTTGTCCGTTATCAAAGCGGCATTGATTATTGCCTACTTCATGCACCTGCGGTATGAGCAGCCAAGCCTCTTTGTGACGCTGATTCCGGCACTGGTCTTCATACTGATTATGATGACCGCTATCTTCGCGGACAGTTCGCGACTCGCGCATATGCGATCGCTGGTTCAATAAAAGGGCCCAGTAAAAGTGACCAGTAAGAGTGCCCAGTAATGCGTGCCGCCGCTGCGCTGGTTTCTACCAACGGCGCAGCGCCTAGTACTGTGAAACGAGTAGCGCCGGCATCTTGCCGGCTGTCCCGAGGGCGTCTCGCCCTCGGCGCGGCGGGCGCGGATCCCGCCGGACAGCCGCCGGGACGGCGGCGCTACTCTCAGCAGTCAAACGGTAAAGAGCACGCGGTCACGGTACTAGAAAGAAAGCGAGTATTATGGACGCCCGGCCAAACTCTGGAAAGCTCATAACACCACCGATCCGACGCGTACTTACTCAGCTTATCGGCTTATGGCTGGTGCTATTGGGCGCAGCACATAACCTCTATGGCCAAAGTTGTGCCATGTGTTACACGACTGTCGCCGGCGGCGGCAAGTCCGTCATTCATGCCTTACAGGGAGCAATCATAGTTTTGCTCATCCCCCCTGTGCTGCTCTTTTCAGCGCTCACGATTCTGCTGTTCCGCTGGAGAACATCCGCTTCAAGGCAAACGCCCTCTGGCACTGCGCTAAGCTCTCAACCATGACTGACAGCTTCGCAACCGATTCCGTCCGGAAGGCTCCGATCATGAATCCGACCTCGGTTGGTGACAGATCGCCGCGTGTGGGTGTAGTTCTTTTTCAGCTCGGCGGACCGGAAAAACTGGAAGAGATCGAACCTTTCCTTTATAACCTTTTCTGCGATCCCGATATTATTGACTTCCCCTTTGCCCGCATCGGGCGTAAACCCCTGGCCAAATTGATTTCGGCCACGCGGGCCCGCAAGGTGCAGCACCACTACGCGGCGATTGGGGGAGGTTCGCCCATCCGCCGCTTCACCGAACGGCAGGCCCGAGCCCTCGAGGCCGAGCTTTCGAGCCGCGGAATCGATGCCCGCTGCTTTGTGGCCATGCGCTACTGGCACCCGTTTACGAGCGAGGCGATTCAGCGACTGCGGGCGGCGCAGTGCGACGAAGTGGTGTTGCTGCCGCTGTATCCGCAGTATTCGTCGACCACGACGGGCTCGAGCTTGAATGAGTGGCGCAGGCATTTTCACGACGACATGCCCGTATACTGCGTGGAGAATTTCTACCGGCACGAGGCCTATCTCGACGCCGTGATTGAAAAAATTGACGAAGCGCTGGCAAGGTTCGCCAAGCCGGAGCGGGCGGAGCTCGTGTTCAGCGCGCACAGCGTGCCCGTTTCGGTGATTGAGAAGGGCGATCCTTACCAGCGGCAGATCGAAGACACGGTACAACTCCTGGTGCAACGCGGTGGATGGCGCAACCGGCACCGGCTTTGCTATCAGAGCAAGGTGGGGGCAAGCAAGTGGCTGCAGCCTTCCCTGCACCGCACGCTGCACGATCTGGCCGCGGAACACGCTCGCGAGGTTTGCGTCGTGCCGGTGGCGTTCGTCTCCGATCACGTGGAAACGCTGGGTGAAATTGATCACCAGGCCCGCGAAGAAGTGCGCCGCCTGGGCATCGCGCAATTTGAAATGAGCGCCGGGCTCAACGATTCCCCGAAATTCGTACAAGCCCTAAGCCAGATCGTGTTGCAGTCCATGGGCGAGTCGGTTAATCGATTCATTCCGACTCTTCATCATGGAGTTCCGATCTGAGTCTAACTAGATCTCCCTGTGGTAAACATCCTCGACTTTTAGAAGTACATGGCGGGCAATCTCGAAATCGATCCCGCGCGCAATCGTATTTCCGACGGTCCTTGTCCTTTGGTTATTTGCTTAGCTTTGGGGATATGCCTTATCGTCATTCGGTAAACAGCGGTCTCGTGGGGAGCCGCGAAGTTAACAATGCTGAAGTTAACAATGCTCTGGAAGCCGCTTGGCGTCCTCCGCTATCGATGCGTTCCCCATCGGTGCTGTCTCGGTCGTCTACCCCAGGCGAGCCATTTCAAGGTGGTGTGCATGAAGCACCTGTTCCGGATGATTGCACTGCTCGTGATTAGTCTCGCGCCGGAGCTTTCTGCTGGCCAAGCGGGTTACCAGGTTGTCTCCGTCGAAGACGGAGGAACGATCCGGGGAACCGTGCAGTGGCAGGGAGCCTTGCCTCACCTGGTGTCCTACGATATCAACAAAGACCAGCAGATCTGCGACCCGCAGAGTCAGAAGCACCGTGACCTTGAACGGTTGCTGGTCGCCCCGAACGGTGGCGTCGCCAACACGGTCGTGTTTCTCAGGAACATCACCCGTGGGAAAGCGATGGATCTACCCATGGCGCGCCGGTTCCTCAACCAAAAGAGCTGCCGCTACGAACCTCACGTCCTGCTGGTGCCGGTGCAAGCGACTTTAACCGTGAAGAGCAGCGACCCCTTGCTGCACACCGTGCAAATGTCGGGGAGCGCGGATTACAATTTTCCCTTTACTGCAGAAGGGCAGGAGTTCACACATCCCATGATCCGCGACGGCGCCGCCAGCCTGCGCTGCAACGTACATGTCTGGATGAATGGCGAAATGATGGTAGCGCGCCATCCCTACTATACGGTGACCGATCGGGACGGCAACTTCGAATTGACACAGGTTCCTCCCGGCGATTACGAAATTGTTGCCTGGCATGAGGGATGGAAGGTGGTTGGCCAGAACGCTCTCTATGACCTCAAGACCCAAGTTCGCGTGAACCATCCCGTTTTCTCCGACCCCGTAATCTGGAGCAAGCCGGTAAAGGTTCCTGCCCGCTCCGCCGTAGAGGTGAACCTTACCCTCGAGCAAACTAACCGGCAGATGCCCCAAGGGCATTGATGTCTCTAGCCCAGGTTGTTGGCGTAACATCGCCTCTCTGACAATCGGGAACGGTGTTTGGCCCTGTAGCAGGGTCAACACACTTGCCATCAACCCGCCATCAAAACTATGCTGTTCTGAGATTGCAATTGAGCTGTGCCCAGCGGCGCGGGCCAACACGGAATCTTTTTTCCACTGCCCAATATCCAAACAAGTGGGCAAAATCAAAGCATGCAGGTGCGTGTTAGTCCGGCGCTGGACTTGCTCCACCGTCAGTTTCACGGTCGCCACTGTCAAAGTTTTCGTAACACCGGCGCGCCGCTTCTGCATGAAAGGCAACCGGACCATGGATGACAAGCATTACCGCGCCCGTATTACCAGGCGCGTCGATTTCGCGCCCGACCTCTGGATGATCCGCATTGATCC
>PLHP01000289.1 GCA_003138955.1 Acidobacteriaceae bacterium | reverse complement strand
ACGCCGCCCCTGCGGCCGGGAACACCGTCCGCCCTTCCGCTATTGAATGCGATCCAACGCGATCTGATAAAGAAGTGCTTTTTGTTGATAAGCATCCATCAGGTGCTGCCGGGCCTCTGCATCCCCCGGATTCCGCTCCAGGTAGGCCTGCACTTCCTGGATGTGGGCATTCACCGCTTTCAGTTGATTTTCATACGTGGCCCGCATCGAAGGGGCGAGTGTGGAAACCACACTCAGAAACTGTTGATCTTCCGCGCTCGGCTCGGGTTCTACCTCGGGCTTCTTAGCGGATGCCATCACGTCGGTTGCCTTAGCAGACTTCCGTGCCAGTTGCTGCCTGGCTGAAGCAGGCACCGAAGCCGATGTAGCCGCAGGAGTCACCGGAGCCGGCGTCGTCACCGAAGTTGCCGGAGTTTGCTCTTTCGCCACTTGCGGGGCTGGCTTATGGCTAACCACGTAAGAGCCCGCCGCCAGCAGCGCAGCTGCGACCGGCGCCAGCCACCACGCGCTCCACCGCCGTACTGGAGAAGTTGGAAAAACGATGGGCCGGTTGGGTGCGGACTCGGGTTCACGCGCCGGTTCAAAGACCGCCGGATCACGGATCAGCCCTTCGGCCCGTAATTCCGCCGCAATTCGCACCCACACCCGCGGCGGAGGTTCTTCGCTTGCCGCCAGTTGCCGGGCTTCGCTCGAGATCAGCTTCAAGTCCGAAACCAGATCCGAGCAAGCTGGACAGGACTTCACATGGGTCTCAAAGTCAGCCGGAAACACACCCTTCGGAGCGCCGTCAAGCAATTCCGGCAGAACTCGCCGTACATCTGAACACGTCATAGCCAACCTCTCCCCAATACCGCAGCTACCCTTTACCCAGTCTTGGCCTTTTCGGCTCTCATGAACTTCAGATATTCCCGCAACTTCAATCGTGCCTTATGGAGCTGCGATTTGCTGTTGCCTACCGAGCATCCCACGATCTGAGCAATCTCGTTATGCTCGAACCCTTCCACGTCGTGCAACACAAAAACCGTTCTATATCCCGGCGGTAGCCGGTCAATTGCCCGCTGCAATTGCAGGCGATCAACCGCGCCCGTCAGCTTTACATCCTTGGTACCGAATTCTTTCCTGGGAGCTTCGTCTTCGGCTTCCAGCGTCTCTTCGAGCGACACCACCGGCAGGCCCTTCTTGCGCAGTTGCATCAAAACGACGTTGACCGTCATGCGGTGCAGCCAGGTCGAAAACGCAGACTCGCCCCGAAAGGTTCCGATCTTGCGAAAGAGCTGAAGAAATGCTTCCTGGGCCAGATCCTCGGCCTGTGCGGGATTGGAGACCATTCGCAAACATAGCGAGTACACGCGGCGTTTGTGCAGGTGATATAGGACTTCGAACGCAGCTTCGTGGCCCTGTTTCGCCTGCTCAATAGCTTCTGCTTCGGTGGTGCTTTGTTTCGGGTCGGTCAAGTCGCCTTTTTCCGGCCGCTACTCGCTCTGATGCGGCTTCAAACTCTTTTCGTTGTACGAATTTGCCGAGGCAGTCGCGGAAGCGCTCTCGACCGTTCCTGAGTAGTCAGAATACCAAAAACCGTAGCTCCCGGAATCATCTATCCAACCAAAGTGGTCGGCTAAGATGGCCCCTAGATCTCTTTCGTAACGCTCAAGTGTCTCGAAGTGCTCCGGAGATTCGGACCCCAGCTCCTCAGATCTAGGGTTTCCCTGTGTTCTTTCCCCTGTGTTCGTCTGTGCCCCCCTGTGGTTCTGCCCTTTCTCAGTTACCGTAAGCCGCTCCGGCTAAACCGGACTAAACTCCGCGAAACCGCTCTAGCCGCTTCTCGACGGGAAATCAGATGCCCTTATCCCTTGGCCGTGATCGTCTCCAGCCCATGCCCATGGGGACCAATCTCCCGCTGCCGCAACAGGAAAGCAAACAACACCCCCAGGAGTCCCAGAACCGAAAAGATCCACATCCCCATCCGGTATCCCGCTGGATTTTCCGCGCTGGCTTGGCCGTGGTCGTTTGCCCACCCTATCAATAAGTTAAACCCTGCCAACCCGATGTTCTGGATCATCGTCATCAGCCCATAGGCTGTCCCCAGCTTGGCTTGGTCGACGATGTAGGCGACGGAAGGCCACATCACCGCCGGAATCAGAGAAAAGGCGATCCCCATCATCGACATGGTCAACAGAAGGATGGGCGGGAGATGATGCGCTACGAACGCGAAGTGCCCATCGGATGACGTGGAAGGGAAGTAGACCGTGACGTAGCTGGAGGAGTGAAGATAGGCCATCATCAGATAGACGGGAATCAACAGCACGGAACCAATCATCATCAGGAGCGCGCGCTTGCCTATCTTGTCGGCAAACTTCCCAAAGAACGGCGTTCCAAACATCGTGAAAATAGTCAACATCCCCACCAAATCCCCGCCCGCTTCCCGAGTCGTGTGGTGCACATCCATGAAGAACTTGTAAGCGAAGGTCTCGAAAGGGAAGATGGCCGAATAGAAGACAATGCAAAGCGCGACGATATACCAGTAGGAAAGCCCAAACGACGTAAGATCGCGGAAAACCACCTTATCGGTTGAGCCGGCTGAACCAACCTGGTAGCGCTTCTCGGCATGGACCTCCATGCCCCAGTAGAGCAGAGCGCCGGTCACACAAAAAGTCGCGAATACAACCGAGATCAGCAATGGTCCACGCCACTGGCTATACGCGAAACCAGCCCAGGAGGGAGACCATTGCGCCAACAACGAGCCCGCGCGAGACATCATAAGGTTGATGCCGAATGCGAAGCTCAGTTCTTTGCCGCGGAACCATTTGGCTATGCCCGTAGTGACGGCCACGATCAGGGATTCGGCGCCCATCCCAAACACCAGACGCCCGGCCGACATGCCCGCTACCATGGCGCCTCTTGCCGTCTGAATCTTTTCCACAGAGGCCAGGTCCCGCACGAATTCGATTTTGGAAAGCAAGGGAATGTGGCCCAACAATCGGACGACTGGGACAGCCAGGTTTACTAACCCGACGACTCCGGTTCGCATCCACGAATTGTCGGGGTAAGCCGTAATCACCGCCCCGATCAGGCAGATGGTTCCAAAGATTAAGATCGCCTTGCGCGCCCCGATGCGGTCCACTATGTAGCCGCCGATCAGCACCATGATTACATTCGGAATGCTATAGATCGCTTGCAGCAGGCCGATGTTCGAATCGGAAAACCCAAGCTGCTTCGAGAGCAGGTCGGCGATGGGCGCGATGCAGTCATAGACGTAGTAGTTCCCAAACATCGCGAGGCTGACAACGATCAGCACCATCCAGCGGTAGCGGCGGGACGGTTCAGTACGTGCAAGCTCAGGCATGAAGACACTCACCCCGGCGCGCAGCGGCGCCTGCCCTTTCATTTGTGAAGAAGAGCAACCGCAAGAAGATAGCAGATTGGGTCCGAGAATGTCCGGTTTTCGCCGCGACGAGGATCATTCACCGCAAGAAACAACGGCTCTCGATCGCAGCGAGCCGCCGCGACCAAGAGCCGAAAGCTGAAAGCCGAGAGCTGACAACTGAGAGCTGAGACCTGCCCTCCTACATCTTCTCCGTCTTGTCGTCGTATTTCACCCTGCCGTTCTTGTCATTCTGCCGCGTGACGTCGCCGTTGTTATAGACGCGAGCAGCCTTCTTGAAGCCCTTCACGACGCTCGTCGAGTCGGTGGTGTGCTCCCGTCCAGTGAAGAAGGTCCAGTCGCCGCGCGCCTCTTCGCGTGCGCCATGGCCTTCAGGCAAACGCTCCTTGTGGATACGCTCTTCGCGTGTTCGTTCTTCCCGCGGACGTCCTTCATAACCACGCTCTTCGCGCATCGCCTCGTGCATAGGATGACCTTCACGTCCAATTGTCTCGGGCCACAGGTTCACCTCCGGCGTGATCAGTGGAGCGCCGCCGCCCTGATACCACACGGCCACGGAATAAACCGAACTGGTCTCTCCCTCGACCTGCGAAAGTGTTGAGTTAGTCGCGCCGGCGATCAGTCCCGTGGTAGCGTTGCTCGCTCCCACCGGATTCGGCGAAAACTGTTGCAGGGACATCTCTGGCGTAGTCAGAAGCGGGATAGACGGCCCGCATCCATAAACGCATGGGCCGTAACCCGGGCGAAAGGGCTGCTGCCCAAAAGCCGCTACTGCCATCAAAACTACCGCCGTCGGAATCAAATAGGGTCGCATACTGCCTCCACAAGGGACTAACACATCCAAGGTTTGGGTGCAGTTTGCTGGCCAGTCACCCGCTACGACGAAGACAGGCAGGATACTAGGAGATTCAAGGCGCTCTCGGCCAAACAACTGAAATTCACGCGAGGCCCGTTCCGAGCGCTAGTGAAAACAGGTGCGCACATCCTGCAATCCATTGGCGCAGCCGCAATTCTCAACCCCGAGCTTAACTACCAACGAACCGCGCATACAGGCTGCGCGCAACAGCCGTGTCCGTCGTTCCTTTGATGATCGCCCGGCCGTCCGGAAACAGCGTCATTTCGTACGGCTCGCGCCAGAACTTCAGCACAAACTCGTTATGGCGAACATTGCCGTGAGGTTGAAGGCGGGTGCTCAGCTCCACAAAGTCCACCGGCCGCTGCCGTTCATGGATCTGCACCGAATTCCTGCCGCACAAAGTGATGTGAGGGCGCCCTTCACCCGCCAGATGAACAAAGTCTCGCATGCAGGTGCGGCATCCCGCCCGAGGATGAATCGCCGCCAACTCGGCCCGTTCGTTCGTCCACACATCCCAGGAAAGCAGTGTCCGCCGCATTTTCGAACGTGCACCAACGAGAAACTTCAACGCCTCGGTAGCCGCAATCGACGACACCAGGTTCACGGCAGAATTCAAAACGCCGGCAGTCTCACAGGTCTCCACCGTCCCACGGGGAGATTCCGGAAAGATGCAGGCCAGGCACGCCGTCTCGCCGGGCAGGATGTTCATGGTCACGGCATAACTCGCGACCGCTGCCGAGTAAATCCACGCCACGGAGTTCTTCACCGCATAGTCGTTGATCAGGTAGCGGGTTTCGAAATTGTCGGTACCGTCCAAAATCAGGTCCGAGCCGCCGAGCAGGGAATCGACATTCGCCGGAATCAGGTCGGCAACGTGAGGTTCGACGACAATCTGCGAGTTGAAGCGCGCGATTTGCCGCGCCGCCGCGATCGCCTTGGGCACAGATTCGCGCGCGTCTTCCTCATCAAATAAAGCCTGCCGCTGCAGATTGCTGGCCTCGACATAGTCGCGGTCGAGAATCCGCAGCCTCCCGACCCCCGAACGCGCCAGCAACGAGGCCAGAACAGAACCGGTGGCGCCGCATCCCACGATGACCACGCTGGATTGCGCCAGCTTTTTCTGCCCCTCCGCTCCGATCTCCTTAAACAACACCTGCCGCGAGTAGCGCTCGTCGATTTGCAAAGCGTCCATTTCCAATGCAATAACCTTAGCGATTACCTTTCCCAACCCTGCAAACCAGTATTATAGGTGCGCCGGTCGTCAAACTTTGTTCTTGCGAGCAACGTGTGCCGTTTCGCGATTCATCGAACCCGAAGGGTTTCATGGTTGACCAGCCTGAATTGCGGAATTTGCCGGTGTGGGGACGGGCGCCCTCGCCCGTCGAAGCCGAGCGCACCGGGGCCCCCGTCAAGCCCGGTGTTGGCTTGACGGGGTGGAGCAACTCGGCAGCTCGCTGCGGCCACAGCAACTCTGGACTCGGTATAAGCGCGGCCCGGTTTGTGCTCTCACTTTTGTTGATTCTGGCGCACGCAGCAAGCTGGGCGCAGGGTTCGCCTCCAGCCCAGCAGCAACCCGCCGAACCGCCCGCGCAGCTCGAAGCAAATTTCGGATCCATCACGCCCTATCTCGGCTTAACCCTCGATCAGCTCGAGTTGCCCGGCGTTCCGCCGGAAGAGGCGCCTGCGCTGCTGGCGGCCACGCCGCTCAAGCTCGGCGAGCCGCTTACGCGCGAAGCACTGCACGACGCGATGCAGGCTCTTTTCGCCACCGGCCGGTTCTCCGATATCCAGGCCGAAGCGGATCGCACCGACACCGGCGGCGTCAGGCTGCGCTTTCTGACAGCCGCCAATTTTTTCGTCGGCATGGTGATAATCCAGGGAGTCTCCACCAATCCGTCCGCCAACCAACTGGCAAGCGCCACCCGCCTGCAACTCGGCGAACTCTACGCGCATGAGAAGGTCGACCGCGCTCTCGAAGGCATCCAACGAGTGGTGGAAGAAAACGGCTTCCACCAGTCGAAAGTGACGCCCTCTGAAAAACGCGACGAGCAGCAGCACCAGGTCAACCTGACCTTCCATGTCGTCCCCGGACCGCGCGCCATAGTCGGAGAGATCACGCTCGAAGGCGACGCCGGCTATTCCGCCGAACAGATCAAGGATATCGCCAAGCTGCATTCCGGCGATCTGGTCAAATCGAATCGCATTACGCGCGCTCTCCAGCGAATTCGCCGCCGCTACCAGAAGCAGAACCGTCTGCTCGCCCAGGTCTCTGTGGCCAGCCACACCTACCAGTCCCAGCGCAACACGGTGGACTACTTGTTCAAAGTGGACCGCGGTCCGGTGGTGGAGATTGCGGCGGAGGGTTTCAAGCTCAGCCAGCGCGTCCTGCACCGCCTGGTGCCCATCTATGAAGAAGGCGCGGTCGACGATGATCTGCTCAACGAAGGCCGGCGCAACATTCAGAACCATCTTGAGACTCTTGGTTACTTCGACGCCTCCGTTACCGTGAGCCAGCACAGCCCCGAGGGCGGCACGAATTTGCAGGTGCTTTACGCCGTCAATCCCGGGGACCGCCACAAACTCGCTGCCATTCGCATCTCTGGCAATCGGTTTTTTTCCGACGACCTGATTCGCTCGCGTATGCAGGACCAATCCACCGGACGTCTGTTCAGTCACGGTCGCTACAGCGAAGTCCTGCTCGAAGAGGATGTGCGGAGTATTGAGAGTCTCTATCGCGCCAGTGGCTTCCGGCAGGCCCAAGTCACCAGCAAATTGGTCGACAAGTATCAGGGTGAGCCAGCGCAACTGGCCATCGAAATTATCGTCAAAGAGGGTCCGCAGACGCGCGTTGCCTGGGTCCGCATCGAGGGCAGTTATACGCTCCCGCAGGAACAGCTTCCCGAAATTCAGACCGAGGAAGGACAGGCCTTTGACGAATCGAGTCTGGCGGATGACCGCGACACGATGCTGGGAAAATATTTCGACAATGGGTTTCCCAATGCCACGGTTGACGTCGCCTATGTTTCCGTTCCGTCGTCTGACAACTTGCCGCGCGTTGGCGTGACCTTCTCGATTCATGAAGGCGAACAATTTTTTGTCAATCGAGTCTTTGTCGATGGGCTGCACTACACCCGGCCCGGAGTCGGCCGCCGGGCAATCCGGGTGCAGCCGGGGGGGCCCCTGAGCCAGAAAGACATGCTGGAGAGTCAGCGCCGCCTCTACGATCTCGGCCTGTTCAAGCAGGTGGAGACAGCCATCCAGAACCCGGACGGCACCGAGTCGCGCAAGAACGTGCTCGTCTCCGCCAGCGAGGCCGAACGCTACACCTTCGATTACGGCGGCGGTTTCGAGTTCCAGACCGGTCAACCAACATACGGAGTCAACCAACCACTCGGCCAGACCGGCGTCAGCCCCATGGTGTCGGCTGGCGTCAGCCGCATCAACGTGGGCGGTCGCCATCAGACCCTGACCCTGAAGGGTAACCTCGGCCGCCTGCAGCAGAGAGCCCTCAGCAGCTACACCGTTCCCAAACTCCTGAACCTGGACAATTTTCATTTCACCGCCACGGTGCTTTACGACAACACCGTAGACGTCTCCACCTTTACCTCGAAACGTCTGGAGGGCACGGTGCAGGTCTTGCAAGTGCTCTACCGCCTGCGGGACGAGGAAAAGACGACGCTCGCCTATCGTTTCAGCTACCGCCGCGTGGAGGCCAGCAATATTGAGGTCTCCTCCACCCTCATTCCGCTTCTCTCCACGCCAACCCGGGTAGGAATGCCTAATTTTCTCTACGTGCGCAACCGCCGCGATAACGATTTGGAAAGCACGCGCGGCAGCTACACCACCGTCGAAGGCGGCGTGGCCTCTGGTTATTTTGGCTCGGAGGCCGACTTCAGCCGGTTTTCGGCTAGCAACTCCACCTATTACACGTTTTTTCGCAAGCGCAGCACCGGACAAGGATTCGTCTTAGCCCGTTCCACCACCGTCGGGATTGAAAACCGATTCGGAAGCACGGTTCTACTGGATCCGGCTCAAACCGTGCCCGTTGGCCGCACTCTGATTCCTCTGCCCGAGCGTTTCTTCAGCGGCGGGGGCAACTCTAATCGCGGATTTGGCTTGAATCAGGCGGGACCGCGCGACCCGTTCACCGGATTCCCCGTCGGTGGCAGCGCTGTGTTCCTCAACAGTCTCGAGATGCGTTTTCCAAACGTTATGGTGCCTTACCTGCATGACAACATCGGCTTTACGATTTTCGAAGACATGGGTAACGTTTTCGCGCGGCCCCAGGAAATGCTCCCCAGTCTGGCGCGTTTTCACCAGCCCACCCGGGATTTCTGTTTTTATGAGCAAACGCACAACCTGTGCAACTACAACTATGCTACCCACGCCGTTGGCCTGGGAGTGCGCTATCAAACCCCCATCGGCCCATTGCGCTTTGACTTCGGATACAATTTAAATCCGCCCTACTTTCCCAGGTACACCAACATTGTGACCAATGACGAAACTGGGCAGCAAGTTGGGGTGTTTGGGTACCAACGCGCCGGACATTTCAATTTCTCGTTCAGCGTAGGGCAGTCTTTCTGATGAATCTCCGCCGAATCAAACTCGAAGTCTCATGGAGCGACGGGCATCCACGCCCGTCAGCCCTGAGCACGGTCGAAGGGCCAAGCCGTTCGCAGACGCCCGGCTCCCCGCCGGCAGCCATCAAACTCGCAAAACATTGCGCCCTTGCGCTCGTGCTGACCATGGCGCTGGCGATCTCATCCATCGGCGGTCAGATCGTGGATCGTGTGGTCACCAAAGTGAACGGCCACGTAGTCTTGCAGAGCGATTGGGAGCAGGAAGTCGCTTTCGAGGCTCTTGCAAATGGCCGCGATCCGGACGCGTTTACCTCGGCCGAGCGCAAAGCAGCTCTCGATCGCCTGATCGATCAGGAACTGCTGCGGGAACAAGTGCGGCCGTCTCAACCCGCTCCCGCCGAGCAGGTCACTGCCCGCGTAGCCGAAGTGCGCAAACTCAATCCGGATTGCGCCGCCGACGAGGCCTGGCATGCCAAGCTACAGCGTTATGGGCTGACCCAAAGCGCGCTCGAGAAACGTCTGGGCGACGAAATCCAACTCATGAGCCTCGTGGAAGACCGTCTGCGGCCTTCGATCCAGATCGACCAGCAAGCGGTGGAGAGCTACTACCACGATCAGTTGCTCCCGGAAATGAAAAAGGCTGGCACAGGCGAAACACCGTTGCCCGAAGTCTTTGGCCGAATCAAGAATCTGCTGGCCGAGCGAAGAATGAACGAACTGCTCACCGGATGGCTGGCGAATCTGCGCTCTGGAAGCCACATCCTGACTCCTGAATCCAATGCCGGAGAGCGGACCCGTTGAACGAACCGCCGAACGAACCCCTTAGCGAGCCGCCGTCCGGACCGCTGGCCGAACTCTCGGCCGAGCCTGTTCCTCCCGAGCGCCGGCGTATCCTGTGGAAACTCTTTCTGGCGTTCTGCGTTTTCAGTCTGGTCGGATTCACCCTGCTCGGCTGGTACGTCACCACCGATTCTTTTCAGCTGAGGGTTCGCCGTCGAGTGATCGCGTCGGCTGAGAAACTCACCGGCGGACGCGTCGAACTCGGAGAACTGCACACTATCCCGTTCCGCCTCCGCGTGGACGCACGCAACCTGACCATCCACGGCCGCGAAGCTAAGGATCAGGCCCCATTTCTGCACGTCGACCGCCTGCAGGCGGAACTGAAAGTCATTTCGCTCCTCAGCACCACCATCGGATTGCATTCTCTGGTGCTCGAGCATCCTGTCGCCCACGTTATTGTCTATCCCGACGGCACCACCAACGTTCCCGCGCCGCAAGGGAAGCCTTCCTACGATCGGGGGCCAGTGGAGCAACTCCTCTCGCTTTCGGTTTCGCGCATCGAGGTGCAGCGCGGCGAGCTTCTGTGGGAAGACAAAAAAGTGCCGCTCGATTTTGACGCCCGCGACGTGGCGCTGCTTTTGAACCATTCCTTGCTGCGCCGTCAATACGAAGCTCACATCGTCGCGGGAAGCATCGCCACGCGCTTTCAGGAATACCCCTCGTTTGTGTGGCGGGCTGATGCTTCGCTGGTTCTGGCCCGCGGACGCGCCGACATCGGCAGTTTGACGGTGACTTCCGGAAAATCAGAAATTCACTTCACAGGACGCCTGCAGGACTTTCACAACCCCCAGGTGAGCGGTGATTATCACGGCGTCGCGGATCTCGGCGAACTCGCATCCCTGACCCGGCAGGCGCAAGTTCGCAAAGGTACAGCTCAGTTCGAGGGCAAAGGTTCCTGGACCCTGCAGAATTTTTCCACCCAAGGAACCGTGCAGGCCAAAGACATCGAATGGTCGAACAGTAAGCTGTCGATGCGGAATGGCCGCATCACCGCAGGGTTCTCCATCACCCCGGAGCGCTTCCGCGTTTCCTCGATCAAGGCGAACCTGCTCGGTGGCGACCTCGTGGGCGATGCCGACGTAACCAACTGGCAGACTTCGCTCGAACCCTCGCCCGCCCCCGCGCGGCGCCCCGTGGTCGGACGAATCCCGCCGGGAAGTCTTCAGCGCGGCTCGGTGCGCCTGCAACTGGCGGGCTTCCCGCTGCTCCCAGCTCTGCAATTGCTAAGTTCAACCAGGCTTCCACTGGATCGCCTCGACCTCTCCGGAAGCGCCAGCGGCAAGGTTGAGATGCTCTGGGTCGGCTCGATCCGCGACGCGGAGACTCGCCTGAACCTTGCCATTGCGCCGCCGCTAAAACCGACGCCGGCCGAGATCCCCGTGCGCGGTCAGATTGATGGCATCTACCGCGGATCGCGCGACGAATTGGAGATGTCCCAGCTTCACCTGACCACGCCCGGCTCTGAAATCACAGCCAGCGGCAATTTGGCCGCAACCTCGTCGTTGCGCTTCTCGTTCACCAGCCACAACCTCAAGGAGTGGACACCACTGCTCGAAGCGGCCTATAGATCGTCGAAATATGCTTCGTCGAACTATGCTTCGTCGAACTATCCTTCGTCGAACTATACTTCATCGAATTCTAGTCCGTCGAATTCCAGATCCCGCGATTTGCCCTTCGCCGTTCACGGCTGGGCGAGCCTTGCCGGCAACGCCAGCGGCAAACTCTCTGCGCTTTCCGTCAACGGAAATCTCGAGGTCTACGACTTTGACACCACCTTGCCGGCGACCCAACGCGCCTCTTCACGAGTAGTCCACTGGGACGCACTCTCCACCGCCGTCCAATACTCGAGCAGTCACTTCGCTCTGCGCAACGGGTCGCTCATTCACGGCCACACCTCCGCGCACTTCGACGCCAGTGCCGTGCTTACGGAGGGGGCATTTCAGGAGAGCGATCCTTTTGCTCTGCACTTTGAAATACGCAACGCCGAAGTCGCCGAGCTCGTGCAATTGGTAGGAGTTCAGCACCCGTTAGCGGGCACCCTGAATATGTCCGCCACCGTCTCAGGCACGCGCGCCAATCCCCACGGAGATGGACACATCGAACTTCATAACGGAACCGCCCACGGAGTGGCCGTTCCTTTGTTGCAAAGCGATCTCCGCCTCGCCGGTGGCGAGCTTCAGTTCAACAACATCAAGGCCAGTGCCTACGGCGCTCCACTTTCCGGCAGCGCCGCCGTCAGCACGTCGAACCTCGGGTTGTCGAAGAATGGGGCGCCAAACAATGGAACGTTAAACAACGATCTGTCGCATCGCGAGTTTCGCCTGAATCTTTCCGGAAGTAACCTCGATCTCGCCCGTTTGCCGCGCTTCGAGACCAGCCGCTTCACGGCCGATGGCGTCGCCGATTTCACGCTGCGAATCAGCGGCACGATCGAGCAGCCTTCGCTCGAAGCGCACGTCCATCTCAGGGACCTGGCCCTGGACAAGGAGCGCGCCGGAGATTTCTACCTCGACGCGGTCACTCAGGGACGGCAGCTCGATCTCAAGGCGCACTCGGACTTCGATAATGCTGACTTGACCATTGCCGGAAGCGTCGGATTACAGCATGACTTTCCCGCCGACCTGAACCTCGCTTTCCATCATCTGAATGCCGATTGGCTTCTTCGCACTTACTTGCAGGGAAAGATCACCGAACACTCCTCCATGGACGGAACGCTCCACCTTCGCGGTCCGCTGCGCACGCCTCGCGATCTGAAGGCCGCCGCCGAGATCCAGTCTTTCAGCGCCCGGGTCGAGCAGGTGCAGATACAAAGTGTCGACGCCATTCGCTTCCAGGTTGCGGATCAATTCCTGCTTCTCGAAAATCTTCACCTCGCTGGCAGCGGAACCGATTTCACCGCTCACGGCCGCGCGCACCTGACCGGCGCGCAAGAGCTCGACCTCCGCTTGGACGGCTCGGTCAATATGGCGCTCTTCCAGTCGTTCAACCCCAAAATCCTGGCGCGCGGCACTCTGGGCGTCAACCTCAACGCCGGCGGGACACTGGCGCAGCCCGTCCTGCAAGGGCGTCTCGACGTCAAGGACACCTTCGTCAGTCACAACGACTTTCC
The DNA here is from genome assembly GCA_003138955.1 of Acidobacteriaceae bacterium. GTDB lineage: Bacteria > Acidobacteriota > Terriglobia > Terriglobales > Acidobacteriaceae > Acidiflorens. The sequence continues at coordinate 16,117 of PLHP01000289.1, read as the reverse complement.
CAGCGGCCTCAGCGGCCTCAACGGTGTTTTGCTGTTCGATCGCAACCGCATCCAGATCGAGCGCCTCAGCGGCACCACCGGCGGCGGCACCGTGGCGCTGACCGGCTCCGCCACTTACCAGAACGGTGTCTTCCTCCTCGATTTCGGCGCCACTGCGCATGACGTTCGCCTGCGTTATCCTCCGGGAGTAAGTTCCACCGCCAACGCCGACGTCCGGCTGACCGGCACTACGAATGCCGCCCTGCTCAGCGGCGATGTCACGGTCACCAAGCTGGCCATCACTCCTGGCTTTGACTTCGGCGCTTACATCGTGAGGAGCAGGCAGACGATCGTCCTGACCCAGAGCGATAGTCTGCAAAGCCGCCTTAAGCTCGATGTTCACGTGATGACCACTCCCGAACTGCAGATGCAAACCGCCATCGCCAGGCTCTCTGGCCACGCCGACCTCCGGGTGCGCGGCACCGCCGAGCGTCCCGCAATTCTCGGAAGGATGGAGGTTCTGGAAGGCGAGGTCACTTTTAACGGCACCAAATACAAGCTTGAGCGCGGCGATGTCACCTTCGCCAATCCGGCCAAGACTCAGCCCATCATCGATCTGCAGGCGACCACGCGAGTGCGCGATTACGACATCACCGTGCAATTCCGTGGTGATGCCAGCGCGCCCAACGGCTTGAAAGTCACCTGGCAGTCCGAGCCTCCGCTTCCCCAAGCCGACGTCATCGCCTTGTTGGCCATGGGCCGCACCCAGGAAGAGTCGGCTGCCGTAGCCTCCAACGGATCCTTTGGCTTTGGCGGAGAAGCCTCCAACCTGCTTATCAATCAGGCCCTCAACAGCACCGTTAATAGTCGCCTGCAGCGTTTGTTCGGAGCCAGCCGCGTCAAGATCGATCCCCAGGGCCTGGCCAGTGAGACCGCCGTGGTTCGAGGGCCGCAGGTCACCGTCGAGCAGGAAGTGGTCAGCAATCTCACCCTCACCTACAGCACCAATGTCTCCGTTTCTAACCAGCAAATCATCCAGGTGGAGTACAACCTGACCCGCACCATCTCGATCGTGGCCCTGCGTGACTGGAACGGAGTAGTCAGCTTCGACTTTAAAATACGGCACCGCATGAAGTGATCAAAGCAATAGGATCTTGTCTTCAAATTACCAAATTACCCGATNNGATTACAAAATTACAAAATGGATCTCCGCCTTGACATAATTCTCCAAACCGGCAACTCTAGTTGTTTTTCACTTCACGCCCAAAGATACTTGGGTAGGGAACTAATTTGCGAGTGCGGGTCTTTTATCACGACAAGTGTTTTGACGGGGCGTCCTCGGCGGCCCTGTTCTCCCGCTTCTACCGGGAGCGAATTGCCGGCGATGTCGACTTCGTCTACTCCGGCCTGCTGCATCGCGCCGGCTCTCTTTTCGACGAGAAGCAGTTCGACGGCGACGAGAATGCCATCGTCGATTTCAAGTATTCCAGCTCGCCCAAAATCACCTGGTGGTTCGATCACCACGAAAGCGCTTTCCTTTCACCCGCCGATGCCGCCCACTTCGAGCAGGACCAGAGCAACCGCAAGTTCTACGATCCGGATTTCAAATCCTGCACCAGTTTTATTGCCATGATCGCCAAAGAGCGCTTCGGCTTCGATCCCCGCCCGGTGGCGGAACTGGTCCGCTGGACCGACATCGTCGACGGCGCCCTCTACGAAAACGCGAAGTCGGCGGTCGAAATGCAGGCTCCGGCCATGAAGCTGACCATGGCCATCGAAGCTTCCAGCGATCGGAACTTCGTCAAGAACGTGATTCCACTGCTCGCTTACCATCCCCTCGCCACCATTCTGGAGGAGCCATTCGTAGCCGCCGTCCTGCCGCCACTGCTCGAACGCCACCAGCGTTCCATCGAGATTTTGCGCCAGCGTACGGAAGAAAAAGACGGCACGATTTTCTTCGACATCACCGACCTCGACCAGGAAGGCTACAACAAGTTCATCCCGTACTATCTGCATCCTGATTCCGTCTACAGCATCGGCCTCAGCAAGAGTTCATTCCGGGTAAAGGTTTCGGTCGGGTCGAACCCCTGGTCGAAACGCGAGCCCACCGTCAATCTAGCCAGGGTCTGCGAGCGCTATGGTGGCGGCGGCCACGCCCGCGTTGGAGCGATTTCCTTCGAAGTCAACCAAAGTGAAGCCGCCCGCAAAGCCGCGCAGGAGATAGTGGAGGAGTTGCGCGCCAGCGTCCGCCAGCAAACGTGAGCAGTTTGGAGCTCAAGATTCAAGTCCCGGAGGGACGACCAAGCTTAGCCCAGCGCTTCAGCGCTGGGTAACGTGGACGAAATGATTCAAGTCCCAGAGGGACGATCAAGCTTAGCCCAGCGCTTCAGCGCTGGGTAACGTGGACGAAATGATCCAAGTCCCGAAGGGACGACCGAACTCTCACGCACTTTCGAGGGCCCACGCTTTAGAATGAATCCGCGATCAGGCGCTGGACGCCGGATATCGATTTTCACCAAATGCATCCCACCATCCACGATCCCGGACACATCAAAGGCGTGCGCACCGTAGCCACCGTTGAATTTACGAAAGGCATCATCGTCGTGCTCGCGGGCCTCGGCGTCTTCTCCATGCGCCACAAAAATATCTGGGGAGTAACCGATAGCCTCCTGGAATTTCTTCACGTGAGTCCGCATCACCTCCACTTCCTCGGCGTCTTCGTCGCCCTAATGCACCGGGTCAGCGACGTGCGCCTGTGGAAGATCGCCACCGTGGCCGCTGTCTACGTGACGCTTCGCTTCATAGAGGCATACGGATTGTGGCATGTCCGTCCCTGGGCAGAATGGTTGGCGTTCGCCTCCGGAGCCATCTACATCCCCTTCGAAGCAGCCGATCTGTCGCGGCGCCCCGACTGGTTTCGATTGCTGGTTATAGTAGTCAACGTCGGGATCGTCCTCTACATGTTGATGCTGCGCCTGGAAGCAGCAAAAAAGCGCCACGCAGAACGGGCGCATCCGTAGCCATGAGGAGCGCATCGCCATAACGCTCCCTGACGGGTTTTGAGCGCTAACGCCTGTTACCGACAGTACGCAATTCTCTAAACATCGCAGGCCCACAAGAACTTTAGGGATCAGCCAGCATCTCGCCGCCAAGTCTTCACATTCGGATCGTTCTTCCAACGTGCGTCGTAGCGATCCTCTACGGAACAAGCGTCCCTGCTGGATAGTGGCAGCTTGCTCCAGATATGCACGATTGAACCTGACCGACCCGAGGTCTAGAATTCATCTGCGATTATAATGTCGTCTGCCAAACGCTGAGATAGAAGGAGCCGGAAGCTACTGTCGATCGACTACCGCCGCGCTGTCCCTTGGCCGTCCAAGTGATCTGACACTGCCGTGTCAGGACGATGACAGCCGGATGACGGTGTCCGAAATGACCGAGTTCCAGGTAGCCACTGGGAAAATCGACCCCCCTGATGGGGCATAAGAAGAGAACTGGCATATCTGTTCTCACGGCAAAGTATTGGCACATTCGGCCAGACTTGGAGAACGTAATTGCACCGTAAAGTCTTAGTACGAAGCGAAGGCGGTGCCGTTCCCGGGCGCAGCGAGGAACATAACCAATGAAGAAACATGAGTCTTGGGCAGTTGGAATTGTCCTAGCGGGGCTTTTGCTGATGCTGCAGGTGCCACCGCAAGTCGCTGCGCAGGGATCCCCGCCACAGCACCAGGAGCCGCAGGAGCAGGATCAGGCGCCCCCGCAAGACCCTCCCGGGCGGGTTGCGCGGCTGCATGAGTCCATCGGTTCTGTTTCCTTTCAGCCCGGTGGCGAAGGCGATTGGGTGCAAGCGGTGCCCAACCGTCCGCTGACCACATTCGACAACATCTGGGCCGACAAGGATTCGCGCGCAGAACTGCAGATGGGGTCCGCTTCCGTTCGCATGGGGTCGGAAACGAGTCTTACCTTTCTCGATCTCGATGATTTTACGACCCAGCTGAAATTGTCCCAGGGTTCTATCATCGTCCGGGTGCGGCACCTTGACGATGACGATCACTTTGAAGTGGATACGCCGAACTCAGCTTTTGTCATCCAGCACACGGGCGAATATCGCATCGACGTGAATGCGGCCGGCAGCGAAACCGACGTCACGGTTTGGCAAGGCCGCGGCGAAATCACCGGCGGAGGATCATCCTATCTCGTGGTTGCCGGTCAGCGGGCCCGCTTCACCGGCGCCGATCAACTGGATCACGAGATTGACCAGATTCCCGGACGCGACGATTTCGACGAATGGGCTTTTGACCGCGATCAACACCAAGACCGTGCCGACTCTTCCAATTACGTTTCACCGGAGACGACCGGCGCCGACGACCTCGATGAGTACGGGCACTGGAACTACGTCGCCGAATACGGTCCGGTTTGGACCCCCGTGGGGGTTGAAGTGGGATGGTCGCCCTATCGCAATGGCCACTGGGTCTGGATTGGTCCTTGGGGCTGGACCTGGGTGGAAGATGAACCCTGGGGCTTCGCCCCGTTCCACTATGGACGATGGGCGTTTGCCGGCGGCGTGTGGTGTTGGGTGCCCGGCCCGGTCGTGGTGCGGCCGGTTTATGTGCCAGCTCTGGTGGCGTTTGTTGGCGGAGGTGGTTTCAGTTTCGGCGTAGGCATCAGCGCCGGCGTGGCGTGGTTCCCGTTGGCGCCGCGCGAAGTCTTCGTCCCCTGGTATCACACCAGCCCACGCTATGTGAATAGCGTAAACATTACCAATACGCGCGTGAGTGTCACTCAGTTGACGAATGTTTACAGCACCACCACCATCATCAACAACCGGACGACGAATATTACCTACATCAATCAGCGCATGCCCAATGGGGTGACCGCTGTTTCCCGCGAAACTTTCCTCAACGCCCGGCCGGTTGCGACGAACATAGTCAGGGTGGCTCCCGAGGCGCTCGCGAGTGCACCGGTCACGCACAACATTCCCGCGCAGCCGGTCAAAACCAGTGCGTTAGGAGCGGGTCGGTCGACAGCGGCCAGACCGCCGGTTTCCGTGATGAACCGTCAGGTGGTCGCGACCAGAACGCCGTTTCCTCCGGCTGCTTCCTTCGAGCAGCGGCAGGCGTCGATGAACGTCCGTACCGAAACTCCAGAAAAGCCGCAACCTGCAGTTCAAACCGAAGCCGAGCCGGCGCGGCCCGCGGCGAACCCCCATTTAACGGAGCAGGGTACGCCGCCACGTCCGGAGGAGGCCGCGCCACAACCGGCGGCGCGCCCCGCAGAGGCTCGCGTCCCACGTCCACCGCAACCTGCAGAAAACGGCCGGACAGTCATGGATTCACCGCGCCCCGCAGAGGCTAGCGTCCCACGTCCACCGCAACCTGCAGAAAACGGCCGGACAGTCATGGATTCACCGCGCTCGCTGGTACGGCAAGCTCCTCCGGTACAGGAGCGGCCGGAACTGCAAAGGAGTGAGGAGCAGAAATTCAATGCCTGGCAGCAGCAGCGCCCGAAACCAGCACCGGCGCCACGGCCGCCCGCGCAGGCTGCCGAACCGCAACCTCCGCACAAGTAGCCAATGAAAGCCGTGGAGTTGGCAGTGTCTCGAAGGGATCGTTGTTGAAAAATCCCGATTACACTCACTGATGGATCCTGAGGACAAGTCGGCGGCCGTCCAAACTCCGCTTTTGCGGCGGGGACTTTGATTTTTTTTCATCACATCCAACCGGTGAGCGCCATCACAGACTCCCAACCCGACCGGCGCGATACTATTGTCTGACCTGTGGCAGGCGCGAGGTCCCCGTCTCCGAAGACGGCCCTCGAAGCTGCCCTAGCCCCATAAGGGGCCAGTTACTCTTTGGTAATTTAATGTGAGGCGGTGAGATGCTTCTGGAAAGCCGCCAAAAACTCCAAGTTTTAATAGAACTGAGCCGAGAATCGAGCTAAGTCCTTATTCCGGAATATTTTGAAAATAAGTCCTTTGCACTCTGTATTTTGGCGGTTCGACACAGCCTAACCCTATGATTCCATAAAGCAGGGGGGAGGGGGTGGTGGTAAACACGGGTTAATACCTTTAGAGTAAACATAGCGGGTGGCGCAGCCTAGCGACTGGGAACTGAAAACTACTTTATTCATTCAACGAGCAACCGCAATCCGCTGGCGGAACGTGCGCTTTCAGAAAGTCGGCCACACGCTTGTAGGCGTCGATCTGATTTTCAACCCGAGCGAAGCCGTGACCTTCATTCTCATAGACTTTGTATTCGGCCACTCCGCCGCGCTTCTTGACCGCATCCACCACCTGCTGCGCTTCTTCCTTGGGGCAGCGCGGATCGTTTCCGCCCGCCAACAGATACAGCGGCGCCTTGATCCGGTCCACGAAGTTGATCGGCGAACGATCTTCATAAAGCGCCTTGTTCTTCACCAGGTCGCCCATGGTCGCAAGGTCCGACTGCTGCAGCACCGGGTCTTCATTTTGGATCCCGGTGAACCAGTTCACAAAAGGCACAATCGGAGCGCCCGCCGCCCACACTTCGGGAGCCTTGGTGACGCCCATCATCGTCAAGTAACCGCCGTAGCTCGCGCCCATCAGAATGAGCTTCTTGGGATCGACGTAGCCAGTCTGTTTGATCCAGTCGGCCGCCGCGAGCACATCCTGCAAATCGCCGCCGCCCATATCGAAAAGATTCGCCTGCTGGAATTCTTTTCCGTACCCAGTCGACCCGCGATAGTTGGGAGCGATCACAATGTAGCCCTGGTTGGCCATGTACTGCACGAAACGATTGAACGTGTTCATCGTCTGCGCCGTGGGACCGCCGTGAACGTACACAATCGCCGGATGCTCGCCGTTGCGCGGCAGGTTGTAGGGCACATAGACGAACGCGGAGATCGTCCACTTACCATCTTTGCTGGGGTAATGCACAAGGTAAGGTTCGACCATGTCCGCGGATCGCACGCCGCCCACCAGCGAGTATGTAAGTTGCTGCGATAGGTCGTGTGGCGCGGGCGCCCCCGCCCGCGTGCTCTTGATCTTTGCCGCGTCATCGGAAATGGTATAAACCCATAAATCGCCGGGAGCGGTCGGGCCGGTGTGGTAATAAAGCAGCCGCGAATTGTCGTGACTGAAGGGCGAAGTCCGGCCAGCAGAATGGTTCACCCCTTTGGGCAGGGACAGTGCGCGCGCCTTTCCGGATGCGATGTCATACAGATAGATGTCCGTGTTGCCATCTACATTTGCGGTGTAAGTCAAAACTTTGCCATCGGGAGAAAAGCTCTCGCCAGAAACTTCCCACTTATCGTTAGTAAGCCAGTGAATCTTTTTACTCGCGATTTCAAGCAAGCCGACGTTGTCGTAGCCGTCGCCCGCATTGGAGGTGATCAGAACGTTCTTGCCGTCGGGCGCAACGTCATTTGCCGAGTAAGTGTGTTCACCGTCATGCGGCGTCAGCAGCGTGCTTTGCGCGCTGGCCACCTCGACCAGAAACACATTCGAGTCTGTCCCTTTTGACTGTTCCTGCGTGTAGACGATGAACTCACCGTCCGCCGACCAGATGGGCGCGACGTTCATCCGGTCTTTGGCGGTTCCGGTGGTCAAGTGCTTCACCTCGCGCATGAGCGTGTCGTAAACGTCAATCTCGAACACTGACGACGTTTTAGGTTTGACCATATATGCGAGATAGCGCCCATCGTGCGACCATGTGGGACTTTCCTCCGCGATCTCCCGGGTGTTAGTCAGGTTCACGACCTGTCCGGTTTTGGGCGACACCAGAAAAATATCCCATTGCTCGTCGCCGTCGTAATCGGATATATAGGCGATCCACTTGCCGTCCGGAGACCACGTCGGGCTGGTCTGGCGCTGATCGCTAACCGTAAGTTGCATCGGCCATCCACCTTCGGAGGGCACGAGCCAAAGATTATTTCGCCCACTCAGATTGCTGACAAAGGCGACCGTCTTCCCATCCGGCGACCAGGTCGAACCGCCCACCTGGCGCGTCGTGTAAAGCTTCTCAATCGAAAGACTCTTCTCCACCCGGGCATCGGGCTTGGACGCGATCTGTTTCGGATCAGTGATGGCCTGCGATGCCGGCAGAGTCTGGGGTGCTGCGAGAATGCTCATAAGTACGACCATAACAAACAGCCTAAGAATGCGCATGGCGCCTCAAAGTGAATTCGGGAGTGTGGGAAGCTTAGCAGTCTCACCAGGCTCCGTAGCAATGCTACTCGACAGTGACCTGGTAGTCTCGCCCTTCCCAGCGTGCGCTATCTTTCCAGTAGAACGTGAAAATTACTTGGCGGCCTGCGGAGAGAGTTTCCGTCGGCAGATCGACGTGCTGAAGGTTCCATCCACTTTCCTCGGAGTTGCTGTCTTGACTGGTCCGCCAGTTGTCAAAGCTCCAGTGCANNTGAGCCCACACCAGCGGGCACGCCGACCCCGACCCTTTTCCGGTGAACAGCTCACGCTCCGGGATGTCGGTTGTGTCCCAGACTTGTTCCGGAATCAGGCGGCTTGCTCCGGCCGAACTTTCCATTACGCCCAGCAACGCCTCGGCGGAAGCGGCGTGTCCGGCGGTCAGTTCGTAGTGCGCTCGTTCACCCGCCAGCAGCGGCCATGGGCGACCGATCCCCGTGCCGTCGTACGGAGAGCCGTCCTCGTGCTCCCCGTATCCATCGAAGTTGTAGCGGTACCAGCCTGGACCTTGGGGAAGTTTTATGCGCAACAGTTCATCGACGACTTTGATCGTGTTCACCATTCGCGGATCGTCGGGTGCGCGCAAACCGAAGCGCACCAGGGCCAGCGCGTCCGGACTCACGAGCTCGACCGCCGGCGCACTCGACCTGCCGAGGGCACGATTCTTGATAGGAACGAATCCCTGTAGCGGCGAGGCGGCTCCGTCATCGTCTGGTGGCGCGATGCGCACGTAGTAGCCTTCCACTCCAACCTCCCGGGCGAGATCGCTGTTCACGGCATAGGTCCAGCGTTCGATATTGTCGTTCCAGGTGTCGGCCATCTGGCGCAGAAAGTCGGCGGCCTCGGCCTGGCCCATCGACTGCGCGAGTTCGGCGGCAATCAGCAAGGCAGAGATTTCGGCGCCCAGAGTGAACGGCGAATAGCCGCCGTCTTCTTCCCAGCGGTCTTGCTGCGTCACAGGGCCATTGGCCACAATGAATGCTGCCGCTTTGCGCACCATCGGCCACCAGCGACGGCTGTGACCGAAGCAGCGGGGCGATTCGCGGCGCAGCAGATCGACCAGCAGAATCGGCAAGGCGGTCTCATCCATCTGCGACCCGCTCCAATACGGACGCCCATCCAGCCACATGTTCTGCGCCCAGTGTCCATCAGCTTCCTGAGTGGCCTCAAGATAATGCAACACGCGCAGAGCGTCGTCGTCAGCGCCCGCCGCCAGCAATCCGCCGGCACTCTCGACCAGATCGCGCGGCCAGACGAGATGGTAGCCGCCCAGGTCTTCGTCGCCCTTGTTGAAACCCCACGGAATGGAGAGGCTGGCGATGATGCCTCCCAGGAAGTCTTTGGATTCGTGCGTGCGCAGAACCGCCACGCTGGCCCGGTACAAATCTTTTTCGCGCGGCTTCTCGTCGAGCTTCTTCAGCCTCCGCTGCCAATCCTGCCAGTGCAAGACGTAATCCTTGCGGGTGGTTTCGTAAGCGGTGAGCAGGGAAGAGATGGCTTGCTGGCCGGCTGACGCCCAGTTTCCGCCAAAACCGAGTGCAAGGATGAATTCACCGTTGCAGGCGGCCAGGTCAATTTCAGCGGATAGCGCGACGTTTCCGTTTTCCGCGCGCTCATACTCCCACGTCATCCGGAAATTTCGCGACAGGTCTTGCCAGCTGTCCGATACGCCGGCAAATCCAACGGAGCGTTTTGGCAACGGCGCAGAGCAGGCCAGCGCAAGCGCGAGGGAATCGCGCCGGGCGAAAAGCATCGGCTCTCCTTTGTAATCGCCCAACCAGCCGCTATTGCCATATCCAAAATTACCCAGGTGCGACGCCAGGAGCGCATACAGGCGGTAGTCGCCCAGATTTCCCTGGACCGGCACGAACCGAATCCTCTGCAACACCACGTTTCGCCAGGGATCGGTCAGCACTTCCTTTCCAATCCGGTACCGGCCCTGCATACAAGTATTGGTCAGTTCGTAGACCGGCACTCCGGGTTCGATCGAAATGTTCTCGAAGGTACAATGCCGTTTTTCTTCGGAGAAGAACCCACGACCGTCGGTGACGATCAGGCCGAAGTCGCGGGTGCAGGCTTGGTCCACCCGGGGAAAATAAATCTCATTGAGAATGCCGTGGCTTAGCGTGAACCAAACTTTACTGTGCGGGTTCAGCGCCGTGCCTATTCCGGTCTTGGCGCTCGAAGTCCAGCGCGGTTCGATTCCGGGCCAGCCCGGCGCATAACTGGCTGCAATACGAAGATCATCGCTCACGTGGGTCGTCCTCACCGTCAAGCAGTTTGCCAGAAGATGCGGATTTGTGCTCGTTTCCCCCCGGAAATGTGCATCGAATCCAACCGGTTTAGATGCCGCCTCGCGACCGCATCTCGGCAAGAACGGCAGCCGCTAAGTACTTGGGAAATCGGGCGGGTTCATCAAAAATTCACTCCGCTGTAACCTTCCTTTAATACTTCGCCAATACAACTGTTGCTTCGCCCATAAAACAAAAAATTGCGCATTTAAATCAAGCACGAGAGGACTCATCGAGTGATACAACGCATCGCGCTGCTGTTGGCCGGTCTTGCGCTGACGCTCCCAGTCATGGGTCAGACAACGCTGAACGGAGCCGGCGCCACCTTCCCGTATCCCATGTATTCCAAGTGGTTCAGCGAATACAACAAGCTGCACCCGGACGTGCAGATCAACTACCAGTCGATCGGCAGCGGCGGCGGCATTCGCCAGGTCCTGAACGGCACCGTCGATTTCGGAGCCAGCGATGGCCCCATGTCCGACGAACAACTGGCGCAGTCCAAGACCAAGATCCTGCACATCCCCACCGTGCTGGGTGCGGTCGTGCCCGCCTACAACGTCCCGGGGATCAGCGAAGAAGTCAAGTTCACTCCCGAAGCTCTGGCCGGTATTTTTCTCGGAAAAATCCAGAAGTGGAACGATCCTGCCATTACTCAGGCTAATCCCGGTTACAAATTTCCCGACAAGCCGATCATCGTGATTTACCGCTCCGACGGCAGCGGTACCACGTTCATCTTTACCGACTATCTCTCCAAGGTTAGCAAAGACTGGAACAGTAGCGTCGGGAAGGGAACATCGGTCAAGTGGCCGATCGGGATGGGCGGCAAGGGCAACGAAGGTGTGGCCGGACAAATTCGGCAGTTGCAGGGATCGATCGGCTACGTCGAACTGGTCTATGCCGTGGAGAACAAGATCACCTACGGATGGATGAAGAACGCCGCCGGCAATTTCGTGAAGGCTTCGCTGGACAGCGTGACCGAAGCGGCTGCATCGGTGAAAACGATGCCCGCCGATTTTCGCGTCTCCATCACCAATGCACCCGGCAAAACGGCATACCCCATTTCCAGCTTTACCTGGCTCTTAATTCCTGCGCAGGCCAAGGACCCGAAGAAAGGGAAGATCATCGCCGATTTTCTGACCTGGATGGTCAGCGACGGTCAAAAGATGACAAGCCAGCTCAGTTATGCGCCGCTACCGCAAAACGTTGTGGAGAAGGTGAAGGCGGCCATCAAGCAGATCCACTAGAGCGGCGACGGAAGTTCTGAGGCGTTTAGCCTTCCGGGCATAAATGTGCTGGGAGGCGGAAAGAAGAAGTTTGCGCACATGGGAACTTGGCGAGGAATTGTCTTCAATTATTAACAAACGGCGGACTAGCTTACGGTCCACCAAGCAACGAACTACGAACTGAAAAGCGTTTCTTCACGGCATGTCTGATCTGAGACATTTATTTTTCAGGAGATGAAAACAATGAAACGAATCATGGTTGTGATGCTGTCGATGTTGGTCGCGGGGAGCGTGATCGCGGCACAAGCCCAGCAAGATACGGTCACCTCAATGACGACGAAGAGCCCGCGAAAAAAAGTCGTCGCCAAAAAATCTGGACCGACTGTCTCAGAGCAGCTCAGTGAGATGAAGCAGGCGATCGATGCTCAGCAGCAGCAGATCAAGCAGCTGAGCGATTTGGTTCAGAGCCGCGATCAAAAGATTCAGCAACTGGAACAGCGCCTTGATCAGAGCCAAACTGTGGCGACGCAGGCGCAGACCAAGGCGGATACTGCCGTGGCTCAAACGACGGAGCAACAGCAGACGGTGATAGCGCTCAAAAGTGATGTCACGGACTTGAAGACGAGCGCTACAAACGCCGCGCTGACTCTGCAGGAAACTCAGAAAGACGTAAAAGAGTTGGAGAGCCCGCTCGCCATCCACTTCAAGGGAGTCACGCTCACTCCCGGCGGATTCCTGGCGGCAGAATCTGTGTATCGTAATCGGGCGTTAGGATCCGACATCAATACTCCTTTCAACAGTGTGAATATGCCGGGCGCCGGTCAGAACGCGGTTTCTGAATTCTTTGGTTCCGGGCGCCAGTCGCGAATCTCGTTGCTCGCTGAGGGCAAGATCAACAGCGCCAAGCTCTCCGGTTATTACGAAGCTGACTTTCTTTCATCCGGCGCAACTTCCAACAACAACGAGAGCAACAGCTACACCCTCCGCCAACGGCAGGTTTGGGGTCAAGCTGCCTTGAACAATGGCTGGAGCTTCACCGGCGGCCAAATGTGGAGTTTGGTAACGGAAACCAAGAAGGGCGTCGATAACCGAACGGAAGCTGTGCCGTTAACGATAGACCCGGCATACCAAGTCGGTTTCAGTTGGGCTCGGCAGTATGGTTTCCGCGTGGCCAAGAACTTCAACAATCACTTCTGGCTGGCCGCAGCGTTGGAGAATCCGCAGACTACCTTCTCGGCAACCAACAATGCCGCGAACTTCGCTTTCGGGAGCGCCGGCAATAGCGGCGGACTGTATAACGCCTTTAATGGCACTTATTCCTTCAACGCAATGCCGGACGTGATCGTCAAGGCGGCCTTTGAGCCCGGCTTCGGCCACTATGAAGTCTTCGCTATCCTGAGCCGCTTCCGCGACCGCGTATATCCGTGCGAGGACGTGGCAACTACCACGCTCTGCGGCGGCAGCGCTACTGCGGGCCCCAACGCTCTCGGAGCCTACAACGATTCGAGGAATGGCGGTGGAGTGGGAGGAAACGCCCGCGTCACCTTGGCCAAGCACGTGGACTTCGGCCTTCACGCCCTCTACGGAAACGGTGTAGGCCGGTACGGCGCGTCGACTCTGCCGGACGCCACGGTGAACCCGAATGGCACTCTGGCCCTGCTGCGCAGCTATCAGGGTCTGGCCACGCTGGAATGGCACTCGCCCAAACTTGACGTGTACCTCAACGGCGGTGAGGAGTATGTTTCACATCGCTATCAAGTTGATCCCGTCACCGGCAAAACGGTGGGTTACGGGGCGCCCAACTTTAACGACTCGAATTGCTACACCGAAACCCTTCCCTCAGCAAACAGCGGGTACGCTTTCGGAGGGCTTACCTGCAGTGGCAATACTCAAAGCACTATAGAGGGCACGTTCGGGTTCTGGCTGCGCTTGTATCACGGTCCCAAGGGAAGAATACAACTCGGCCCGCAGTATTCCTACCTGGTCCGAAACGCATGGTACGGCGCCGGCCCTGTGAAGGGCACCGAAGTTGATCCACACGGAATCGACAACATGTTCATGACCTCTTTCCGCTACTACTTGCCGTAGCGTGTGCGCAACCCTCGCCCCCAGAATTCCCTCCTTTGCTCTGGGGGCGAGGTACTGCTTTCAAAGCCGGGAACCCTCCATCGCTCCCGAGGCTGGGAATCTTCTGTTCCTCGAAACTGCAATGCGATGCACACTCGCCCTGGCTGTGAAACTGCAGCAATTTCCGTAAGTTGCTAAAAGCACGAAGTGTAGTGGATGCTTCCCGCCCCTGACGGAATGGAAACACAGATGCTATCTCGGTAATATTAATAAAGTCTATTAATACAATAGACTTTATGGAATAATTACTGACCGAGGGGCCGCCGCGATGCGGCCTCCCATTGCGAAGCGTTTTCTCCCCCAATGTGCTGCGACCGAAACTTAAGAAGGAGAGGACTGCATTCATGAAGGCAATCAAGCACTTATCTCTCGCTATCCTGACGCTGGCTGCACTGGCAAGCGGCGCTTGGGCACAAGCTTCGGACTCTACCGCACCGGCTCCAAGGAAGAAGTACAAGCCCGTAGCCGCGGCGCCCGCGCCGCCGGCGGTAACCGCTGCCGACGTTCAGGCGCTGAAAGACGCCCTGGCCGCCCAGCAGCAGCAAATCCAGCAACTCACGCAGCAATTGCAGCAGGCGCAGCAGAACTGGCAGCAGGCGCAGACCGCCGCGGCTGACGCTGCTAACAAGACCGCTGCCGCGCAAACCCAGGCCAGTCAACAGCAGCAGACGGTGGTTGAGCTGAAGAGCGACGTCGCCGACCTCAAGACGTCCGCCACCAACGCGGCCTTGACGCTGCAAGAGACCGAGAAGAATTTCTCCGACTTTCAGAGCCCTACCACGCTCCATATCAAGGGCATCAGCATTACCCCCGGCGGTTTTGCAGAAGCCGCGTTTGTGCGTCGCTCACGGGAACTGGGAGCTGATCTTCCCACTCCCTTCAATTCGCTCACCATGCCCGGCGCTTCGCAGAACCATCTCTCGGACTTCTTCGGTTCCGCCCGCCAGTCCCGGCCTACGGTCTTTATTGCGGGCCGTTTGAAAAATGTGGAACTTTCCAGCTACATGTCGGTCGACTTTCTCGCTGCTGGTGTAACCTCCACCGCTACCCAGACCGATGGCTACACTCCTCGTCTTCGCCAGGCCTGGGGCCAAGTCAAGTTTGACAATGGCTGGAAATTCCTTGGCGGCCAGATGTGGAGTCTGGTGACCGAGAACAAAGTGGGAATCGCGCCGAGCGACGACATCGGCCGAGTCAACGATGCCCGACCCAGTACCATCGATCCGAGTTACAACGTCGGGTTCACTTTCGCGCGGCAGTACGGGATTCGCCTAACGAAAGACTTCGGCGATAAATTTTCGGTCGCGGTCGCCATGGAAAACGCGCAAGGCACGCTCACCACGCACGGCAACGCCAACAATTTCCTGCTCGGCGAGGCGGGCGACGGCAAGAGCTACAACTCGTTGGGGACTTACACCGCCAATCCCTCACCCGACATCATCGCCAAGGCCGTCTTTGATCCCGGCTTTGGGCACTACGAGATCTTCGGCTTGGTCGACCGTTTCGCGGACCGTATCTTCCCCTGCGTGTTGAACTACGCGACCGCGGCCTGCGGAACTCTGAAGGCGGCTCCCACCACCGCCATCAACGCCTACAACGCCTCGAAAGAAGGAGGCGGCTTGGGCGCCAACGCCCGCTGGAACTTTGCCAATAAGCACGTGGTCTTTGGCCTTCATGGCTTCGGAGGCAGCGGTGTAGGCCGTTATGGTGCCGCTCAACTTTCCGATCTTGCCATTAGCGGGAACGGAACCGTTCATCTGATCAAGGGCCTCCAGGGCTTGACCACGTTGGAGTGGCACGGCAAGAAACTCGACCTCTATTCCTACGTCGGAGCGGAGTACGCCAGCCGGACCGATGACTCCTATCTCTCGCCGAGTACTGGCAAAAGAGTGTATGTCGGCTACGGCTCGCCCTTCTTTAGCAATTACGGTTGCTATACCGAATTGCCTCCTGCCGTGAGCACCGGCTTCAGTCCCACCACCCCAGCCAATTGCACCGGCGATACACGGGCTGTGATCGAGGACACGGCGGGTTTCTGGTACACGTTTTACAACGGGTCCAAAGGCAGGTTCCGCTTCGGCACGCAGTACTCCTACATGACTCGTCAGACCTGGTCTGGCGCCACAGCCGCCCCCATCACGCCCGGAGTACTCTCGCCGGAAGGACTGGAAAACATGGTCTTCACTTCGTTCCGCTACTACTTGCCGTAAAAACTGCGAACGATCTACAGCTTCTAATCGCACTCTCCGTGTGGTTCGAGGTCGCAACCAAGGGCGCCGACTGCAAACCGGCGCCCTTTTCTTAGTGTGCCAAGCATG
>PLHP01000286.1 GCA_003138955.1 Acidobacteriaceae bacterium | reverse complement strand
TCCGCCCCGCCGGCGGCTTTCAGCACGTCTTGTGCAAGAGCCATTGACACCGCCAACCACGAAACGCACGTCAGCAACAGTATTCGGCGCATCCTTACCTCCTAAGCCGGAATTTCATTTTTGAACTCGAGAACGGCATCATTGTACACCTCTCTCGTCTATTGCTGACTTGGGGAAACGTTTTTTCCTCTCAGCGCCCCCCGCAGTCTGGCGGTCCGCACCAACACGACCGGAATGGCTCCCTTTTGCGCCTGTCCTTTGCATGGCGTTGACCCGATCATTACGGTCACTTACATTATCTTCAAAAAGGAAATGTGGGCTTACTGCTTGTCCACCAGCAACACCCCGCCCGAAGCGTAGCTCTCCTTGGAAACTTCATGGAACGCGATCATGATCGCTTCGCGGCGCGCACCGGCCTCTTCCACCATGGTGTCGGTGATGCGTTGTGCGATCTTGCGCTTCTGATCGGCCGTGCGGCCTTGGAGCATAGTGACTTGAATAAGAGGCATAGGAACTCCAGTTCTCAACCGTCAGCCATCAGCAAGCGATCGGCGCTGGCTTCATGAAATGCCTTTCAATACGGGAGGCATGTACCTCAGGGGCTAAAGCCCGCATTTTTACAGGCTCTAAACGGCATGGCTGAAGCCGTGCCCTACCCAAAACCTATTTATGAAAACAGCTCAGTGCGCGCAGCAGCTACTGACGGCTGATAGCTGAGCTTACTGCGCCAATTCGTAACCCGCAAAAAAGAAGCTCAACTCGAAGCGCGCCGTTTCATCCGCGTCGGAGCCGTGGATCGCGTTGTGTTCAATGTTGCTGGCCCATTTCTTGCGGATGGTGCCCTCTTCGGCATTGGCCGGATTGGTTGCGCCCATCAGTTTTCGCAGATCGGCGATGGCGTTTTCCTTTTCCAGCGCCAGCGCCACGATCGGTCCACTCGACATGAATTTCGTCAGCGAGCTGTAAAACGGCCGGCTCGCATGGACGGCGTAGAACTGCTCCGCCTGGTGCTGGGAGATTTCGAGCATCTTCATGGCCAGAATGCGGAAGCCATTCTTCTCAAACTGTTCGATGATGTCTCCGACCGCGTTCTTCTTCACCGCGTCGGGCTTGACGATGGTCAGGGTGCGTTGCAGGGTTTTCATAAGGTCAGTTGCCAGTCCTCAGTTGTCAGTTCTCAGTAACACCTATCCGCTCCGTGAATGCGGAGCTGACGGCTGAGTGCTGATCGCCGATTGCTCCTACACTTTCACTCCCAGCGCGGCCGCGAGCGTTTCGCCGATGTCAGCCGGCGATTTCGCGACCTTGAGGCCAGCCTTTTCCATGGCGGCAATCTTTTCGGCCGCGGTGCCCTTGCCGCCGGAGATGATCGCTCCGGCATGGCCCATGCGGCGTCCCGGAGGCGCTGTCTGTCCGGCGATGAAACCCACCACCGGCTTCTTCATGTGCGTCCTGATGAACTCCGCGGCGATCTCCTCCGCGTTGCCGCCAATTTCCCCAATCATGATCACGGCTTCGGTCTGCGGATCGCGATTAAACAGATCGAGCGCGTCGACAAAATTCGTGCCGATAATCGGATCTCCGCCAATGCCGATCGCCGTCGACTGCCCGATTCCGCGCTGGGTCAACTGGTGCACCGCTTCGTAAGTCAGCGTGCCGGAGCGCGAGACTATGCCGACACTGCCCTCTTTGTGGATCGACGCCGGCATGATGCCGATCTTGCATTTGCCGGGTGAGATGATGCCCGGGCAGTTCGGCCCGATCAGGCGCGAGCGCCGGTTCTGGAGAAATTCCCAGGCGCGCACCATGTCGAGCGTCGGAATACCCTCGGTGATGCAGACAATGAGTTCGATTTCCGCGTCGGCCGCTTCCATGATCGCGTCGGCAGCGTACGGCGGCGGCACGAAAATAACCGTGGCATTCGCGCCTGTCTTGTCCGCCGCTTCCTGAACGGTGTTGAAGATCGGCCAGCCCTCGTGCGTCGTCCCGCCTTTGCCGGGCGTGACGCCGCCCACAATCTGCGTGCCGTAATCGGCGCAAGCCTTCGCGTGGAAAGTGCCTTCACGGCCCGTCAAACCTTGCACAACCAATCGAGTTCTCTTATCAGCCAGGATTGCCATAATTGCTCACCCTCAAAAAGTGTTTTCTGCTGCTCGCCCGCTCTCGTGTGTGACGGGGCTTTGCCCCGTCCCGGCGGGGCAGATCCCCGCCTCCACACAACCGGCTAAGCCGCGCTTCTCGCCGCGGCCACTACTTTATCGGCCGCATCCTTCATGGTTTCTGCGACCGTGAAGTTCAGCCCCGATTCCATCAGGATTCTCTTGCCTTCCTCAACATTGGTGCCTTCCAGTCGTAGGACCACCGGCAGTTGGATATGCGTCTTCCTTGCGGCTTCGACCACCCCCGTAGCCAGCATATCCACCCGCAGAATGCCCCCAAAAATATTGATCAGTACGGCGCGCACACTCTTGTCGCTCAGCAAAATCTCAAACGCGTGCGCTACCTGGTCCGCGCTTGCGCTGCCGCCCACATCGAGGAAGTTAGCCGGCATGCCGCCCGCATACTTGATGATGTCCATGGTGGCCATCGCCAGGCCGGCTCCATTCACCATGCAGCCTACGCTGCCGTCGAGCTTGATGTAGTTGAGGTTGTATTTCGACGCTTCCACTTCAAGCGCATCTTCCTCGCTGAAGTCCCGCAATTCGCGGAGGTCCGCATGCCGAAAGAGCGCGTTATCGTCAAAGGTCAACTTGGCGTCGAGGGCAAACAATCGCCCATCCGTACAACTGATGAAAGGATTGATCTCCACCAATGAAGCATCCGTTTGCAGGAACGCGCGGTAAAGGCCGGTCAGGAACTTAACTGCCGGATTGATCTGCTGCGGCTTCAACCCCAAGCTGAACGCGATCTTGCGCGCCTGAAACGGCTCCAGTCCCATGCCCGGATCGATGTATTGTTTCAGGATCGCTTCCGGCCTCTCGGCCGCCACCTGCTCAATATCCATGCCGCCCGCAGCCGATGCCATGAAGACCGGCTTGCCCTCGCCGCGATCCACCAGGATGCCCAGGTAAAGTTCCTTCTCGATCGGCAGCGTCTCTTCGACCAGCAAGCGATGCACGATGCGCCCTTCCGGTCCGGTCTGATGCGTGACCAGTTTCATGCCCAGAATCTTGTCGGCGATTTCGCTCGCTTCTTGCACCGACTTGGCGAGCTTCACTCCACCGCCCTTGCCGCGACCGCCGGCGTGAATCTGCGCCTTCACCACAACTCCCGTGGCGCCGGAGCGGAAAAGTTCGCTCGCGGCCGCCTCAGCTTCTTCGCGTGACGCCGCCATCATGCCCCGCGGCACGGCGACGTCATACTTCTTCAGAATTTCTTTTGCCTGGTACTCATGAATTTTCATAATGATTCCAAATTGGTCGTTGGTCGTCAGTCGTTGTTGGTCGTCAGTCGTTGGTCGTTCTCGATCACCAATTGCGACGCCCGTCTTTCAGCGAGAGGACTCTGCTTGCGGCTTCAGACAACGTGCAGCAAACTCCTGATTCTATATAACGCGGAAGGATTGGTGCAAACCGAATCCGTCATTCGGTGCTGTCCTAATTCAGTTTCTCCACCGCAGAGTCACGGAGACACAGAGAAACCAAACTGCTTGGCAAAACCTTCCCTTCTTGTTTTGTTTGCAGGTTCCAGATTTTCTCGGTGACTCTGTGACTCCGTGGTAAGAAAAAGGCAAATGGCGAAGTGGAAACGTGTGCGACAGAACAGGCCAGCGAACGGAACCGCGATTCGCTACAGGAAGATTTGCTGCGAAAAGTGGACGCCAAAAGATCCGGCTTACTTCCCACCTACCGACTGCAGGCAACGGCCATAAAGTTCCAGCAAATGGGCGGCGTAATCCTCGGGCTTGTCGGTGGCAGCGGTGCCCTGAAAGCCGACTCCGGCCCCGGTGGTTTTGCCGTAGCCGGTGGTCATGGCGATGAATTTCATGAGGTCGAGCGCGATGTCTTCGTTGCGGCGGGAGCCCAGGGGAAGAACGGGCATTTCCATGATGAAAACTCCTGGTTGAAGGGTGCAGTCCGGTGGTTTTCCCGGCCCTGCCGCGATCATAGCAGAACCATCGCTGAATCGACGTCGCTGGGGATACGATGTGGGTAGGCTCGCTCTCCGCGCTCCAGAGATTCAGCGAGGGACAGCGGTCGTGTAGAATAACGCTTTGAATATGGATCTGTCCGCCATCCAGCAGGCCTTGCGCGAGCGCAACATCGACGCGTGGCTTTTCTACGATCATCACCATCGCGATCCGATCGCTTACCGCGTTCTCGGGCTGCCGGATGGGCTTATGGTCACGCGGCGCTGGTACTACTTGATTCCTGCCAAAGGCGAGCCCGTCAAGCTGGTCCACAAGATCGAGTCGGGACACCTGGATACCTTGCCCGGCACGAAAAAACAGTACGCCGGATGGCAAGAACTGTTCGACGGCTTGAAGCAGATGCTAGCCGCGCATCGCGATGTGGCCATGCAGTATTCGCCCAACAACTTTGTCTTCACTATTTCCATGGTGGACGCGGGAACGGCGGACCTGATCCGCGGGCTGGGCAAGAACATTATCAGTGCGGCGGACCTGATCGCGCAGTTTGAAGCGACCTTGACGGACGAACAGATCAAGTCGCACTTCGCGGCGCGCGACGTGATTGACGCGGTCACCGCCGAGGCTTTCAAAGAAATTGGACGGCGCGTGCGCAACGGCGGCACGCACGAACATGCAATTCAGCAATTTTTCATGGAAGCATTCCAGCGCGCGAACATGGTGACCGACGATCCGCCGATCGTGGCGGTGAACGCCAACAGCGGCAACCCGCACTACGAACCGAGCGCAAGCCGTCCGGCACCCATTCATGAAGGGGACTTTGTTCTGCTGGACGTGTGGGCAAAGAAGAATACGCCGGGCGCGGTTTACTACGACATCACTTGGGTGGGGATCGTGGGAAAAGCTCCGTCAGACAGGCAGCGCGAAATTTTCAAGATTGTGAGCGAGGCACGCGATCTCGGAGTGAAGACGGTGCAAGACGCCGTCGCCGGCGCTGCCGCGCGGCCGATTGCGGGATGGGAAGTGGATCACGCGGTGCGGGCGCACATCAAGCAGGCGAAATACGGAGAGTACTTCATCCACCGCACCGGCCACTCGATTTCGACCGAGGTGCATGCCAATGGTGCGAACATGGATGATTTGGAGATTCACGACGAGCGGCGCATTCTGCCCAATTCCTTGTTCTCGATCGAGCCCGGCATCTACCTGCCCGAGTTCGGCGTGCGCCTGGAAGTGGATGTGCTGGTGCGGCCGGGAAGCGCCGAGGTCACTGGTAAAATTCAACGAGAGATCGTGACCATCTGAATGGCCAAGCCGACAACAGATAAATCAAAGAATGCGGTTTCAGCAACTGCGCCGGAGTATCCGCTCACGACCATGGCGGTGGTTGCGCCGCTTGTNNTTCTGCTGCTGGTGTCGGTGGTCGCGATGTTCCTGATTGGGTTGGGCATGCAGGGGCGGATTTACAAGCCGAACGGCGGAGACATTCTTGACATACTCGGCTTCGTTGGCGACGTGGGCTCGGGAGCGCTCTATTTTCTGGCNNGCGGATTACGGCAAGACCTTTCTGATCGTCGCCGGCCTGCTGAACTTCATCGCGGCGGCGGATGCGCACCACATTGCACTGGGGAAGAAACCGTGACCATCAACTTGTCGCACTTCTCGGCTGCGGTGGTTTTCGCGCTGTTCGCGTCGGTGGTCTTCGGCATTACACAGCGCAATTCGACGATGGAGCAGCTGCGCTACGGTCTCTACTGCTTCGCCCTATTCGTGGGTGGAGTTTTCCTGGCGGGATGGGTGATGGCGCTGATCAGACGGTAGCTGGCGAAACCTCTGCAATGGCCTTACACCACGCTCAATTTACACCACGCTCGCCGTCTCCTGCTTAAGCTTCTCCGCCTGGTAGTGCGTGATCAGCGCGTCGATAATCGGTTGCAGCTTCCCGTCCATCACCTGCTCTAGCTGGTGAATCGTGAAGCCGATGCGATGATCCGTGAGCCGGTTCTGCGGAAAATTGTAGGTGCGGATTTTCTCCGAACGGTCGCCCGAGCCCACCATCTGCTTGCGTTCTTTCGCCAGCGCGTCCTGCTGCTTCTGCATCTCGACTTCGTACAGCCGCGAGCGCAGCACGCGCATGCCTTTTTCGCGGTTCTTGATCTGCGACTTCTCATCCTGACAGCTGACCACCGTGTTCGTCGGAATGTGCGTGATCCGGACCGCCGAATAAGTCGTATTCACCGACTGCCCGCCCGGCCCCGAAGAACAAAATGTATCGATGCGCAGATCCTTGGCTTCGATCTTGACGTCGACTTCTTCCGCTTCCGGCAGCACCGCGACCGTGATCGCCGAGGTATGCACACGTCCTTGCTGCTCGGTCTCCGGCACGCGCTGCACGCGATGCACGCCGCTTTCGTACTTCAGCCGCGAATACACCCGGTCGCCTTCGATCAGCGCGATCACTTCTTTTAACCCGCCCACGCCCGACTCCGACGTGGAGAGCACTTCCACCTTCCACTTCTGCGTTTCGGCGTAGCGGTTGTACATGCGGAAGACTTCCGCCACGAACAACGTGGCCTCATCGCCGCCCGTGCCGGCGCGAATTTCCAGGACCACGTTCTTCTCGTCGTTCGGATCCTTCGGCAGCAGCAGGACCTTGAGTTCTTCCTCGACGGTCACGATGCGCGCGTCGAGCTTCGCGAGTTCTTCTTCGGCGTAAGCCCGCATTTCCGGATCGGTCTCATCCGCCAGCACCGCCTTGCTCTCAGAGATCCCGCGCTTCAGATCCTTGTACTCGCGATACCTCTCGACGATCCCTGCGACTTCGCTATGCGCCCTGGCAGTCTTCTGGTATTTCGCCGAATCGTTGGTGATCTCCGGCGACAATAGGGCTTGCGTCAGTTCCTCGTAACGCACTTCGATTTGGTCCAAGCGTTCGAACATGATTGGTGGTGCCGCGATTCGTCGTCCGCTGTTCGTCGTTCGGTATTCGCCGCAGCTCTCGAAAGACCGCGTTTCCCCCGGATCGCTTGTATCAGACCATTTAATCCGCGGCCAAGATCGTCGGTACTGCGCGTGAGCCCCGCAGCTTGTTCCTTCGTCAAATACTCTAAACCTCTTGCGATCACAATCTGCGTCTGAAGTTCAAGTAGCGAACCCCTCGCATGAAAAAGGAAACGGCCAAAATCGCCGTCTGAACTGTGCCCCTTACCCTCGGCTATATTACTCGAAATGGAAACCGCAGCGCGCCGCATCTGGGACGTCAGACCGTAGAGTTCGTGCTTTGGAAACTCCGCCGTCGCGCGATATATCACCAGAGCCAGATCAACAGCCTCCCCCCAAATCCGCAAATCCCGATAAGAGAAATTCGTCGCCATGTGCCGCCTCCATCCGGAGGGTAGACGAACCTCGGCACTGACAGCAGCGACGGATAAACAATGACTTTGTGATGTTTTCCGGAATCCAGAAGACGATCAATCCGCGGCAGCGAATAGCGAACGACGAATAGCGGACAGCGAACGACTCCTACGCAATGACCAACTCGCCGCCGTGCGTCTTCTCCAGCTTCATGGCTTCATCCAGCGCAACGATCGCGCACTCGACCTCGCTGTCATCCGGAGGCTGGGTCGTGATCCGCTGCAGCCAAAGGCCGGGCGCTGTCATCAGCGCGAAGAGCGAGCCGCGATGCTTGGCGGCAAAGCGAATGATCTCGTAGGAAACCCCTGCTATCACGGGTAGGAGCGCGATACGAATGCCGAATCGAGCCCAGAAAGTGTGCACGGGAATCGCCATGTACACGAGCATCGAGATGATCATCACCGTCATCAGGAAACTGGTTCCGCAGCGCGGATGATACGTCGAATACTTCTGCACCGCTCCGGTTTCGAGCGGATCGCCATTCTCGAACGCAAACACCGTCTTGTGCTCAGCCCCGTGGTACTCGTACACGCGCCGAATGTCCTTCCACAGCGAAACGCCCCACACAAACAGCAGGAACATCGCGATCCGGATCAGCCCGTCAACCAGGTTAAACACGAACTGCTGCCC